>JBGPOV010000167.1:0-7213 GCA_041488255.1 Gammaproteobacteria bacterium | reverse complement strand
GCTTGCGTTGCTGCCGGCCATGATGCTGCTCGCGTTAGACGACGCAGCGGACCGCAGGCATCCGCTGGCCCATTTGGGCGCGATGGCCTGGCCGGCCGCGTTCGCCGCGCACCTCTGGCTGTTGCGCCGGCATGACGATGCGCAGAATCGCTACATCAGCTTCATGCACGCCGGTCAGCTCTGGCTGTTTACCGCGCTCGCCTCCTGGGAACTGGCATGGGCCATCGACGACACGCTCCACGCCAGCTGGGTCTGGGGCATGATCGCCTGGGGCATCGTCCCCGGCCTGTTGTTGGGTCTACTGGCGACCCGCGCTCAGCAACTGCCCTGGCCGGTGCGGGGCCGGCTCGTTACCTATGCGCTGCTCGGCGCCGCGCCGCTCGCGGTGTTCTTGTGGGCCTGGATACTCGTGGCCAATGCGACGAGCGACGGAAACGCGAGCCCCCTGCCCTATGTCCCACTGCTGAATCCCCTGGACTTGGCTCAGTTCGCCGCCTGGCTCGCGATCATCGCCTGGATACGGGGGCTCAAGCGCATGGACCTGGCGGACTACATCGGAGACGAGCCCGCCCTGATCTACTCTGCATTGGGGGCAATCGGCTTCATCGGCCTCAACGGCTCGCTGCTGCGCGCGCTGCACCACTGGGCCGCGATCCCTTACGATCTCGACGCGATGCTGCACTCCGTGCTGGTGCAAACTGCGCTGTCGATTTTCTGGAGTGTGCTGGCCTTGTGCACGATGGCGGCGGCCACGCGCCTGCGCGTGCGGGTACTCTGGATCGTCGGAGCATCGCTCATGGCTGTCGTGGTGGCAAAACTGGTCCTGGTGGACCTGTCCAACATCGGCACGGTCGAGCGAATCGTGTCCTTCATCGGGGTCGGGCTGCTCATGCTGCTGATCGGTTATCTTTCGCCGGTTCCACCCAAGGCTTCGGAGAGCTCCACATGAAAGCGCTGCTCTGCCTGCTGCTCGCGCCGGTCTTGTGCGCGGTGGCCGAGAAGCCGCAGGACTTCGCCTTCGGCGTGCCGATTCAAGTGGACGGCCGCGAAGCATTGTACGAGGTCGAGATCCCCGCGTCGGTATACCAAGGCGTGACGCGCACCGACCTCGGTGACATGCGCGTGTTCAACGCCGACGGCGAGCCCGTGCCCTTCGCGCTCGAACCCAGGCCGCCCCGACGCTCGGAGAAGCCGCAGCCGGTGGCCGTGAAGTATTTCCCGCTCTACGGCGAGCAGCCAGCCGACCTGCAAGGCCTGCAGCTGAGGGTGGAAAAGACCGGCGGCGGGACGGTGGTGAGTGTGAAGAGCGAGGTCGGCAAGCCCCCCACGCAGCAGCGCCTGCTCGCCTATCTCCTGGACGTCAGCGCGCTGAAGCAACCCTACGAGGCTCTGGAGCTCGACTGGCACCAGGGATCGGCCAGCTTCGCCACGACCTTGCGCGTGGAAGCCAGCGACGATCTCAAGAACTGGACCACGGTCGTGCCTCAGGCGCCGCTGGTGCGCGTCGACTACGGCGGGCAGCGCCTCGAGCAGCGCACGGTGGAGTTCCAGCCGCGCACGGCGAAGTACCTGCGGCTGTCCTGGCCGACCGTCGGGAAGGCGGATGGGACGGGACACGGCGAGCCGCTCGATCTGACGCGCGCGATGGTGCGTACCGGCGAGATCGCGCTGGAACCCGAGCGCGCCTGGAGAGAAGTGCTGCCCGAGGCCGGCGAGAAGCCAGGCGAGTACCTGTACGACGTCGCCGGCCAGTTCCCGATCGATCGCGTCCGCTTCGGTCTTCCCCAGGACAACAGCATCGCCCGCGTGGAGCTGCTGTCACGCCAGGACCCGCGCCGCGAATGGCGCTCGGTGACGAGCAACGTGATCTACCGTTTGACGCAGCACGGGCACCCAGTGTCCAGCCCCGATCTCGCTGTCGCAACTAACGCCGACCGCTACTGGCTGCTGCGCGTGGACCAGAAGGGTGGGGGGCTCGGCAGTGGCTTGCCGCGCCTGAGCGTTGGCTGGGTGCCACAGAAGCTCGTGTTCGCGGCGCGCGGCCAAGGTCCATTCCAGATCGCTTACGGCAGCGTCCGAGTGCAGCCCGCCGCATATCCGGTCGAGACCGTAGTGCCCGGCTGGGGCAGCGATCGGCAGCCGAAGCTGGCTCGCGCGGAAGTGCTGCCCGAGCGGCTGTTCGCCGGGGCCGCGGCACTGCGCCCTCGGGTTGACTACAAGGTCTGGGGATTGTGGGGTGTGCTGGCGCTGGGCGTGCTGCTGCTCGCGTGGATGGCGTGGCGGCTCGCGAAGCAGATGCACAGCCCGCCGGCCGCGGGTGCGAATGGAGCCGACAAAAAAGATTAGGCGAGGGTGGCAGAACCAAGGACCATGCTCCTGCGCCCCTCGAGCGCTGCGACCAGTGTATGCCAGGCCAGAGCCGCACAATCGCGCCTCGAGGGGTAAGCCCGCACCACGGCCAGCACTGCGACTTCTCCCAGATCGTCGGCGAGCTCCGGTGCGCCGGCTTCCGACAGGAGCCCGGTGAAGCGACGGTACAGCTCGGCCGCCTGCGCTACGGTGCGCCCTTTGACCGCCTCGGTCATCACCGAGGCCGAGGCCATCGAGATCCCGCAGCAGGAGCACTGGAAGCTCGCGTCCCGAATCACCTCCCCGTCGAGCCGCACGTAGACGGTGAAGCTGTCGCCGCACAGCGGGTTGATCCCTTCCGCCGCGCGGTCCGCGTGTTCCAGCACGCGGTAGTTGCGGGCGTTTTTGATGTGATCCAGGATCACCTCGTCGTAGAGGCTGTGGACGGCGGACATGGCGATGATTGGCTGTATCAGTCAATTCCAGAGGACTCGCCCCCTCCCTCCCCCTCCCCCGCGAGAGCGGGGGAGGGTTGGGTGGGGGATACGCCTGTGCACGGACGATGGAGTCGACCGTCACGGTCCACCAGTATACCGGTATGTTCCGCAGGATACGGCGCAGCGGCGCTGGGCGCGCCCTAGGCGAGAGGCCGCCCGCCGTCGACCGCGATGACGCAGCCGTTCGAGTATGCGAGCGTGGTGGCAACTGCCACCACCGCGGCGCCGATCTCGTCGGGCGTCGCGAGGCGCCGCAGCGGAGTGCGCGCCGCCTGTTCGTCGCGCCACTTCTGATCCAGGCCCCGCACGAACTCGGCGTCCACCAGCCCCGGCGACACCGAAACGACACGGATCTCCGGCGCCAGCGCGCGGGCCAGCGACTTGGTCATACAGTCCAGCGCCGCCTTCGAAGCGCAGTAGGCCACGTTGCTGCCCATGCCGGTCACGCCGGCGATGGAGGAGATGTTGACCACCAGGCCATTGCCGCCAGCCTTGAGCAGGGGACGAAAGGCGCGTACCGCGGCGAACGGGCCGCGCCAGTTGACGCGGAAGATCTCGTCGATCAGATCGTCGTCCAAGGCGTCCAACTCGGTGTGCGCCACAAAGCGCGTCATGCCGGCGCAGTTCACCAGGACGTCGCAGCGGCCGTGCTTCGACTCTACTTCTGCCGCTAGGATTTTGAGCGCCGCGCTGTCGTCCACCGCCACCTGCTTGGCCGAGTGGCCTGCGCCGGGCAGCGTCTCGATGACCTGCTGAGCCGACTGCTTGCGCGTGCGGTAGGTGAACACCACCGTCGCGCCGGCTTGCGCGAAATGCCGGCAGATCCGCGACCCGATGCCACCGGAACCGCCGGTGACGACCGTGACTTGGCCTTGCATGTCCGGGGTCATCCTTGGCGCTCGATGCGCACGCCCACCTGCCGTGCGCCCGGGACCACGCCCACCTTGCTGACCTCCAGCTTGACCCAGCGGGCGTCGAAGCGATTCAGCAGATGCTTGGCGATGGCTTCGGCGAGCGGTTCGAGCAGATGGAATTCGTGCTCCGCGAGGACCGTCTGGATGGCCCTCACCACTTCGGCGTAGTCCATGGTATCCGCGAGCCTATCGGTCGCGCAGGCCTGCAGGTGCTCGCGCCCCAGTTCGAGCTCGAACTGCAGGGTCTGTACCTTGCGGCGCTCGGTTTCGTAAGCGCCGATGCGCGTGTCGAGCCTCAGGTCCCGGATGAAGACGATGTCCATGCGGTCGGCGGCAGCGGCGGCACGCGCCGCCGGCGCGCTCAATCGTATTTGATGTACTTGAAGCGCTGATCTTCGTTGGGTGTGCCCTCGAGCGGCCCGCCCTCCTTGCCTGGCTGCCACTGGACGACGTCCTCGATCTTGCGGGCCAGGGCGAAGTCCTTGTCGGTCACCCCTTTCGCGGTATGGGTCATGAGTTTGACAATCACGAAGGCGTAGGACACCGTGAGGTCGGGGTGGTGCCATGCCGCCTCGGCCAGATGGCCCACCGTGTTCACCACCATGAGCGTGCCCTTCCAGCCCGAAGTCTTGTACTTGCGCCGGATCCAGCCGTCCTCGTAGTACCAGTGCGGAAGGTCGGCGGCCAAACGCTGCTTGACCTCCTCCTCGCTGTAGCTCTTTTCCATGGGTTCTCCCCCCTGCGGGTGAAGAGCGGTCATTCTAACAGTGAGCGTGTTCCGTTTTGCGGGAAACGGGGCTAACATGGACGTGGAGGCTGCCCGTCTCGCGCCGGTATCTTCTCCCTCAATGAACCGCTCGGATTCGCCGCGCATCGCCTGGGCCCTGTCTGGATCTGGCCACTACCTCAAGGAATGCCTCGACGTCGTGCGCAGACTGGACCACGTCGACTTGTTCCTGAGCGAGGCTGCCGCCGAAGTCATGCGCATGTACGGCTACGATCTGACCAAGCTCAAGCCCGGCTGCAAGGTGCACCGCGACCAGACCGCGAGCGCGGTGCCGGTGATGTTCTTATACGACGGCAACTACCACACGGTGGTCATCGCGCCAGCCAGCTCGAACACGGTGGCCAAGTGCGTGGCTGGTATTTCCGACACGCTGGTCACCAACTTCTATGCGCAGGCCGGCAAGTGCCGCATTCCCTCCATCGTGTTCACCTGCGACACGGCACCCGCGCTGATCACCGACGCGCCAGACCGGCAGGTCTGGGTGTATCCGCGTCCTATCGACCTGGAGAACGTCGAGCGGCTCGCCGCGTTCCGCGACACCAAGGTCGTGCTTTCGGTGCCGGATTTGAGCGACGCGATCGACGAGCGGTTGCAATGCCTGAGCACATCCTCTTCTTGACCGGCCGCCTGGCGGAGGCGAGTCTGCGCAAGGTGCTGGTTTCGCTGCAACCTGCGCAGTTTACCTACGGCGTGCATGTACTCAAACTGCAAGTAGCCGGTTTGATGACCGCGGACATGATCCTCCGGCGGCTGCCCTCCACCGAAGGCGCCCAACGGGTGCTGGTGCCGGGCCGCTGTCGCGGCGAACTCGAGCCGCTGTCCGCCCACTTCGGCGTCCCGTTCCAGCGCGGTCCCGAGGAGCTGAAGGACTTGCCGGAGTTCTTCGGGCGCGGCGGGGGGGCAGCACCGGATCTATCGCGTTACGACGTGCGTATCTTCGCCGAGATCGTCGACGCGCCCAACATGAGCATCGAGGCGATGCTGGCGCAGGCGCGGCGCTACGCCGGAGCCGGCGCGGACGTGATCGACCTGGGCTGCCTGCCGCAGACGCCGTTCGCCCACCTGGAGGACGCCGTGACGGCTCTGCGCGAAAGCGGCTATCGCGTCAGCGTCGACTCGATGGACAACGACGAGTTGCTGCGCGGCGGGCACGCCGGCTGCGATTATCTGCTCAGCCTGAAGCGCGACACCCTGTGGCTGGTCGACGAGGCGCCGGCCACACCGGTGCTGATCCCGGCCGAGCACGGCGACATGGCTTCGCTGTACGAGGCGATCGAAACCCTGTCGAAGAAGGGCCGCGCGTTCATCGCCGATCCCATCCTCGACCCGATCCACTTCGGCTTCACCGAGTCGCTGGTGCGCTACCGCGATCTGCGCCGGGCTCTGCCGCAGGTGCAGATCATGATGGGGAGCGGCAATCTGACCGAGCTCACCGACGCCGATACCATCGGCATGCAGGCGGTGCTGGCCGGCATCATGTCGGAGCTGGGCATCACCCATCTGCTCACTACGCAGGTCAGCGGACACGCACTGGGCGCGGTTCAGGAGGCGAATGCGGCGCGGCGCCTGATGTTCGCGGCGCGCGCCGCCGACGCTCTACCCCGGCGCCTCGAGGGCGGGCTGCTCGCGCTGCGCGACACCAGGCCCTTCCCTTACTCGGCCGAGGAGATCGGCGCCACCGCACAGGCGGTGAAAGATCCCAGCTTCCGCGTGCAGGTGAGCGAGGAAGGCATCCACGTGTACAACCGCGACGGCGTGCACACCGCCAACGAGCCGTTCCGCTTGTATCCGCGGCTTGGCTTGGAAAGCGACGCCTCCCACGCGTTCTACATGGGGGTGGAGTTGGCGCGCGCGCAGATCGCCTGGCAGCTGGGCAAGCGCTACGCGCAGGACGAGGAGCTGCGCTGGGGCCGCGCGGCGCTGCGCCGATCGGATCCTCCGATTGCGCACAGAGATCCCTCGGAGCCGGAGCGCGCCCCGTTCGCCCCCACCGTCGAGGGTGACACGTGATCCTGGAAACCATTGTCACCACGCGAGGCGAAGACCGCGACCAGATCGCACCCATGGGCGTCCGCTGGCAAGACGCTTTCGTGGTGGTGGCGCCGTTCCGGCCCTCCGCAACCCTGGACGGCTTGCTGCGCGCGCGCTGCGCGGTGCTCAACTTCACCGACGACGTGCGCGTGTTCGCCGGCTGTCTGACCGGCCGTTACGACTGGCCCACCGTCCCGGCGCAGCACGTGGCCTGCAACCGGCTCGCGGACACCCTGGCTCACGCGGAGCTGGAGCTGCTCCGGGTGGAAGAGAATCCGCAGCGGCCAAGGCTGTTCTTCCGCGAAGTCGCGCGCTTCACCCATGCGCCGTTTGCCGGTTTCAACCGTGCGCAGGCAGCGGTGATCGAGGCCGCAATCCTGGTGAGCCGCCTGCACATGCTGCCGCGGGAGAAAGTCGACTCCGAGATGCAATACCTGTCCATCGCGGTGTCCAAAACCGCTGGCCCGCGCGAGTTGGAGGCGTGGGGCTGGCTGAACGAAGAGATAGCGAAATTCCGCGCCACCGCTGAGGCGACGAGTTCATGATCGTAGAAACTATAGCTTTCGCACTGCTAACGGCTCGAGACCCGGCGCCGCAGCATCTTCCCTCACCCCTTCCCCTCTCCCGGGCGTCTT
>JBGPOV010000166.1:0-7228 GCA_041488255.1 Gammaproteobacteria bacterium | reverse complement strand
ATCACCTGGTTGACCGTGCCCTCATAGCGGTGCACCGCCTCCATCATCAGTGCCAGCACCGGGTCGAGCAGCTTGCGCGCCTCCTCCGGGTCGCGGTCGGCGAGCAGCTCCATCGAGCCCTTGAGATCGGCGAAGAGCACCGTGACCTGCTTGCGCTCGCCCTCGAGGGCGCTCTTCGAGGTGAGGATGCGCTCGGCGAGGTGCTTGGGCGTGTACGCGGCGGGAGCCATTGGAGGCCTTTGCGCGCCCGCGCTGCCCAACACGGCCTGCCCGCACGAGAAGCAAAATTGCGCCGACGCGGGAAGCTCGGTGCCACACCTTGCGCACGACAGCGTGACGCTCGCCCCGCATTTCATGCAGAAACGCGCTTGCGCAGGATTGGCTTCGCCGCAGCGGGCGCAGTTCACGTGAGTCGCCTCGTCCGGCGCCGCGCCTTCAGCGCGCGCCAGCGCTTGAACGTCCGGGCTGTCGGGAGTTCGTGAAGGCCCGAACCACTCGCAGATTTGCCACGCTCACGGGCCGATCGGACCATTTCGCTGTGTATGGCTCCCGGCTGGCTCGACCCGGTTCAGGGTGGGTTGCCATGGGACGGCCCCAGCGCCGTCTCCGCCTTCTCCAACCAGAACCGCATATCCATCTCGCGGTACAGCGTCGTCGCGACGACGAGATGTTGTCTCGCTTCCTCGCGCTGGCCGGTCCTGGCCACCCTCTCCCCAGACAGAGAAGGTCCCTCTCCCGCTTGCGGGAGAGGGTAGGGTGAGGGTCGGGAGAGGGGCTGGGGGTGAGGGCTCGCGTGCAGCTTGCCGAGGCCAAAGTGACAGTGGGCAACGAGCGGGCGCATGCCCAGCTCGGTCGCGAGTGCGAGCGCCTGCCGGTACGTGTCCGCGGCCTGCTCGGCCCCGCCCTGATCGATCCCGGCCTGCTCGGCCCCGCCCTGATCGATCTCGCTAGGCTCGTGAGCGTGGACGTCCCCGAGCAGTTTCAAACCCCAGGCTTCAAAGCCCCGCTGCTGGTGGGTGCGCGCCAGCGCCACGGCCTGCTCCGCCTGCTCCCGCGCCTCGGCGATCCGTCCGAGGACGAGATAGGCCTCGGCCAGGAACGTGATGATCCACGAACGGGAGCCCAGGATCCGCATCGCCGTCATCGCTTCGACCGCTTCCTCCAGCAACGGCACCGCGTCGGCCGCGCGCCCCGACCAGAGATGGGCGGAGCCCAGCAACGCCGCGACGAACGGTAGAGCCAAGCGATTCTCCGTCGCCCGGCAGAGCGCAAGGCCTTGCTCCAGCACCCGGGCTGCCGCCGCGAAGTCCCCGTGGCGCAGATGGGCGTACCCGAGGCCCACGCGGACCCAGACCTCGCTGTAGGGATGTCCGGCGGCTTGGGCGATCCGGAGGCCCTCTTCCCCTGCGGCGATGGCCTCGCCGAACTCTCCCAGGTCGGCCAGGACCACCGTTAGGATCCAGCGGGCGATGACCGCCGGCAGCCCCGCCAGCCCGAAGCGCTCGCCAAGCGGCGCGCCCTTGACGAGGGCGATAGCCGCGCGCAGGGCGTCGGCCGCCCGGCGCGGGTCGCCGGCGAACCAGAGCGCCTGGCCCAAGTAATAGTTCGCGACGACGCGCAGCCCGAGGTCCCCGACCACCTCGGCGATGGCGCACGCGCTCACCCCCGCCTCGATCGCCCGAGCGTGCTCGCCGAGGAGGCTCTGGAGCTGCGCCTGGTACCCAAGTACCCACCCGAGCCGCCGCTGGTCACCGAGCCCCTCCGCCAGCGCGCGCGCCTCGTTCAGGACCTCGCCCACCCGCGCGAACTCGCCGAGCGGATGGAGGGCGTTGCGCTGCTCGAAGCACAGGGCGATGAGCTGCTCGGTCCGCTCCCGGCTCTCGGGCAGCTCCCGCAGTGCGGCTCGCGCCTGCTCGAAGTGGGCGAGCGCATCCCTGAGGGCCGAGCGGTCGAGCGCCCGGTTCCCCGCCTGCCGGCTATACGAGATCGCCTTGTCCCACAGGTGCCCGCGCAGCGCATGGTGGGCGAGGCGCTCCACATGTTCACTCAGCCGGTCTGCGTAGAGCCGCTCGATCGCGGCCACGATCTGGGCGTGCAGCTGGCGGCGCCGGTCCTGCAGCAGGCTCCCGTAGGTCACCTCGTGGGTGAGCGCGTGCTTGAAGGTGTGCTCCAGGTCCGGGAAGAGCTGGGTCTCGTAGAGGAACTCTGCCTCCTGCAGATGGGCGAGTCCGCGCAGTAGCGTCTCCTCCGGTTGCTCTGCGATCGCCGCCAGCAGCGCGAAGGGCACGTCCTTGCCGATCACCGAGGCTGCTTGCAGGAGCTGTTTCTCCTCTGGCGGCAGCCGGTCGATGCGTGCCGCCAGAACCGTCTGCACCGTGGCCGGGACCTGCAGCGTCTCCACCGGCCGCGTCAGTCGATAGGCGCCGCGTTCACCCGCCAGTGCGCCCGTCTCCACCAGGGTGCGCACCGTCTCCTCGAGGAAGAACGGGTTGCCGCGCTTCACCAGCATTTGTGTGAGCGATGCGAGCCCCGAGTCCGGGCCGAGCAGGGCCGCTAGCAGTTCCTGAGCGCTCTCGGCCGGGAGGCTGTCGAGGCGCAGCTGGGAGTACGCGGTCTTGCTGCCCCAGCGGTGCTCGTACTCGGGCCGGTAGTTCACCAGCAGTAGCAGACGCGCCGAGCCAAGGCTCTCCACGATACTGTCGAGCAGAGCCTGCGTCTCGCCATCGACCCAGTGCAAGTCCTCGAAGACTGCGAGCAGCGGTTGCACTTGGGCTTCGCGCAGCAGCAGGCGTTTGACGGCGTCGAGCGTGCGCTGGCGGCGCTGGGGCGGGTCGAGCATGGTCCACGTTGCGTCGTCTACGGGCACATCGAGCAGAGCGAGCAGCGGGGGCAGCAGGTGCTCAAGCGCACGGTCCAGAGCCAGCACGCGCCCTAGCACCTTCTCCCGCATCTCGCGGTGATCGTCGCGATCGCTGATCTTGAAGTAGCCCTTGAGCAGATCGTTCACCGGCAGGTAGCTGGTGGCCTTGCCGTAGGAGACCGAGGGGGCCTCCAGGATCAGCCAGTGCTGCACCCGATGTGAGTGGGTGAACTCGTAGACCAGCCGCGACTTTCCCACCCCGGCCTCGCCGACGATGGCGACCACTTGGCCGTGGCCCGCACCAGCCTGGCCCACGATTCGGCGCAGGTGCTCGATCTCAGCGTCGCGTCCCACGAAGCGCGTGAGGCCTCGAAGAGCCGCGGCCTGCAGGCGCGTGCGGGCCTGACCCGCCCCGGTCAACTCGAAGATCTCGATCGGGTCCGGGAGGCCCTTCACGGGGATGGGCCCGAGCGATCTCACCTCGACGTAACCCTCGGCAAGCCGAATGGTCTCGCCGGTCAGCCGCACGCTCCCGGGCGGGGCGAGTTGCTCCATGCGCGCGGCCAGGTGGGTGGTCTGGCCCACTGCGGTGTAGTCCATATGCAGATCGCTGCCAATCGCGCGCACGACCACATCCCCGGAGTTGAGGCCGACCCGGATCTGCACTTCCACGCCGTGCGAGCGGCGCGTGTCCTCCGTGTAGCGCTTGAGCGAGTCCTGCATGCGCAGCGCCGCATAGCAGGCCCGCACCGCGTGATCCTCATGGGCCAGCGGCGCGCCGAACAGCGCCATGATGCCGTCGCCCATGACCTGATTGACCATGCCTTCGTAGTGATGCACCGCTTCCATCATCCGTTCGAGCACCGGATCGAGGATCCTGCGCGCCTCCTCGGGGTCGCGATCCGCGAGCAATTCCATTGAGCCCTTCAGATCTGCGAACAGGACGGTGACCTGTTTGCGCTCACCTTCCAGGGCGGCCTTGGAGGTGAGGATCTTCTCGGCGAGGTGCTTGGGCGTGTAGGAATCGGGAGCGCGGAGCGAGCGAACCGCCGTCGTGCCGCGCATAGCCTCGATCGCTTTGAGGAGTGTCTTGCGTGGCCCTAGCGGCAGCCCGAGCTCTTTCAGTTCCTCGTCAGTGAGCTCCGGCAGGTTGTCGAACGTAAGTTCCTCGCGCTCGAACGCCTCTGCGAAGCGCTCCAGCCCCAGACCTTGCAGCCACTGCCGGAGGTCACTCATATGGCCGCCTCGAGATCGGTCAGCAGTACCCTGGCATCCTTCAGATTCTTCGTGTCGAACCCCTCCGTGAACCAACCGTAGATCGGCACGAGCTATTCGACGCGCTACGCTGACGAAGCGAGGACATGTCCAACAAGGATCACTTGGCGCGCGGTGGAGCAATGAGCTCGAGAGTCGGGAAGTAAGTAGCGTAACGGCCCGTGTCTCGCGTGAGCAACGGCAATCCCGCGACCGCCGCATGAGCACCGATGAAGAAATCAGGTAGTACGCCGGTCTTCCTGCCCTTTTTTCTGCGGTGGCTGACGAACGCTTTTCCAGCGAGGAACAAAGCCTCCCGCGGGATCGGTTCCAGGTGAATCTCACCCTGTATCAACATACTTTCGAGCTCTTCAATCGCATCGAAGGCAATGGAAAGCTCCGCGTAGATGACGGGGTTGATACAAAGCGTAGCCTGTAGGCTTGCGGCCTCGAGCTGTTGCTGTGACCAATCCGCCCATACCGGGTCATTCTCGACCAGGTCGAGGATCACGTTGGTATCAACGAGAATCAACGAACTACTCCTTGCCGCGGGTCAGCGCCATGATTTGGTCGGTGCTCATCTTTACAGTTGCGACGCCGCGCAGTCGAGCGAAGCGGCGCAGCGGCCGTTTCCGCTTGCCTTTGCGATGGCGCAATACTACATCGCCGCTTGGTGTGAGCTCGAAGTCCACGGCAGAGCCGGCTTCAATCCCAAGCAAGTCGCGAACTCTCTTAGGAATCGTGACCTGCCCCTTGGAAGTTACAGTGGTTGCCATTTGGAATAAAGTAATACGTTCAGGAGGAAGGTATTAATATAGCACAGGAGCGAGTGCATCCGACACGCGAGCTGTCTCGGCTCGTCGATCTCCTGCGCGATGGCGGAGCCGTGGCTCTACGCCTCCCCTGCCTCGTCCCAATACCGGCGCATCCACGCGCCCATGTGCAGATCGCTGCCGATGGCGCGCACCACGACGTCGCCGGAATTCAGGCCCACCCGAATCCGCACTGCGGCACCTTGAGAGCGGCGCAGATCCTCCGAGTAGCGCTTTACCGTCTCCTGCATTCGCAACGCGGCGTAGCAGGCGCGCACGGCGTGGTCTTCATGGGCGAGCGGGGCACCGAACAGCGCCATGATGCCGTCGCCCATCACCTGGTTCACCGTGCCCTCGTAGTGATGCACCGCCTCCATCATGCGTTCGAGGACCGGATCGAGGATCTTGCGTGCCTCCTCGGGTCGCGATCGGCGAGCAGTTCCATCGAACCCTTCAAGTCGGCAAAGAGCACGGTGACCTGCTTGCGCTCGCCTTCCAGCGCACTCTTGGACGTGAGGATCTTTTCGGCGAGGTGTTTGGGGGTGTAGGAATCCGGAGAACGCGGCGGCGCGATCGTGTCAGCGCCTCTCAGGGCGTCGATCGCCCTGAGCAGTTTTTTGCGGTGGCCGAGAGCGTGTACGCCCAGCGTCTCGAGGTCCGCGTCCGTGAGTTCGGACAACAGGTCGGGATCGACCGCGTTGCGCTCGAAGCCCTCCGCATACTGCGCTAACCCAAGCTGCTCGAGCCACTGGATGACCGTCTGCATGGTCCCTCGCGCGCCAACCGGCTGGCCGGTCCTGGCCGATTATGCCCGAAGACCCTCCGGTGACTTCCCTCACCGCTGCCGGAACCCATTTGCTTCTGGACGATGCGACCAGCATCGTGAGAGGATGAACCGCCGGACAAGGGGGCGCGCCACGTTTTCGGCGAACAGAGATCCCACGGCGATCCATGCGAGTCGCTTTAGAACTATGCAACCATGATCGAGGAGATCGAAATGTTCTTCAAGAAGGCGGTACAAGCAATCGTTCTATGTGGTGTCGTTCTGACTGCTGGCGTGGCGCCATCGGCATCCGCCCTGGAGACCAAGCCAGTGCTGAGTGTCGAAGTTGCGGAGAAAATGGCTTTGGCATGTGACAGGTACGCTGCCGGCAAGGGCTGGAAATTAAACATCGCCGTGCTCGACGACGGGGGCGGGTTGCTTTACTTCCGTCGGCACCCGGCGTCTTTCCGGGGAAGCGTAGACATTTCCATTAACAAGGCCTGGACCGCGACGCAATTTGGTTTTCCAACTCGATTGTTTGGCAGCACAATCGTCAACCTGGCACCGGGAATTCAATACACGCCGCGCCTCATCATTTTCCCCGGCGGCCTCCCGATCAAGGCCGGCGATGCGCTGGTGGGCGGCATTGGAGTCAGCGGCGCAACTGGCGACCAGGATGAGGAATGCGCCCAAGTGGGATTGGACGCGGCGAAGGATCTTCTGAAATAAGCAGCGCGTTCTTGAGGAAGGCGTGGAAAACATATTCCCCGCCTTCACCTTCCCCCGGCACCGATCTACGCGATTTCTTGACGGCACCGACTCGGTCGCAGAAAGTAGCCAATCCATCCGCATCGAGCCGATTCGCGACGCGCGTGGCTGGCGATCCCCCCGAACGGTCACAAGGAGCAAACCCATGGCAGCGAAGCAATTCGAGCCCAAGTTCATGAAGATCAGCGTCCTCACCGCGGCGCTGCAGGAGCTGACGCCGCGCGAGATTCGCGACAAGGATCCCGACCGCGCGATCGAAGAGTGGCTGCAGTTCGCACGCGACGTCGGCGCCGACAACATCGAGCTATCGGCCGCACTGCACCCGACCGAGAGCGACATCCCGGCCGACGCGATGCTCGATCCGGTCGCCAACACGCTGGACCTGCGCCAGCCGTTCGACAAGAGGCGCGCACAGCGCGTGTTCACGGCGATGAAGGAAACCGGAGTCGGCCTCTCCGACCTGGGGTACTTCGATAACATGCTCCACGACGACCCGGCAGTGCGCAGGAAGAAGTTCGACTTCATGATGCGGGTGTTCGAGGCTGCGGTCCTGCTCGAGAAACCCGCCGTGGTGGGGTTCGTCGGCCGCAACCAGACGCTGCAGATGGACCAGAACCTGCAGATGTTCGAGGAAGTGTTCGTCCCTCTGCTCAAGGAGGCGAAGGCGCGCGGCATCGAGTACCGCGTCGAGCAGTGTCCGATGCCCGGCTGGACGACGCTCGACAACTTCCACAACAACATCGCTTACGCGCCGGGCCCGTGGATCGCGCT
>JBGPOV010000165.1:0-7300 GCA_041488255.1 Gammaproteobacteria bacterium | reverse complement strand
CGTGCCGGCGACGCAGCCTCGCCCGCTGGAGCTAGACTTCGTCTGCGCCCAGACGCTGCAGGCATTGGACCAGAGCGCTATCCCGGCATTCATCTACGCCATCGGCGCGGACAGCGCCCGCCGAATCGCTGACGCGGGCACCGACAAACCGGGCGGGGAGTTCAAGCTGCTGGCTGCCAACCGCTCAATGGGCGCAGTCACCGGCTACGCGCCCGAGGAGTTGGTCGGACGCGGCTTGATGAGCCTGCTCGACCACGACGAACGCGAGGGTGTGCGGCAGCTGCTCAACCGGCCGCGCCGGCGAGGGTTCTCCAGCTTCGGCGGCTGGCGGCACCGCACCCGCTCCGGCGAGATCCGCGAGGTCGAGGCCAGCGGCTACGACCTCGAGTTTCGGGGGCGGCGCGCGCGCTTCGTCATCGTCCAGGATGTGACCCGGCGCCAGCGCGAGGCGCTGATGCAGCAGCGGCTGGCCTCGATCGTGGAGAACTCCCACGACGCCATCGTGAGCACGACGGTGGACGGCAGGGTGCTGAGCTGGAATCAGGCTGCCGAGCGGCTATTCGGCTACGGCGCAGCAGAGATGGTCGGCCGTTCCATCGACCGGCTTCTGCCGCCCGAGATGGCGGACCAGGAGAAGGCTTCGATCCGGCCGCGCATCATGGCTGGCGAGCAGGTCGACAGCCGGGAGACCGTGCGGCTGCGCAAGAGCGGCGAACGCATCGACGTGTCGATGAGCGTGGCGCCGCTGCGCGGCGCTGCCGGCGCCATTGTCGGCATTTCCAGCATCACGCGCGACATCACCGAGAAGAAGACGCATGAGCAGCGGCTGCGGCTGCTGTCGGCCATCGTCGGCACGACCGACGACGCCATCATGAGCTGGTCTGCGGACGGAACGCTGCTCAGCTGGAACGAGGGGGCGGAGGCCATACTCGGCTACAGCGCCGAGGAGATCCTGGGCAACAGCGTGTCTGTACTCATGCCTCCCGGCGACGCCGACTGGAAGGAACTGACGCGCGCCGTGGCGGCGGGAGAAAAGGTCCTCAACCAGGGGACTGTGCGCCGGCACCGCAACGGCACGATGATCCAGGTGGCGGTCACCTGCTCGCCCATGCGCGACGAATCTGGCCAGGTCACTGCGGTGTCCTGCATCGCACGCGACATCCGGCACCAGAAATTGCAGGAGCGGCTGGTCGCTGAGGGTCATCGGCGGTTGAAGCTGGCGCTCGAAACGGCCGGCCTCAGCCTGTGGGACTGGGACATCGCCGCTTCGCGCGTGCACCATGACGACGCCTTTGCCCGGCTGCTTGGCTACGCCCCTGGTGAGCTGCCGCACAGCTCGCGCCTGTGGGAGGGGCTGATCCATCCCGACGACGCGCCCCGGGTGGCCGAGCACATCGAATGCCACCTGGCTGGCCGCTGCGAGCTCTTCGAACTCGAGTTTCGCGTGCGCAGCCGGGACGCGGAGTGGTTGTGGGTCGGCGCGCGCGGGCGCGTCGTGGGGCGCGACCGCACTGGCGCCCCGTTGCGCATGATGGGCACCTGCCAGGACATCTCCGGACGCAAGCGGGCGGAGCAGACCAGCCAGATGCTAGCGGCCTTCCTCGACTCCTCCGATGACTCCATCGTCAGCCGCACATTGGACGGAACCATCCTGTCCTGGAACCGGGGCGCCGAGCGCATCCTCGGCTACGGCGCGGCGGAGATAGTTGGCAGCAGCCACCTGGTGCTGATCCCACCAGAGCGCAGGGACGAGACCGCACGCGTCACCGAACTGGTGCGCACCGGCGAGACTGTTTGCGACCTGGAAACGGTGCGCCGCCACAGGGACGGGCACGAAGTCCACCTGGCCCTCACCGTAGCGCCCCTGCGCGACCCCGAAGGCCGCGTGATCGGGGCCGCTTCAATTGGACGCGACATCACCAAGCGCATACGCGCCGACTCCGCGCGCGGCCTGCTGGCGGCCGTGGTGGAGTCGTCCCAGGACGCGATCATCAGCCATGGCCTCGACGGCACCATCCTGTCCTGGAACCACGGCGCCGAGGAGATCTTCGGCTACACGGCCTCGGAGGTGATCGGCCACAACTACCACTTGCTCGTTCCCGGCGAGTTCCCGAGCCAGATGCGGGAGCGCTGTGTGCGCATCGAGCGCGGCGATCGCGTCGCGCCCTTCGAGACCGCCGCCCGGCGCAAGGACGGCAGCTCGGTGCTGGTGTCGGTAAGCGTGGCTGCCTTGCGCGACCAGGCGGGCCGCATCGCCGGCGTAGCGGCGGTGGCGCGCGACATCAGCACCCAGAAGCGGCTCGAGCTGCTGATGGAGCGCACCCAAGCCATCGGCCATGTGGGCGGCTGGGAGGTGGACGGCCGCTCCGGTCGGCTGTTCTGGACCGATGAGACCTACCGCATCCACGATCTGAGCCCCGGCAGGTACGTGCCGACCGTGGACAGCGCCGTTGGCTTCTACGCGCAAGAAGCGGTTCCGACTATCCACCGCGCGATGCAGCGGGCCATGGAGCTGGGTGAGCCCTTCGACGCCGAGCTTCCGCTGATCACCGCGCGCGGCCGCAGCGTCTGGGTGCGCGTGATCGGAGAGGCGCAGCGCGAAGACGGGCAGGTGACACATGTCTATGGCACGCTGCAGGACATCACGAGCCGCCGACAGGCCGAGGACGCCTTGCGCGAGCGCGAACGGCAGCTCGAGTCCATCCTGGACAACGCGGCCGAAGGCATGATCGTGCTGTCGGCAGCGGGCGGCATCGAGCGCTTCAACCGGCAGGCGCAGCACATGTTCGGCTACAGCACGCAGGAGGTTCGCGGCCTGCACCTGAAGCAGATCACCATCGAACTCGGATACGAGGACCAGGGCGGGGCAGGGGCCGAGGCCGCTGCCAATTGGATGCAGCGGCTGGTGGGCAGCCACCGCGAAGTCACCGGAAGGCGCCAGGACGGCTCGATCTTCCCGCTCGAGCTGGCGGTGTCGGAGATCGTGATGAGCCCGGGACCAAACCAGTTCACCGCCATCGTGCGCGACATCACCGACCGCAAGTCGTGGGAGAATCGCATCTACAGCCTGGCCTACTCTGATTCGCTGACCGGGCTGCCCAACCGGCTGCTGCTACGCGACCGCCTCGAGCACGCCATCGCGGCGGCACAACGCAACCGCACGCTGGTTGGCGTCCTGTTCTTCGACATCGACCACTTCAAGCCCATCAACGACTCCTATGGTCACCACGTCGGCGATCTGCTGCTGCGCGAGATCGCCGAGCGTGCGCGAAGCTGCGTGCGCGAGATCGACACGGTCTCGCGCCTGGGCGGCGACGAGTTCGTGGTCGTGCTGCCGGAGCTGCGCGAGGCGCTGGACGCCGCAGCCGTAGCGCGCAAGATCCTGGCGGCGATGGGGCAGGCCTACCGGATCGACGGCCACGAGTTCAGCATCACGCAGACGCTGGGAATCAGCATCTACCCGCAGGACGGGCCGGACGCCGATGCACTGCTGCGCAACGCCGACTCCGCCATGTATCACGCCAAGGAGAGCGGCAAAAACTGCTTCCTGTTCTTCAACCCGGGAGCGCTTTGAGGCCATGGTTGGTGACTGGTAGGCGGGTTTAGTCGATGGGGTGCCAGAGACGAATCACGAGTCACGAATCACGCGCCACCGACTGCGCAGAGAAGCGCCTTGACCGCTGAGTCGGGGCTCTCTATGCTCGCCGCCAACTCATACCGCACCCTCTCCGGCACCCACTCGTCCCATGGGCGAAGCGTTCCTCTACCTTGCGTCGAGCTTCTGGTACGGCGCAGTGCACGCGGCCACGCCGGGCCATGGCAAGACCATAGCCGCGGCTTATATCGTCGGTGCACGTGGCAAGCCTGTCGACGCCTGGGTGCTGGGTATCTTCGTCACCCTGTCTCACACGAGCGGCATCGTGCTGGTGGGAGTGCTCGCCTCGCTCGGTCTGCCTGGGTTCATGCCGCAGCGCCTGGAAGCCTGGATGGCGGCGGCCACGGGCGTGCTGGTCATCGTCATCGGCGCATGGACCTTGTGGACACAGCGCGCGCTGTTCGGGGCAGCAAAGCGCGCTCCGGCGGCTTCCAGCCAGGAGTACCCACACGCCCACTCGGACGCGCCCGGGAAGATTCACTACCACCGCGTGGAAGCGGGTCGAGCCCGGGTCATGTCCAGCCCGCACAGTTCCGACAACCCCCATTCCCACGATCACGGGCACCCTCACAACCACGATCATCCTCACGATCACGACCATCCTGGCGAATCCGGCTACCACACGCACGGATGGGGTTTCCGCCACACTCATGACCTCACCCTGGTGACTAGCCGGCGGCCCAGCCTGTGGCTGCTGCTCGGGCTGGGCGTAGCCGGCGGGCTCGTGCCGGATCCGATCGCCTTGGGGATCCTCTTGAACCTGCTCGCGCAGAGCAAGGTGATGCTGGGTCTGGGCACAGTGCTGGTCTTCAGTTTCGGCTTCGCTTCGGTTCTAGTGATCGTCGGCATCGTCGCGGCCAAGGTAGGGCCGAAGATCCTCGACTGGCTGTCCGGCGTGTGGGCGGCGCGGCTGCAGATCGGAACATCCTTGCTCATCGTCCTGGTGGGTGTGGTGTTGACGATCAACGCCTGGCGGATGCTGGGGAAGCTCTGATCCGCGGCAACACGAATCACGCGTTAACGCGCCGCGGCCGCCGGGATCATCCCCACGAAGCCGCTGATGTCCGCGTACCAAATGTTGCCCTTGGCATCAGCCGCAACGGTGTAAGGGCGCGCGTTGTCGCGCGGCAGCGAGAAAAAGTCGATCCCCCCTTCGCGGAGCCGGCCCAGACCCCCACCGCGCAGAACGCCGAACCAGACAGCGCCGTCCGGAGCCACGGCGATGCCCGAGGGCGCAGCCTTGCCCTCAGGCAGCGCATACTCGGCAAACTTTCCGTTGGCGAAGTGCGCCACCTTGTTAGCGCGAAACTCAATGACCCAGACGCCGCCCTTCGGGTCCACCGCCACGTCCGTGGGCGAAGCTCCCGGCGTGGGCAAGTCGTACTGCGTCATCTCGCCAGAAGGCGCTATGCGGATGAGCTGATTGGCCGACTGCAGCGTCGCCCAGACGGTGCCGTCGGCTGCGACGGCCACACCATATGGCCCGCCGCGCACCGATTGGACGTCGTGCCGCTGCAGCACGCCGTCCTTGAGCCGCGTGATGCTGTAGGCGGTGGACTCTGCGAACCACACGGCGCCGTCGGGCGCGACCGCCAGTCGCGCAAGACGCGCGATGGGTGTGCCCAGCGGAAAGGACTGCTGCTCCCCAGCCGCGTTAACGCGCGACACCGCAATGGCGGCTGGGTCGGTCAGCCATGCGCTGCCGCTGGCATCCACGCCCAGTCCGATGGGCTCCACGTTGCGGCCCTTCTTCGGCAGACGCTGCACGCGGCCGTCGCGCACCACTCCAATGCCTTCACCGAAATCGATGGTGAACCAGACGCTGCCGTCTGGAGCCACGGCAACGGCGGTCGGGATGTCGGTCGACACCGTCATCGGATACTCGACGGCCGCGACCCGGCGCGGCCAGAGCTTCCAGGCGAGCGCTGCACCCGCGAGGACGACAGCGAGCGCGATGGCGAGATACAGTGCGGGGCGTGTTTTCATCCTGAGGGTGTTCTGGTTGTAGGGGGCGCATCTACAGCGCCAGCGGAGCGCAACAGCCGCCGCACGGCGTAGGTGGCTGCCACACCGAGGAGGATCAGAAACGCCGCGCCACCAGCCAGGCTCATGGGGTCGACTTGCGATAGCAGGTTGCTGCCCTCCACTGCGCGCCGCCAGATCTCGTCGTAGGGCGTCAGTGAGAATCCGGCGTAGAGTGTACCCGGGTCGTGCGGGTCGCGAACCAGCGGGCTGGACTCCAGGTGCACCGGCAGGTTGCCTTCTATAAAGACCCAGTTGTCGCCGGCGTCCGTGCTGCGATACACGCCGCGATGAGTGGTGAGCACGATGATCACGCCGTCGGCCGAGGCGGCGATCCCGCGCACATGAGTGCCGGGCTGAGGCAGGGGTTGGCCATAGGGTCGCCAACTTTGGGCCGCATCGTCGCTGCGATACAAGCGGTCGGCCCCGGCCACCCACAGCCGCCCGCCAGCAAGATCGGCGACGATGGTCTCAATCTTCCCATCCGGCAGTGCGGCACTGCGCAACTCCCAGGTTTCCCCCGCGTCCGGGCTGGTGAACACCTGTCCCTCGATGACAGCAGCTACGATCTCGACCGGGCGCCTCACCACCGCGACCGCGGCGATGCGCGCGTCGGGCAGCGCTTCACCGTACCGTCGCCAGGTCTGCCCTTCATCGTCGCTGCGGTACAAGCCGCGCGCGCCCGTCAGGTAGAAACGTCCAGGCACGGCACCTGCGACGATGAAGCGCGCAGGCAAAGCCGAGACCGGAAGCTCGATGCTCTTCCACGTCGCACCGGCTTCAATGCGGAACACGCCCGCCGCCGTAGAGGCCAGCATGACGTTGCCGGACGCGTCGAAGGCCACCGCCAGCGTGGGACCGACGAAAACGGACGCGGGCTCCTGAGACCAGTCCCGCCCGCCGTTGCGCGAGCGTAGCAAGCGACCGTCGGTGGCATACAGTAGATGGCTCGGGGCGGTGGGATCGATCGCGAGCGCGACGGCGCCACCGACGAACAGCCCGGCGTCGATGGGCATCCAGGTGGCACCGCCGTCGCGGCTGCGGAATGCACCGCCCCAGGCACTCGGATCGTGTGCAAAAGCGGGCGCTGCAGCTAGAGCGAGACTCACCGATACGACAACAGCAACACGCATGGAAGATCGGCGTCGCACGGGAAAAAAAGCGAGGAGCCCGAATCCGGACTCCTCGCCTGAGGAGCTTACAGCTTACGAACTGGCGCGATCAGGGCTTGCGCGACTTCTCGCCCGAAGCCAGCGCGATTTCGGCCATGCGCGAGCCGTTGATGCCGACCCAGGAGTTCTTGGTCAGCGGATACTTGTCCGTGTAGGAAAGAGGCTCGTGGGCCGAGACGCAGTTCTGGTAGCCACCGGTGATCTTGTAGCACTTCTCGTAGGCCAGGAACTGCTGGACCGTGTCGGTCTGCTGCGGGTTGGCGATCATCCAGTCGCGGATCCCTTCCCAGGAGGAGAAGGAGTCCGAGCCGAACACCAGCTTGCCACTGGCGGTCGGCACCTCGAGCAACTGCGAGCCCGCGGTGTGCGCGCGATGCGCTGGATGGATCCTCACGCCAGGCGCGATTTCCATCTCGCCGTCCACGATCACTGCCTTACCCGACAGCACCTT
>JBGPOV010000164.1:0-7317 GCA_041488255.1 Gammaproteobacteria bacterium | reverse complement strand
TGGTTCATAACGGTTTTCCGGGTAAAATAGGACGCTTCCACCGGACGGAGGACAAGAAATGATCGGCGATCGCATCGAAGTCAACATCGCGGGTGGCCTCGATATTCCGCTGCCGCGCATGGTCCACATCCGTCAGAAGTTCAAGACGGTCAAGGTCGACAACGTCGCCCAGACCGTGGCCGACCAGTTCAAGCGTCCCGAGGTCCGCGCCAAGATCAAGCCCGCCATGACCGTCGCCGTGGGCTGTGGCAGCCGCGGCATCGCCAACATCGCCGAGTGCGCCAAGCAGGTAATCGCCGAGCTGAAGGCGCTGGGCGCGAAGCCTTTCATCTTCCCGGCCATGGGCAGCCACGGTGGCGCCACGCCCGAGGGCCAGCGCGAAGTGCTGGAGAGCTACGGCATCACCGAGAGCTTCGTTGGCTGTCCGATCCATTCCCAGATGGACGTGGTGGAACTGGGCAAAGTGGACGGCATGCCGGTCTATATGGACAAGCTGGCGGCCGCAGCCGACGGCATCGTGCTGATCTGCCGCATCAAGCCGCACACCAACTTCCGCGCCCCGATCGAGAGCGGCATCGTCAAGATGATGACCATCGGGATGGGCAAGATCATCGGCGCCACCGAGCTGCACACCAACGGCATGGACGCGTTCGGGAGTCTCCTGCCCAAGGTGGCGAAGTTCATCATGTCGAAGAAGAATTTTCTGCTGGGCGTGGGGATGGTGGAGAACGCCGCCGACGAGACTGCGTTCGTCGAGGCCGTGCCGGCGGAGCAGGTGTTCGCCCGCGAGACCGTGCTGCAGCAGATGTCCAAGGACATGATGGCGCGCATCCGCTTCGACGAGGTGGATGTGCTGATCGTCGAGAAGATCGGCAAGAACATCAGCGGCGCGGGCATGGACCCCAACATCACCGGCCGTAACAACCGCTTCATCGAGTGGGAAGCCAAGCCGCTGGTCAAGAAAATCGTCGCCCTGGGCCTGACGGCCGAAACCCACGGCAACGCCTGCGGCATGGGCTACGCCGACGTGATCACGATGCGCCTGTACAAGGAGATGGACATCCCCATCACCTACGCCAACATCATCGCCAGCACCTACCTGGACGGCGGCATGATCCCCATGATCATGAACACCGACGAGGAGGCGATCCGGCTGGCGGTCAAGACGGTGGTGCGGGTAAAGCCGCAGGACGTCAAGATCGTGCGCATCCGCAACACGCTCGAGCTGGTGGACATCCACGTGTCGGAGCCGCTCATGCAGCAGGTGCGCGCCAATCCGGCCCAGTTCGAAGTGGTGGGCGAGCCCGAGCCGCTCAAGTTCGACGCCAAGGGCAACCTGTACCCGATGCTGGCCAAACACCAGGAGCCTGCGCACGCGCTCAAAGACGCCAGTCTGCAGAGCGTGTTCTAACCCGACCGGTAGACGCACTATCACGAGGGCTACTGTTCAAAGGAGCCTCGCAGAATTGCCTAACACAGCGCGGCGATCATGCCCCTTCCCCCGGATCGAGTCCGGGGCAGGCTCTCTCCCTCGCCCGCGAGCGGGGGAGGGTTGGGGTGGGGGGCGGCGCGGGCATCTTACAGTCTTCGTACAAACAAGGTAGCCAGTGCACCTCCACCTCGACGCCGTCGGCGGCGTGGCCGGCGACATGTTCGTCGCTGCCGTGCTGGACGCGTTCCCTCACCTGCTGGATGGAATGCTGCAGGCGATCCGCGCCGGCGGGCTGCCGGAGGACATCACCTGCCGCACCACCGAGCACCGGGACGATGTTCTGACCGGGCTGCGTTTTCTGGTCGAAGCGCCGCCCTATCGGCCGCATGATCGCGGGCTTGCCCTGCCGGAAGAGCGGCACCGGCACACACCATTCCGCGAGATCCGCACCCGGCTCGAGCGCTCGACCCTGGCCCCGGGCGTCAAGCAGCGCGCCATCCACATCTTCACGTTGCTGGCCGAGGTCGAAGGCAAGGTCCACGGCATGCCCGCCGAAGCCGTGAGCTTTCATGAACTGGGCGGTTGGGACTCTATCGCGGACATGGTCGGCGCCGCGTCCTTGATCGACGCCCTGGACGCATCGACCTGGAGCGTGGGCGCACTGCCACAAGGTTCGGGGAGAGTGAAGACCGATCATGGCTGGCTGCCGATTCCCACGCCTGCGACCGCGCTTCTGCTGCAGGGATTCGAGCTGGTCGATGATGGGCTGCCAGGGGAGAGGGTGACGCCGACCGGCGCGGCCATTCTCAAGCACCTGGATGCTGCGCAAGAGAATGCTGCGCAGCATGACCGTCAACCGCGCCGGCTGTTGCGCACCGGCAGCGGCTTCGGCGCCCGTACCTTCCCCGGATTGAGCAACGTGCTGCGCGTTCTGGCGTTCGAGGACACAACCGAGCGGACGGCTTCCGAGCGGGTCGCACACATCGCGTTCGAGATCGATGATCAGACCCCGGAGGATTTGGCGATCGCGCTCGACCGCCTGCGCACCCACCCGTCGGTGCTCGACGTGCTGCAGGTGCCGGCCTTCGGCAAGAAGGGGCGCATGACCGCGCACATCCAGATTCTGGCCGAACCCGAGGACCTGAATAGCGTGTTCGAAGCCTGTTTCAGGGAGACCGCCACGCTCGGATTGCGCTGGCATGTGCAGGAACGCCGCATCCTGCAGCGCAGTCAGGCTACGGTGGACGTCGATGGGCGCAGCGTGAGAGTCAAGGTCGCCGAGCGGCCAGGTGCGCCGACCGCCAAGGCCGAAAGTGACGATCTCTTGTCCGTCAAGGGCGGTCGCAGGGAGCGCGACGGTATGCGCCACGCCGCAGAACAAGCGGGTTTGAGCAAAGAGAACAAATGAACGCGCCGTTCCTATCACTGGAGCCGGTCCCTGCCCACCTTGCGACATTGGAATCCGTGCTGCGCAGCATGGGCGAGGTGGCCGTGGCCGTCAGCGGCGGCGTGGACAGCCTGACTCTGGCGGCGGCGGCGCATCGTGTTCTGGATGACCGGGTGTCGATGTTCCATGCCGTCTCAGCAGCGGTTCCCGCCGAGGCCACCGAGCGCACTCGACGGGTTGCCGATCGCGCGGGTTGGGCGTTGACCGTACTCGATGTCGGCGAGTTCGGCAGCAGCGACTATATGCGTAACCCGCTGAACCGATGCTTCTACTGCAAGACCAGCCTGTACGGCACGATCCGGCCGCACACCACGGCGCAAATGGTGTCGGGCACCAACCTGGACGACCTGGGGGAATACCGGCCGGGACTGATCGCCGCCAAGGAGCACGGCGTTCGCCATCCCTTTGTCGAAGCGCACATCGACAAGCAGGCCGTGCGCAAAATTGCGCGGCACATCGGGCTGGGTGATGTGGCCGAGCTGCCGGCTTCGCCCTGTCTGTCCAGCCGCATCGAGACCGGCATCGCCATCGATCCCGCCATGCTCGGGTGCGTGCACCAAAGCGAGCGCTTGGTGGATCGTGAGCTATCGCCGAAGACCGTCCGCTGCCGGGTGCGCGCTCGAGGTGTGGTCATCGAGCTGGACGAGGCGAGCCTCGCATCGCTGTCGGACGAATGGCGCGTGGCGCTGACGGCCCAGGTTCGCGCGCTGTTCGAGCGGGCCGGCTTCGCCTTTGAAGTGACGTTCGCGCCTTATCGCGTGGGCAGCGCTTTCCTGCATTTCCAGCGACCTGGCAACTATCGGTGATTCCTCCGCCGTCATCCCGGCGCAAGCCGGGATCCAGAAATCTTTGCTAGGTCACTCTGGATGGCCGTTCCTCGAACTGCTTCTGCGCCGCGTTTGGCCGTTCCTCGAAGCGCTCCTGCGCCGCGCTTTCCGGCTCGCGCTGCGCTTGGCCGGAATGACGCCCTGCAAGAATCGGTTGTCATGCATAGAGTGAACTCTCATTAGGTGAAACAGGACATCAAGCTCGACCTTGAGCGGCACGAGCGTCTGGGGTTCGACGAAGCCGTCCTTTGCGCGCCAAAGCGCGCGGCTCATCTGACCCATATCCTGGACCAGGCCGCGGAGAGTAATCTGCGCCTGCTGCTGACCCGACTTTCCGATGAGCAGCTGCGCGAATTGCCCGAGGCGCACCGCGCCCGCATCGATTACGAACCCATCTCGCATACCGGCTACTTCGGTTCGCCGCATGATTTGTTGGGTGCGCCGCGCGTCGCGGTGATCGCGGCGGGAACCTCGGACGTCTTCGTCAGCCGCGAGGCGGCCCGCACGCTGCGCTACTACGGCCAGCCGAACGTCGAGATCACCGATGTGGGCGTGGCGGGACTGTGGCGCCTTCTCGAACGGGTGGAGGAGATTCGCCGCATGCCGGTGGTGATCGCGGTCGCGGGAATGGACGCAGCGTTGCCGACGGTGCTTGGCGGTCTGGTGCCGAGCGTCGTCATCGGGGTCCCGACGTCCGTGGGTTACGGAGTGGCCAGCGGTGGCGAATCGGCTTTGCGCGCGATGCTGGCGAGCTGCGCGCCCGGGCTCGTGGTGATGAACATCGACAACGGCTACGGCGCGGCTTGCGCCGCGCTCCGCATCCTGCGCGCGATCGGCCCGGCGTGAGGGGCCTCCCCGCAAGCGTTGTACTCGGCAGCAGCAGGCGGGCCGAGCCGAGAACAGGCGGACCTTGTGGAAGGCCACCACGAGCAGCACCCATGCTTGACGCCTCGCCAACCAGCCCTGCATAGTCTCGCCGCCATACCTTGCAAACCGCTCGACCGCTGGAGGCGCTCATGCGCGCGTGTGGGCTGGGCAACAGGTGCTCGATCCTCCTCTTACTGGTCACGGCGGCCGCGGTGCTCGGGTGCCCCGCGCACGCCGCGGACCCCGCACAGAAAGTCGTGCGGCTGGGTTTCGTCAGCCCGCATTCGTCTTCTACCGACCTGCGCGGTGTCGATGCATTCTGGCAACGTCTTCGCGAGTTGGGCTGGGTGGAGGGCCAGAACCTGGTCGCCGAAAGGCACTGGGCGGGAAACCGGATCGACCGGCTGCCAGGGCTCATGGCCGAAGTTGTTGGGAACAATGTAGAGGTGCTCGTCACCTACAGCACGCCAGCAGCCCTCGAGGCCAAGAAGGCAACGAACACGCTGCCGATTGTGGTCGCGATAATGGGAGACCCCGTCGGCACCGGAGAGGCCCAAAGCCTGGCGCGCCCCGGCGGGAATCTCACCGGGCTGTCCCTAGGGTATGCCGATATCGCGGGGAAGTGGCTGGAGCTGTTGCAGGAAACCGTTCCGCGGCTTTCCACCGTCGCCCTCATCTCCAACCCCAACAATCCGGTGTCCGTAAGCTTGGCGAAGGAGCTTGCGGCGATCGCGCCAACGCTTCGGCTGAAGATTCGCGTTCTCAACGTGCCAGGACTGGACGCGCTCAATGGCGCATTCAAGCGAGCGCGGAGGGAGGCTCAGGCGGTGATCATGCTGCCCGACCCGGTCAGCGTGGGACACCGCCAGGAGGTTGCCGCGCTTGCCGCCAGATACCGGCTCCCCACTATCTACTACCTGCGCGATTTCGTCGATGCAGGCGGGCTGATGGCGTACGCGCCGGATTCAACAATGATGTTCCGGCGCGCAGCCGAATTCGTCGACAAGATCCTGAAGGGCGTCAAGCCAGGTGACCTGCCCATTGAACAACCAACCAAGTTCGAGCTTGTCGTAAATCTCAAGACCGCGAAAGCGCTCGGGCTAACCATCCCCCAGTCGATCCTGGTTCGCGCCGACGAGGTGATCCGGTGATCCGGCGCCTTTTTGTGATCGCCGTCGCGTTGCATTTCGCTGCCCTGGCCAGACGACGATTTAGGCCTATCAGAGCGTGGCGGGAGAGATCTACCGCTTTAGCGTTACCAGGTGTTACTTCAGGGCTCAGGCGCCGATGTCCTCGTCGACATCGCGAGCCCGAAATTCGCCTCACAGGCGATTCGAAAAGTGAGTGACGTCGGCTGGCACCCGCTGCACATTCTAAACAGCCCGTCGTGGTCGGTTGAGTCGGTGCTGAAGCCTGCCGGGCTGCAGAAATCCGTCGGCCTCATTTCGGCGACCTTCAGAAAGGATCCCTCTGATCCCCAATGGCAGAGCGATCCGGCCATAAAGGAATATCGCGCGTTCATGAAGAACTACTATCCGGAGGGCGATCCAGATGACGTTTACAACGTGGCTGGATACCTCGTCGCGCAAGCCCTGGCGCACGTGCTTAGGCAATGTGGCGACGATCTGACCCGCGAGAACGTGATGCGCCAGGCCACTCACATCAAGGACCTGGAGCTTCCCCTGCTCATACCCGGCATCAAAGTCAATACCAGCCCGACGGACTATCGGCCTATCAAGCAACTGCAGTTGACGCGTTTCAACGGCAAGCGCTGGGAGTTGTTGGGCGAAGTGATCGGAAACTGACCAGGGCGTGAGATGATCTGTCCGGTAGCGATCATCGACCGCCAAGATTCCAGACCGTCGGCGTTTCTTACACCCTCGTCGTATCGGCCGCGGAACTCCTTGAATTTCTTGCTTGGTACAGCGCTTGCGCGACCCACAGTACGACGATCGGCTCGCCATGCCTGCCGTTGACCATCAGATGAGGAGGGGCGATGAGAACTATCCCTCAGAGAATGGGTTGGGTGAAAATATCATGGAGCCTAGGCGACCTCGGATGGCAAAAGGGGACCAGGTTGATGGAATGGCAGGAGATCAAGTTCATATTGGCCAGCGTTGGGCTTCCGGTGTTGGTCATCGCGTGTCTTGTGCAGTTGTTGCCGCAGCTGCTGCGGCTGCTTTAGCGCACTGCACACGCGGACCCGCGTGGAGCACGCGGGTGCCTGAGGCTGTGAAAGGGAGGAGGCATGAGAGACGACGTCATGCCTGCGGCGCGGAGTTCGCTTTCGGACAGCGACCTGGAGGATGCAAGTTCATCTTCCTACGCTTCCGGAACCGGCCTTCTGTTCGTCGCGGTCATTATCGCTCTGTCGGCGACGGGGCTTAGCCTGCTGTCGCTGGCGCACGGATAGATCTGAACCGCCGTTGGGCGTGACGGCGCTGTGAGCGGCCGCGAGGCCGGATCGCTTGCCGGCCGCTGCGCGTCGCGCGGTCCAGCAGCATGAGTTTGCCCGCAGCCGATGGTGAGCGGTGATTTGGCCCGCCTCGCCCGCCAATCGCCACTGATTTCCGAGTCACGTCGCGTCCTCGTCAGGCCACGGCCTGATGTCTCACGCATCAGCCTCACGCACGTGAGGGGTCTCCCACTGAACCCTGTCACCGCTTTTCGCCCCTCATCTAGTGTGCTACGGTCGGATTTCTTTCGCACGCAACGCAGAAGGGGAGGATTCATGAGGAATGTCG
>JBGPOV010000163.1:0-7409 GCA_041488255.1 Gammaproteobacteria bacterium | reverse complement strand
TGCAGATAGTTGCCAGGCATTTGCTTGGAGATGCGCTGCACTTCCTTCTCGACAAACACGCTGATCTCTTTCACACCCAGGGTGCGGTCGTCTTCGAAGTCCGGCTTGCGCTGCAGGGTTCGTAGCAGCGCCGCGGTGAACACGCCGTGACCCTCATAGCCCTCGCGCGCCAACTCGCCGCGCCGGCTGGCGCCAATCAACACTTGCTGGGTCAGGCCGTGGAGGCGCTTATACGCATCCTCGATCATCCGCTCTGCACCACCCGCATCGCAGGTGTCCAGCAACAGCAGCGTCTGGCTCGGCGCCTGCTCCAGGATTGCGCGCAGCCTGCGCTCGCTCAATCCCTCCCCGGCGTCGCCCGGTGCGCCACGCTGGAAGTCCCAGGGCAAGAAGGTGTAACCCTTCTCCAGCGGCGCCTCGCCGTGGCCGGCCAGGAACAGCACCAGGGTGTCTTGCGGTTTCAACTCGCCCTTGAGCTTGGCGAAGCTCGCTTCGATCCCCGAGAGCGTGGCCTGCTGGTCCTTGAGCACCGTGGTGAACACCCCGCGTTTGAACAACGGCTTTGCGCGCGCGGCGATCTCTTCTGCGATGCGCTGTGCATCGCTCACGCTGTGCAGCAGTTTGAGTTTCGGATCTTTGTAGCTCTCCACCCCCACCGCCAGGATGAAGAGCGCCTCGTCTCTCGTCGGGCCGGTCAGGGTGGCGGTCACACTTTTTCGATTGC
The DNA here is from genome assembly GCA_041488255.1 of Gammaproteobacteria bacterium. GTDB lineage: Bacteria > Pseudomonadota > Gammaproteobacteria > Burkholderiales > SHXO01 > SHXO01. The sequence continues at coordinate 6,685 of JBGPOV010000163.1, read as the reverse complement.
CTTCCACGCCGGCGCGATTGGTGGCGGCGACCTCGAAGCGTCGCACACCGGGTGGCAAGGCGAAGGTACGGCTTACCGGGGCGTCGGGCGTACCGGCAGACTGGCGTGCGGGCAGGCGTTCTTGCGGCTTGTCGTCGATGTAGAAGACCACCGTGCCGATGCCACCGCCTTGGTCGCTGACACGTACCGTGATCGTGACCTCTTCTTCCCCGCTCACCTCTAGCGGCGAGACCAGGGTCACCTCGGGTGTGAGTGAGGCCTTGGTGGCCAGGAGCTTGCGCACATCGCCCAGCTTGCTGACCGCCTTGGCCATCAGCTGGTCGCCGTCGGCATCTAGCCGGTGGGCGATCAGCCCCGGCTGGTAGAACACCTCGCGCAGTTGCAGGGCGCTGACGAATTCGCCTTCGCTGTCTCGGCCGCGGTTGAGGTGATAGCCGATGAGCTCCTCGGCCCCCGGCGAAGCATCGAAGAAGCCCTCGGGGGTCCAGACGATCCAGCGCTCGCGGTCGGCGTGGGGGAAGAAGGCCAGCACCTCCTGCCCATCGGAGAGGCGATGCCAGCGGATGGTGCCGTCGCCATAGCCGGCCACCACGAAGCGCGAGTCGCCGCTGATGTTGACCGCCCACACGGCATCGGGCGCGCTCTTGCTCCACAGTTCCTTGCCCTCGCGATCGAACAGGCGCAGGGCCCACTCGGCGCCGAGCGCGAAGCGCTGGCCGTCCGGGGCGATCGCCAGGCTGCGCGAGCGCTCATATTCTCGGAGCGCGAGCGGCCGGCCGTTGAGCGTGGGGATGAGGCGGTTCCGCCAGTTCTCGATCCGCAGCCCCGGGGCTTTGGTGCGCGCGGGGGCGAGGCTCACATCGTCCGGGCCCAAGGTGCGGGTGTCGAGGTCGAAGCTGCGTGGGTCCTCTCCCCATGGCTTGTACCCGAAGCGCACTCGGTGGGCGTCGCTGGACAGGCGCAACTCATCGCCCGAACCGCGGAGATCCGCGAGCACGTGGTCCTGCCGGACTTGCACCTGCCCCTCGGCGTCGAGCACACCCCAGGCGGGGTCGCCAGCGCCGAACAGCAGCCCGCCGCCGGGCAGCGGGGCGAGATCCATGACGACGTCGTTCGACACCAGCACGTCGCGATAACTCGACCACTGCCCTACCGGCCAGAGGCGAAGCGGCCACTTGCCGCCGGCACCCAATGCCCATGCCCCACCTGCGACGAGATAGCGGCCGTTGGCGGTCCATTCGACGCTACTCAGATCGCCGCTCCCCACCCCTTCGACGGACGGACGGGCGGTCTCGGCCAGCGTGCTGGCGTCGAGCACTTGCACGGTGGTGGTGTCGCGGAATCCGACGGCGACGGAGCGGCCGTCGGGCGAGAAGCGCGCGGCATAGGGTCGTTTGCCCGCGCTAGAGCTTACCCCGGCGAGCTTGCGCAGCCCAGTATCCTCGACGGCGTACAGGCGCACCTGGCCGTCGTAGCAGGTGGTCAGCAGCCTGCGGCTGTCGGGGCTGAAGTGAGCACTGTAGGAATCGCTACCGTAGTCCGGGTCGCTCCCGGTCTCGCGGCCGCTTGCAGCGTCGAACACCCGAATGCCGCCGTCACCCAGGCTTGCCGCCAGCCAGCGCCCGTCGGGGGAGAAGGCGAGGTGGTTGATGACATCCGGCAAGCCCGGCAGGCGGCGCAGCAGACGGCCGCTCTCGCGGTCGAAGAGGTAGATCGAATGCTGCTGGTCCCAGACCCACCCCGTCCACCCGCCCACGGCCACGGTCGCCCCGTCCGGCGAGAGCGCCACCGCGAAGAGCTTGCCTTCATGGCCCACATCCTGCGGCGGGCGCAGCACCTGCACCAGACGGCCGGTGGCCACCTCCCACACCCGCGCGGTCTTGTCGTCCGAGGCGGTCACCGCGAAGCGCCCGGCGGCGTCGGTGGCGATACGCCTGATCATCGCCGTGTGCATGCCCGTCTCCAGGCGCAGCAGGGGAACGGTGGTGGGGTCGGCTGCTATCACTGATGTTGCCTCGAGGCCGAGTGCAACCAGCCCCGCGATGCAGCCGCAGCGGACGCGGGAGCGCGTTGCGCGGAAGCTGGGGCATCGCAGGGTCGTGAAACGGGAGAATCGAAAACTCTGCCTAAGCATTCCGCCCAAGCTGGCGATCCCGGTCGCGTTCATCATCAGTCTCCCGTGCGCGCTGTCTTCTTGCGCGATGCCTCTGTTGGCGCCGTCATGTGATCTCAATCGTCATTGCTGTGGATCGGCGCATGTTAGCCGCGTGCGTTAGCGCGCCACCACGGGGAAATTCGCGCTGCCCAGAAAGCCGGTGACCTTCTGCAGATAGTTGCCAGGCATTTGCTTGGAGATGCGCTGCACTTCCTTCTCGACAAACACGCTGATCTCTTTCACACCCAGGGTGCGGTCGTCTTCGAAGTCCGGCTTGCGCTGCAGGGTCCGCAGCAGCGCCGCGGTGAAGACGCCGTGACCCTCATAGCCCTCGCGCGCCAACTCGCCGCGCCGGCTGGCACCAATCAGCACTTGCTGGGTCAGGCCGTGGAGGCGCTTGTAGGCATCCTCGACCATCCGCTCTGCACCGCCCGCATCGCAGGTGTCCAGCAACAGCAGCGTCTGGCTCGGCGCCTGCGCCAGGATGGTGCGCAGTCTGCGCTCGCTCAATCCCTCCCCGGCATCGCCCGGTGCGCCACGCTGGAAGTCCCAGGGCAAGAAGGTGTAACCCTTCTCCAGTGGCGCCTCGCCGTGGCCGGCCAGGAACAGCACCAGGGTGTCTTGCGGTTTCAAATCGCCCTTGAGCTTGGCGAAGCCCGCCTCGATGCCTGACAACGTGGCCTGCTGGTTCTTGAGCACCAAGGTAAACACCCCGCGTTTGAACAACGGCCTTGCGCGCGTGGCGATCTCTTCTGCAATGCTCTGTGCATCGCTCACGCTGTGCAGCAGTTTGAGTTTCTGATCCCGGTAGCTCTCCACCCCCACCGCCAGGATGAAGAGTGCGGTGTCCCCCGCCGGGCCGGTCAGGGTGGCGGTCACACCTTTTCGATTGCCTTCCACGCCGGCGCGATTGGTGGCGGCGGCCTCGACGCGTTTTACACCGGGCGGCAAGGCGAAGGTGCGGCTCACTGTGTTGTCGGGCGTACCGGCAGACTGGCGTACGGGCAGGCCTGCTTGCGGCTGCCCGTCGATGTAGAAGACCACCGTGCCGATGCCACCGCCTTGGTCGCTGACACGTACGGTGATGGTGACCTCTTCTTCCCCGCTCACCTCCGGCGGCGTGACCAGCTCCACCTCGGGTGTGCGCGAGGCGATGCTGGCCAGCAGCTTGCGCACATCGCCCAGTTTGCTGACCGCCTTGGCCATCAGCTGGTCGCCGTCGGCATCGAGCCGGTGGCCGATCAGCCCCGGCTGGTAGAACACCTCGCGCAGCTGCAGGGCGCTGACAAATTCGCCTTCGTGATCACGTCCGCGGTTGAGGTGATAGCCGATCAGCTCCTCGGCTCCCGGCGAAGCATCGAAGAAGCCCTCGGGGGTCCAGACGATCCAGCGCTCGCGGTCGGCGTGAGGGAAGAAGGCCAGCACCTCCTGCCCGTCGGACAGGCGATGCCAGCGGATGGTGCCGTCGCCATAGCCGGCCACCACGAAGCGCGAGTCGGCGCTGATGTTGACCGCCCAGACCACATCGGGCGCGGGCTTGTTCCACAGTTCCTTGCCCGAATGGTCGTACAGGCGCAAGTACCAATCGGCACCGAGCGCGAAGCGCTGGCCGTCCGGAGCGATGGCCAGGCTGCGGGAGAGCTCGTATTCATTGAGCGCGAGCGGCCGGCCGTTGAGCGTGGGGTCGGTGGAGTTCTTCCAGTTCTTGATCCGCAGCCCCGGGGCCTCGGTGCGCGGCGCGGCCAGGCTCGCATCGTCCGGGCCCAGCATGCGGGTGTCGAGGTCGAAGCTGCGCGGGTCCTCACCCCATTTCTTGTACCCGAAGCGCACCCGGCGGGCGTCAGAAGACACGAGCAACTTCTGATCTCGCAGATCCGCAAGCACGGAGTCCTGCCGGATTTGCACCTGCCCCTCCGCATCGAGCACCCCCCAGGCGGGGTCGCCGGCGCCGAACAGCAGCCCGCCGCCGGGCAGCGGGGCGAGATCCATGACGACGTCGTTAGACACCGGCACGTCGCGATAGCGCGACCACTGCCCCACGGTCCAGAGGCGCAGCGGGAACTTCCCGTCTTTGTTCCATATCCCGCCCGCCACCAGGTAGCGGCCGTCGGCGGTCCAGGCGACGCTCAGGAGACTGTTGCTAGCCCCTTCGACGGATGGCCGGGCGGTCTCGGCCAGCGTGCTGGCGTCGAGCACCTGCACGGTGGTGGTATCGTAAAAGCCCACTGCCACGGAACGCCCGTCGGGCGAGAAGCGCGCGGCGTAAGGCTGCTTGCCACCGCTGGGGCTTACCCCGGCAAGCTTTCGCAGCCGGCCGTCCTCAACCGCGTACAGGCGCACCTGGCCGTCGAGGCAGGTGGTCACCAGCTTGCGGGTGTCAGGACTGAACTGAGCACTGTAGGAATCGCTACCGTAGTCCGGGTCGCTCCCGGTCTCGCGGCCGCTGGCGGCTTCGAACACCCGGACGCCGCCTGCACCCAGGCTTGCCGCCAGCCAGCGCCCGTCGGGGGAGAAGGCGAGGTCAAAGACGACATTCGGCAAGCCCGGCAGGCGCTGCAGCAGATGGCCGCTCTCCCGCTCGAAAAGGAAGATCGACTTCCGTCGCACCGAATCCGTGTCCGTCCACCCGCCCACGGCCACCGTCGTCCCGTCCGGCGAGAGCGCCACCGCGTAGAGCTTGCCTTCGTCGCCCATGTCCTGGGGCGGGCGCAGCACCTGCACGAGACGGCCGGTGGCCACCTCCCACACCCGCGCGGTCTTGTCGTCTGAGGCGGTCACCGCGAAGCGCCCGGCAGCGTCAGTTGCGATACGCCTGATCATCGCCGTGTGCATGCCCGTTTCTAGGCGCAGCAGTGGAGCGGTGGTGGGGTCGGCGGCGTCTACTTGAACGGCGAGACCCAGTAGAACCCAGATTACCCATGCCCAACCTCTCTTGACGGCAAGCATATGTGGCCTCCAGCTCATGTATTGGTCCGCGGCGGCGACGATTGACTCTCGGTAATGCAGGGCTGACCCTCCCCCAGCCTCTGCCGCAGGAGGCTCGCCTTTTGTGCGAACTGCGCGTTTGGCATCTCCAAGAAACGGCAGATGTCATCGGCGACCAGCTTGCGGATCCAAACCCACATCTCTTTTTCGCTGCACGCTGGCGGGGGAAACGGGGCCGAAGGCGAATCCGAAAACTGTTCCGTGACCGCCAAGCCCAGTTGCGCGTAGCAGCGTTTGTCCTTCTGTGGGATTAGCTCCACTCCTCTTTCTGGGAGAAAGAATACCCAGGAGCGTCGGTTATAGAACTTGTGCTCCACGGCGTCGTCGTCCAAGATCTTGAGCGCCTCGCGCTGCCACGCGCCAGCGTCAGAAATATTGCCCTGCGCCCATAAGGCTAGTGCCCCCTCGACGCGCGCAAGAGCGTAGTTCTTGACAAGACCATACTCTCGGACAGCATCGCCCACCTGTCCCTGCTCAAGGAGAGATCGCGCATAGTTGGATCGGTACTGCGGCGAGTCTGGCCCGTTGTCCGCTGCCCGACGGTAGTCCTCGGTCGCTGCGGCAGGGTTCCTCATCATGTAGTCGCCAAGGCCACGCAAATTCCACGCTTCGGCATGTTTTTCGTCCGCTTGTGTCGCGGCGGTCGCGCGGTCCAACAGTTTCTTCGTTTCTCGTTCCATAGCGTCGGCCTGCATCGAACTCGTGGCGTTGTCAAGATGCTTCTGAGCCTGCATGACCAACAGGTCGGGATCATTGGGCGCTTGTTTGGCCAGGCCGTCCAGTTGCCTGCCCAATTCTTCGTTGTCCCTCTTCTCCTCCTGCAAGGCTCGCCCGAGCCTCGCCTTGTCCCGCGCGAAGCCGACTCTCGGCCAGCGGTCGAGTGAGGTTGGAATCCGCTCCAGGTGTTTCAGCGCGAGATCGTAACGCGCGATGCGCATATCATCGCGCGCCTCAGTCATCGGGGCTTGCACAAAGAAAAAGTACGCTCCCAACCCTGCGACTAGCGCCAACACCAAGGCCGTCCCTAGTCCGCGCAACAGCCAATTCCCACCGACCCGTGGCGGCCAGTCGAACTCGAACGGCCCAAGCTCGATACCCCAAATCTTGATCTTGATCTTGACACGGCGAGTTTTTGGCGGTGCCCCTCCGGTGGTGCGAACCGCCGGCTCTCCCTCAGCGGACGGCGCTGTGGTGATCGCCGCCCGAGCGTCTTGGATCTCCTTGACGATGTCGCGCAGGCCCTTCGCAACGGCGGTGAATTGCTGGTCGGGATGCTCCGCTTCGACGATTGGCTGCCCGTCAGGTGGTAGGGCGTTAAGGCTCGCGAACAGGGAGCGCTGCCAATCGACGCTGCGAAGGATTATCGGGACGACGCGCGCCTGCCTTTCTTCGTGCATGCGCAGGGCGGCTTTCAACTCAACGTCATTGCTGTAGTCCGAGTCGACGAAGTCGGCGCTGATGAGCAGCAGGATGATGTCAGCATCCTTTAGCGCGGAGTCAATCGCGCCAGCCCATTCGCGCCCCCCGGTGATCCTACGGTCATGC
>JBGPOV010000162.1:0-7508 GCA_041488255.1 Gammaproteobacteria bacterium | reverse complement strand
TCCGCGGCGGGGTTAATCTTCCGACAGCGGCTTAGGAGCCACCTGACCCAGACGCTGCTTGAGCGGGATGAACGGCTGGGCGAGCAGGCGCGCATAGTACATCGTGTTGCTCATGACTTTGCGCACATAATCGCGCGTCTCGCTGAACGGGATGTTTTCCGTGTAGATGGCGCCCTCCAGCGGCTGGCCTGCGCGCCAGTCGCGAGCCCGGCTCAGGCCTGCATTATAGGCTGCCGAAACGAGCACCGGATGATTGTCCAGCCCGTCCATCAGCTGGCGCAGGTGGTAGGTGCCCAGGCTGATATTGGTGTCCACGGTATGGACCGAGTAGCGATCCACGCCGGGGATGCCCAGCCGCCTGGCAACGGAGCGCGCGGTGGTGGGCATGAGCTGCATCAAACCCATCGCTCCCGCGTTGGAGCGGGCGTCGGCCGAGAAGCGGCTCTCCTGCCGTACCAGAGCGTAAACCCAGGCCTCGTCCAGGTCGAGCTGGCGCGTGTAGTTGTGCAGGACGTCGCGGTACGGCGTGGGATAGCGCAAAGTGAAGTCGTGCATCTGCTGTGTGCGCTCGGCGGTGTCGATCGAGCGTTCGAACCAGCCGTTGCGGCGTGCCGCCTCGGAGGCAGCGAGCAATTCCTTGTCTTTGAACGCGCGTGTGGTCCAGCGCCATTCCAGCGCACCCTCGTAGCGCAGGCCGAGCTGGTAGAACTTGAGCGCGCGCTGGATACCCGGCAGGCGCTCGACCGCGGTCACCTCGTCATTGCTTGCATGGTAGGAATCGGACGCGGCGGTGGCCAGGGTGCCCAGCTCCTCCATCGCCAGCTGCCCATAGAAGGTATGGTCGAAGGAAAGCGCGGCGAGCACGGCGTTGCCTTCCGCAGCGCGATCGGTCGCCTGGAGCGCACGTGCCTTCCAGTAACGCCACGCCGGCAGTTGCTGCTCCGTGGCCGACATGGCCTCCACCGCCGCGAGCGCGGTGCCCCAGTCGCCTTGGCGCAGGGCAGCACGCACCTTCCAGTTGAGCTGGCGGTCGGTCAAGCGCTCGCCAGCGCGGGCGTACCAGTCGAGTGTCTCGGGGCGGTGCCGCATAGCTCCCGCCAGCGCAACTTGGCCCCACACGTAGGCCTGCTCTTCACCCAAGAACGACGACTGCATCTTTTCGAAACGAGTGGCGGCCACTGCGGGCAGGGACTGGGCCAGCCTCACAACTGCAAACATCGCCAGTTCTCGCTCGCCGCGCGCCTTGGTCTTCACGGGCAGGCGTTCCAGGTAGCGCTGAGGGTTGCGGGCAACGACGTCGAACTGGCGCGGATCGGGGCGTTTGCCAGCCGGCAGATAGCTCACCAACTGCCGCGCGAAGGTGACGTTGCCGCTTTCCAAGGCCAACCGGATTCGGGCCCAGACGTCGTCTTCCTCGAGCAGCCCCTGGTGCAGCATCGCGTCGAACAAGGGCGCGCAACTGTCGGGCTGCGCGCTGCCCTGAAACCACATCGGACGCGCGTCCTTCAACGCGCTCTGGTCCTTGTGCAGCGCGAGCCGGGCCTGCAGGGCGTAGCAGGCCAGCTCTGTGTCGTCCACGGCGAGCACCCGGTATTCACGCTCAAAGGCCTCCCAGTCCTGATTTCGCGCCAGCGTGCGCAGCCAGTCCGCGCGCACGCGCTCGGCGAGCAGCGTGTCCCGGTAGTCGGACATGAAGGCTTCGATGACCGGGGAGCTGGTTTCGGCCAGCCGCGAGCGCAGCTGCCAGTAAGCGATGTAGGGGTAAAGCGGATAATCCCGAAGCTCGGGCGCGAGCCGCGACAGGTGCTCGATATTGCCCTTCTGGAACGCCTCGCGGGCGGCCAGAAACGCCTCGTCATCGGTGAGGGCGGATGCCGTGCCCGGCGCCGCGCTCAGCCAGGTCATGGCGGCGCACGATAGCAGGATGGTCGAAAGTCTTCTTTTCATTGTGGCGAAGACGCTAACTTGCGTGGGTATTCTTACACAGTTGCCGCCGCGGGAATGCAAAATCCGTCGGCTCTCGACGTCACTGCGTCTGACCTAGGAACAGGCGGTAGGCTGGGTTGCTGGTTTCGTCCCAGTACCGGTAGTTCAGCTGTTTGAGGAAGGCGCGGAAAGCCCCCTTTTCGCCGCGCGGGACCTGCATCCCCACCAGGACGCGCCCATAGTCGGCGCCGTGGTTCCGGTAGTGGAACAAGCTGATGTTCCAGTCCAGGCTCATGCGGTCGAGGAAGTTCATCAGCGCCCCGGGCCGCTCGGGGAACTCGAAGCGATACACCATCTCGTCCTTCACGCGCGGCGAGTGGCCGCCGACCATGTGGCGAATGTGCAGTTTGGCCATTTCGTTGTCGCTAAAATCCTCGGTATCGAGTCCATGGCGCTGCAAGTGTCGGACCAGCATGCGGGTCTCGTCGCGATTGTGTATCGACAGGCCAACGAAGACCCGCGCCTGGGCGCGGTCGGCGTACCGGTAGTTGAACTCGGTGATGTTGCGCTTGCCGATCAGCGCGCAGAACCGCTTGAAGCTGCCCGGCCGCTCGGGGATGGTCACCGCCAGGATCGCCTCGCGCCGCTCGCCCAGCTCCGCACGCTCCGCGACGAAGCGAAGCCGATCGAAGTTCATGTTGGCGCCACAGGCGACCGCTACCAGCGTGCGGCCGCGCACCTCGCGCCGCTCCGCCCAGGCCTTGGCCCCGGCCACCGCCAGCGCCCCGGCCGGTTCCAAAATCGAGCGGGTGTCCTCGAACACGTCCTTGATGGCTGCGCAGATGTCGTCGTTGTCGACCAGCACCATCTCGTCCACCAGTTGACGGCACAACCGGAAGGTCTCCACACCCACCTGCTTGACCGCCACGCCGTCGGCGAACAGCCCGACCTGGGCCAGCCGCACGCGGTGCCCCGCCGCCAGCGACTGCGCCATCGCGTCGGAGTCTACCGGCTCGACGCCGATCATCTTGATCTCCGGACGCAGGCGCTTCACGTAGGCGGCGATTCCGGAGAGCAGTCCGCCGCCGCCGACCGCAGCGAAGATCGCTTCGATCGGACCGCTGTGCTCGCGCAGGATCTCCATGCCGATGGTGCCCTGGCCGGCGATCACGTCCGGATCGTCATAGGGGTGCACGAAAGTGAGCTTCTCGCGCTGCGCCAGGGCCATGGCGTGAGCGTAGGCGTCGTCATAGGAATCCCCGGCCAGCACCACGCGCGCGCCGCGCGCGGCTACCGCGCTCACCTTGATCTGGGGCGTTGTCGCGGGCATGACGATAGTGGCCTTGCAGCGCAGCTTCTGAGCGGCAAAGGCCACGCCTTGCGCATGATTGCCGGCCGAAGCGCAGATCACGCCGTGCTCGAGGCTGAAGGCGGGCAGATTGACCATCTTGTTGTAGGCGCCGCGCAGCTTGAAGGAAAACACGGGCTGCATGTCCTCGCGCTTGAGCAGGATCCGGTTGCCGAGTCGAGCGGACAGCCCCGGCGCGGGGTCCAGGGGCGTCTCGACCGCGACGTCATAGACGCGGGCCTTGAGGATGCGTTCGAGGTAATCGGGTTTCATCTTGAGCGAGTGCTTGGCTGGCGCAACGGCGAGGTTAGCAGCGGAGCCCGTCTCCCAGCAAGGAACGCCCTGAATGAATTGTAGAAAGGTGGCGGTGCCGCTATGCTAGCGTTAGATCTAACGCACAGCGTGGCTCCAAGGGGGACAGGCGGTTGCCGAATTCGGGGTCCATGAAGCAGGCGGCGGCACGCGCCGCCATCGCGCACGTGCCCGAGGATTGCGTGGTTGGTGTGGGCACCGGCTCGACGGTCAACTTCTTCATCGACGAGCTGGCCGGTATCAAAGGGCGCATCGAGGGCGCGGTATCCAGCTCGCGCGCTTCGACGGAGCGGCTCAAGCAGCTCGGTATCCGCGTGTTCGACTTGAACGCCGTCGACGAGCTTCCCGTCTATGTCGACGGCGCGGACGAGGTGACGCGCCACCTGAGCATGATCAAGGGCGGCGGCGGCGCACTGACGGGCGAGAAGATCATCGCCGCCGTGGCGCGCAAGTTCGTCTGCATCGCCGATGCGAGCAAACTGGTCGATGTGCTGGGGACTTTTCCACTGCCGGTCGAGGTCATACCCATGGCGCGCAGCTACGTCGGGCGCGAGCTGGTGAAGCTGGGCGGACACCCGAAGCTGCGCGAGGGCTTTACTTCGGACTATGGCAACGCCATCCTGGATGTATACGGGCTCAGCATCCTCAACCCGCCGGAGATGGAGGCCGCGCTCAACCAGATTCCGGGTGTGGTTACCAATGGCCTGTTCGCGCGCCGGCCGGCGGACCTGCTGCTGTTGGGCACCGGCGACGGGGTCAGGACCATGACCGCCAGCTGAGCCGGGCGCGGAGCTTGCAGAGCGGGGCTGGGTACTGAAAAGGAACTGTCACGTCGCGAGGCTAGACTGCGCTGCTCGGCATAGCCCCGTCGGCCGGTCAAGGAGGCAGGCACATGATGACCAACGAACACACGTCCAAGCAGTTTGACCAGGAGCTCGAGTCCCTGCGCGCGCGCGTTCTGCAGATGGGCGGGTTCGTCGAGCAGCAGGTCACGCTCGCCGTCGATGCGCTCACCACCGGCGACATGGAGCTGTGCGCCAACATCGTGGCCAACGACCACAAGGTCAACGCCATGGAGGTCGGGATCGACGAGGACTGCAGCACCATCATCGCCCGGCGCCAGCCCGCCGCCGGCGATCTGCGTCTGGTGATGATGGTCGTCAAGACCATCACCGACCTCGAGCGCATCGGCGACGAGGCGGCCAAGATGGCGCGCATGGCCAAGCTGATCAACTCGGTGGACCGGGTGCAGCAGCCGCGCTACGTCGAGATACGGCGCATGGCCAACCTGGCGCTCGAGATGCTGCGCAAGTCGTTAGACTGCTTTGCGCGGCTGGACGTTTCCGGCTCGGCCGAGGTGGTACGCACCGACCAGCACGTGGACGACGAGTTTCGCGCCATCCTGCGCCAGCTCATCACGTTCATGATGGAGGACCCGCGCACCATCTCCGCCTCGATCGAGATCCTGTTCATCGCCAAGGCGCTGGAGCGCATCGGCGACCACGCCAAGAACATCTCGGAGTACGTGATCTACATGGTCAAGGGCAAGGACGTGCGTCACGTCACGCTCGAGGAGATCGAGCGGGAGATCATGGCTTGAGATATCAAACGCTCCGCGTCGCCGGATCCCACTCCCACCCCCACCCTCCCCCGCGTGCGGGGGAGGGGCGCGCCGGAGCGCGGAGCAGGGGCCCCTCTGGGGATGCGACCCCGGAGGCGCGTACAAGCACGCGTTGGTCCAGCGCGCTGCATCCCGCTCCGGGGTCGCATCCATCGTCCAAGGCCGATGGAACCTGCTCCGCCCTTCGCGGGCGCGGAGGGGGCCCCTCCTGATGGCTGAATCCACCCTGGCCGCGGTCGATCTGGGCTCCAACAGTTTCAGGCTCCAGGTCGCCCGGGTGGTGGAAGACCAGATCTATCCCCTCGACTCGCTGCGCGAGCCGGTGCGGCTGGCCGCCGGTGTCGGCCCCGACAAGCGTCTGGACGAAGCCTCGCAGCAACGCGCGCTGGATTGCCTCAGGCGCTTCGGCGAGCGGCTGCGCGGGATGCCCGCCGAGTCGGTGCGCGCTGTGGGCACCAACACGTTGCGCGTGGCCAAGAACGCAAAGGAGTTTCTCGCGAAGGCCGAGGCCGCCCTCGGCTTCCCGATCGAGGTGGTGGCCGGGCGCGAGGAGGCACGGCTCATCTATCTGGGGGCGGCCCACAGCCTGCCGGCGACCGGCGAGAAGCGACTAGTGGTGGATATCGGGGGCGGCTCCACCGAGTGCATCATCGGCAGCGGTTACCGGCCGCAGAAGCTGGAGAGCCTGTACATGGGCTGCGTCAGCTACAGCATGAAATTCTTCCCCGGCGGCAGGTTGTCCAAGGGCAACATGAAGCAGGCGGAGTTGGCCGCGCGCATCGAGCTGCAGACCATCGCCAAGGACTTCTCCGCCGGTCACTGGAAGCAGGCGGTGGGCTCGTCCGGCACGGCGCGCGCGCTAGCCGACATCCTCGAGCAGAACGGCTGGAGCGAGGGCGGGATCTCTCCCGAGGGGCTGGAGCGGCTGCGCAGCGCCATGTTGAAAGCCGGTGACGCCGGCCGCCTCTCGTTCCCGGGACTGCGGCCCGACCGGGTCCCGGTGCTGCCGGGCGGCTTCGCCATCATGTCGGCCATCTTCGCCGAGCTGAAGGTGCCGTACATGACGCCGGCCGAAGGCGCCATGCGGCAGGGAATTCTCTACGACCTGCTGGGCCGCTTCCATCACCATGACATGCGCGACACAACGGTCGCGCAGTTCATGAACCGCTACCACGCCGATGCCGCCCAGGCGGCGCGCGTCGGCACCCTGGCGCTATCTCTGTTCCAGCAGTTCGCCGGCGACTTGAAGGCCGAGGATGAGCATCTGGTCCAGCTTCTGTCCTGGGCCGCCAAGCTGCACGAGATCGGTCTGTCGGTTGCGCACAGCGGTTATCACAAGCATTCGGCGTACATCCTGGGCCACGCCGACATGCCCGGCTTCTCGAAAATGGAGCAGTACAGGCTATCCATCCTGGTTCTGGCTCACCGCGGCTCGCTCGACAAGATGCGCGGGTTGCTCCAGGGCGAGGTGGACTTGGCGCTGGTCGTTGCCTTGCGTCTGGCAGCGCTGTTCCACCGCAGCCGCACCGATGCGCCCCTGCCGGCGATCGAAACCCACTGCGGAGGCTCCAACTACCGCCTCAAACTCGACGTCGACTGGCTCAAGGAGAACCCGCTGACCGCCGCCGCGCTGCGCGAGGAAACGCGTGAGTGGCGCAAGCTCGGCGTGGAACTGGAAGTCCAGTCGCTCGAGGGCATCGACATCGACGCCGAAGCCGTGCCGGCCGGCTGAGCCTGCCAAGCGCAACCGCGCGCCGCCGGACCGCACCGCTCAACGCAGCTCGTGGCTGACCCACAGCGAGGTGGCGAACAGGATCATCGCGCCGGCCTGATGCGCCGCGGCCAGCGTCACCGGCACCACCAGCAGCAGCGTAGAAATTCCAAGCGTGATCTGCAGCGCGAGGACCAGCACTAGGGCGTTGCACGCGAGCCTTGCGCGTGGCGCGAGCCGCACACGTCTAGACATCAGCCAGAACGCCGGCACGAGAATCGCAAGCAGCCAGGCGATCAACCTGTGGTTGAACTGCACCGCGGCCATGTTATTGAACAAGTTCCGGTACCAGGGTTCGAGCGTCAGGTACTCGGGTGGAACGACGTGGCCGTTCATGAGCGGGAATGTGTTGTAGGCGAACCCAGCGTGGATCCCCGCCACGAATCCACCCGACAGCACCATCAGGAAAATGAGTGCGCTCAAGCCGGTCGCCAAGCGGTGCAACCGGCGGCGCGCCAGATCGTGCCAAGCCGCTTGCGGCGTCAACACGCCGAGCGCGGTCCAGTGCATCGCTGCAAAGATCAAGAACG
>JBGPOV010000161.1:0-7614 GCA_041488255.1 Gammaproteobacteria bacterium | reverse complement strand
TGGCGATCAGCAATGCCTGTTCCTGAAATTTCTGTGCCAGCGAGAACAGAACGCTGGTGGACCAGGCAAACGTCAGCAGCCCCGCCATGCCGAGCATGCCTTCGAGCAATCGCCAGCGTAGCGGCAGATAGCCGGCCTGCAGAGTGGTGTAGTTCAATAAAGCGTTATAGAAGGCGCTGAAGGGGTTCGGCTGCGCGCCCTTCCAGACGTAGAATCCCGCCCATACCATCACCTCGGTGAGATTGACCAGGATGATCATCCAGGCCGCAAGAATGAGGATGCCCAAGCCCACCGCAGGGTATTGGGATAGGGCTTGCTCAAACCGGTCCTTGAGCGCGTAGCTTGCACGCAGGGTGAGGAGCATGCCAACTCCATGGATGGCGATCGTGAGGGCCAACAGCATGCCCCCCCAAAGAACCTCGTCCAGCCGGGTGACGTAAGCCAGATCGCGCTGTAGAAATTCGTCCATGAGCCGGTGGCCTAAGGATCACTCGTGCGCCTGCGGCGGGTTGCCTTTCAGCCGGTAAACCAGCCCGGTCTTGGTCGTTCCGAGCGAGAGCCAGTCGTGCCCGGTCTGCTGGAGCGCGATGAAGAATTCCTTGACGCGTTCGATAGCCTTGTCGTGGAGGTCATCCCGGCGCTTGAATTTGCACTGGAACGCGAACTCGCCGCAAAGCGGCCTCTGCATGCCACGCTCGCGCCACAGGGCCAGGTTGCTATCGGCGGTGAGCCCTTTGCCGAAGTCCAGCGTGCCGATATCCTGAAGCACCTCCTCCACGATGGTGTGGTTCACGTACTCGACCTTCTCGGTCTTGAATTTCTTCAGGCCCGACAAGCATGGGAGGACCTCTCCGAGCTGCGGCAACGATGCGTGATCCAACTCGGGCACCTGGCTCAAGTTGAGCTCGACGTTGTGGGAGAACAGCAACCGGTACCCGCCGAGCTGGTCCTTCAGCGGCAGGGCTTCCGCCTTGAACTTGATCTTGTAGTTTCCCGCGATACTCGGCCGCACGTCGAGCTCCGCAGCCTTCTGCATGTCCGGGTGCCGGAACTTGAAGACCATCTCCGGGTCGCTTACGGGGAAGCCGTTCTCATAGGCGATGCGCCGTCGCAGGATGAACGCGTTGTTGTAGAGCCGGAAATCCGCAGTGTCCAGGAAGAGCACTTCTCTGATCTCGGGCTTGAGGACCACGCCTTTAGTGGAGAACCCGATACCGAACTCCTTGGCGGCCCGGCCCACGAGCTCGCCATACTCCTGGAAGACCTTGGCGGAGGTGAATCGGTCGGGCTTGAGGATCAGCTTGCACTCGAGGTATTGAACTTCGTCGAGCGGGTGTCCGTCGCTGTATTTCCCCGGCTTGAGATCGGGTACTGGGCCGGGTTGGGTGGGCATGCCTGCTGCCTCTTTCGCCGGCGCGTCTTTGGTCTTCTCTGCTTCTTTCTTGGCCATGCATTCGTCCTCCCGAATGGCACAACTCAGATGCTGAACCATGCCGACCCGGCGCGCAAGCGCCCCGTATTCCTCTGGCGCTTATAGAGTCGCCAGCGCGAGGTCAGCTGCTGTCCGCAAGCACTTGCGACCGCCGCCACGAGTTTCCCGTGCGCTTGCGCGGCGAGGCTCACTTCGCTGTCCCATCTTTGCCGCTGAACGGCGTCGTGTGTGAGTGCCCCGTCGATGATTCGACCGAGCTCTGGATACTTTTGCCGAGGGGATTTAGCGTGGCGCCTGTTTCGATGTGGAGATGGCCGCTCGCGCACAAAGTTCCCACGCGTACTTCTAGAGGGTATAGTCTCCAAAGCGATGTATTTCGGAGGACCGATCATGAAGCGCCTGAGATCTAGCCCAACCGTTGCGCAGACTTTCATCTGTCTCATCCTTTGCGGTCCAGGCCTCGTCTCCGACGGCGCGGCGTCGGCTCCCGGAGACGACCCGTTCGCCAGCTGGTACGGCCGCGCTGGTGGTCCGGTCGGAGCCGACGCGATCAGCGCCATCAGTAAAAGCGCCTCGCCAGCGCCAGCCTCGGCGCAGGTGCAGTGGTACGGCCGCGCCGGCGCACCAGTCGGCGTAGACGCTATCGAAACGCTATCACGCATGACCGCCGTTCCCGACGCGTTCGCAGGAAATGCGTTCGACGGCTGGTACGGCCGCGCTGGTGGCCCGGTGGGCATCCTGTCGGTGACAACGCAGGACCACACTGCAAATTCCACGGCGGACGCGCAGAAGCGCGACTACGTATCCGAAATATCGGGCCCCTCCGTGCGCTCGGTCGCAACAGGAGGCTGCGTGCGTGTCGAGATGTGGGTGCCGCCAGACGCGGCCGGTCGACCACCGTGTGGGGCGCCGGGTGAGGCGATGGCCAAGCGCCCCGCGCAGCCTCAGGTGACCCAACTACCGCCACCGCCCGCCACGGAAGCGAAGTCGGTGCGCGCGGAGACTGCACCGGAGGTCGTGCGCGAGCCCACTCCTCCGGAAGTGGCAGCAGCGCCGCCCGCGCCGAAACCCTCCGAGCGGGTGGTCGAGCCGGCCCCGCAGAGTGCGGAGGCACCGCTGCACGCCACGCTCGATGCGGCGACCCATTTCGGCTTCAACAAATACCTGCTGAGACCCAGCGGGCAAACCAAGGTGGACCAGCTGCTTGCCGAGCTCGCCGAAAGGCCGTTCGAGGCCATAGTCGTCACCGGTCACACCGATCGCATCGGCAGCAAGGACTACAACGCAAAACTCTCAGAGCAACGCGCCCTCAGCGTGAAGGCGTACCTCGCCAAGAGCGGCGTCGACGCCAAGAAGATCCAGGCACATGGAGTGGGAGCGGCAGAGCCGGCGACGCCACCAGACGCCTGTGAGGGGCTCGACTGGGCCAAGACGATCCAGTGCCTGGCTCCCGACCGCCGGGTCGAGGTGGTGGTGATAGGGGCTCGCCCGCGCTAAATGCGCGGCTGCTGCAGCGCCCGCCCGATGGGCGCGGTCAGATTCGTGCACCGTTCAAGCGCCGCGGTCAAACGCCCCTGTGCACTTTCGAAAAGGGGGTTCTTTGTCTACTTCCTCCCCAGCACTTCCTTCGCGACCGCCGCCACGCGCTCCGGCTCGAAGCCGAACTTCTTCTGCAGCTCCTTGAGCGGGGCCGAGGCGCCGAACGTGCGCATGCCGATTATGCGCCCCTCTTGGCCCACGTAGCGCTCCCAGCCGAAGGTGGAGGCTTGCTCGACTGCGACGCGGGCCTTTACCTCCGGCGGCAGCACGCTGTCGCGGTAGTCTTGCGTCTGGTGGTCGAAGATGTCCCAGGACGGCATCGAGACCACGCGCGAGCGGATGCCCTCGGCGGCGAGCTTCTCGTGCGCCTGCACGACGAGGCTGAGCTCGCTGCCGGTGGCGATGAGGATGACCTCGGCCCTGCCGCCCGGCGCGTCCGCGAGAACGTAGGCCCCGCGCGCGACACCGGACGCCGGCGCGTACTTGTTCCGGTCCAGAGTGGGCAGCGGCTGACGCGACAGCGCGAGCACCGCCGGTTGGTGCCGCAGCTGCATGACATAGCGGTAGGCCTCCACCACCTCGTTGGCATCGCCGGGCCGAAGCACAGTCAAGCCTGGGATGGCACGCAGCGATGCGAGCTGCTCGACGGGCTGGTGAGTTGGACCATCCTCACCATCACCCATGGCGTCGTGCGTGAAGACGAAGATCGTGGGCAGCTCCATGAGCGCCGACAGTCGGATGGCGGGGCGTGCGTAGTCGCTGAAGATGAAGAAGGTCGCGCCGAACGGCCGCAGCTTCGTGAGCGACAGCCCGTTCAAGATAGCGCCCATGGCGTGCTCGCGGATGCCGAAATGCAGGTTCTTGCCGCCCGGGTTACCAGCCTGGAAGTCCCCTGCCCGCTCGTACTTCAGCGTGGTCTTGGTCGACGGAGCCAAATCCGCTGAACCCCCGAGGAACCACGCCACGTTCTGCGCAAGAACGTTGAGCACCTGACCCGAGGCGTCGCGCCCGGCAATGCCCTTCGGGTCCGCCGCGAAAACCGGCAGGTTGCGGTCCCATCCCGCCGGCAGCTCGCGGCGCTGCATCTGGTCGATCTCGGTCGCGAGCTCGGGATACTCGGATCGGTACGCGGCAAGCAGATCCGTCCACCGGCGGCGGGCCTGCGCACCCCGCGCACCTACCCCGGCCGCGAAGTGCTCGCGGACGCCGTCGGGCACGAGAAACAGTGCATCCTCGGGCCAGCCGTAGGCGCGCTTGGTGAGGCGGACTTCGTCCGGACCGAGCGGTTCACCGTGAGCCGCGGCAGTGTCCTGCCGGTTCGGCGAGCCGTAGCCGATGTGGCTGTCTAGGATAACTATGGTGGGCCGGCCCTTGGTCCGCCGGAAGACCTGCAGGGCGTGTTCGATCCGACCGATGTCGTTGGCATCGCCCACCCTCTCCACGTTCCACCCATAGCCGAGGAATCGCGCCGCCACGTCCTCCGTGAACGCGATCTGCGTGCTGCCTTCGATGGTGATGTGGTTGTTGTCGTAGACCCAGCACAGGTTGTCGAGGCCAAGATGGCCGGCCAGCGAAGCCGCCTCGGATCCCACACCTTCCATCAGACAGCCGTCGCCGCAAACGGCGAAGATGTCATAGTCGAAAACGTCGAAGCCCGGCTTGTTGTAGCGGTTCGCGAGCCACTTCTCGGCGATCGCCATGCCGACGCTGGTCGCTATGCCTTGTCCGAGCGGACCCGTGGTCGTCTCTACCCCGGATACCCAGTGGTACTCGGGATGACCGGGGGCCTTGCTGCCGAGCTGGCGGAAGCGGCGGATGTCCTCCAGCGTCACCGACGGCTGACCCAGCCTCTCGTAGTCCGCGTTGACCGCGCGTGTGCCGGTGAGGTGCAGCACCGACCACAGCAGCATCGACGCGTGGCCGTTCGAAAGCACGAAGCGGTCGCGATTGGGCCAGATCGGGTCCTGCGGGTCGAATCGCATCACCCGGTTCCAAATGGTGTAGACGAGCGGCGCGAGTGCCATCGGCGTACCGGGATGGCCCGAGCTGGCCGCCTGCACCGCGTCGATGGAAAGCGTGCGGATGGTGTTGATGGACAGCTGGTCCAGTTGCGCATCGGTCATAGTCTTTCCTTCTCGTGGCCTGCCGTGCGCAGACGCACGCAGAGCTCCCCCTTCAAGCCGAAGCCTCCATGATCGGGGCAATGCACACGCGCATGCGGTCTCCTCGTGCTCGGGGCGTCACCAATCAGGACGTATCAGTCGCAATGAGTCAGCGGGCGCCTGGCTTGAGCTTCGCCGCAGCAGCACGGTCGGCCAGTACGAGCGCATGGTCCTGCCTTACACGTCCGGCAGGGATCCAGCGGTCGCCGTCACGCAGGCGCACGAGCATGTCTGCCTTTTCATCCCCGGTGACCACCCACAAAACGCGCCGTGCGTGGTTGAGCACTGGGTAAGTCAAGGTCATGCGGCGCCGGCCCTGGTAGGGGCCGGCGAGCGCGACGGCTGCATCCTTCACGTCGAGGACCGGATCACCTGGCACGAGCGAGGCGGTATGTCCATCGGGGCCAAGCCCGAGATGAACGAGATCGAGCACGGCGGGCGAGCCCGCGACCTCGTGCAAGGTCGCGGCGTAGCTGGACACTGCGGCCTGCAGGTCCTGCGACTCCACCGGCATGGCATGGATCTGCTCGGGGCGCAGCGGCGCGCGCTCGAGAAGGCTTTCACGCAGGTGCGTAAGGTTGCGGTCGGGGTCTCCCGCCGGAGCTACGCGCTCGTCCACCTGCAACACGTGGACGCCATCCCAGGGCAGTTCCTTGTCCGCCAGGGCACGCAGCATCAGCCACGGAGTGCGGCCTCCGCTCACGGCCATAATGAAGCGGCCACGCGCCGCCACTGCAATTCTGGCGTCGGTGGCGATGATCGCAGAGGCTTCATCGGCTACTGCATCGGCATCGTCCAGCACTTCGATCTTCACGGATGCGTCTCCCTGTGCCGTCCGGCGCCGGCTATTTGACCACCGTCGGGTTGTTCCAACCCCCGGGAGGCGCGAGCTTCTGCTCAGCCTCGCTTGGCCCCCAGGTCGCGGGCTCGTACTCGTGAACTGGCGTGGCGGCTTTTAGCACCGGGTCGACGATGCGCCACGCCTCCTCGACGTAGTCCTCGCGGGCGAACAGCGTGGCGTCGCCCTCCATCGCGTCGCCCAGCACCCGCTCGTAGGCGTCCATCTCGTTCGACCCCGGGTGCTGGCTCGCGACCAGCTCTCCCTGCTGTCCGATCATCTTCTCCTCCGGGTCCATGACCGTCAGGCCGAACGCAATGGTGTTCTCCGGATTGATGCGGAAGCGGAAGTGATTCGATGGCGGCGAGCAGGTCGCGAAGACCCGCGGCGGCCGCCGCAACCGCACGAGGATCTCGGTGCAGGTCACCGGCAGCGATTTCCCGGCGCGGATATAGAACGGAACCCCCTGCCAGCGCCAGGAATGAACGCCCAACCGGACGGCCGCGAATGTCTCTGTTTTCGAGTCCGGCGCAACGCCCGGCTCGTTGCGGTAGCCACGGAACTGCCCGCGCACGATGTCCTTCGATTCCAGCGTGGCGATGGCCTTCAGCACTTTCACCTTCTCGTCGCGAATCGACTCGCTGTCGGTGCGCACCGGAGGTTCCATTGCCAGATTCGCCAGCACCTGGAACAGGTGGTTCTGCACGACGTCGCGAATGGTGCCGGTCTGGTCGTAGAACGCGCCGCGGCCCTGAATGCCGAAGTCCTCCGCCATGGTGATCTGCACGCTCTCGATGTGAGTCCGGTTCCAGAACGTTTCCAGGAACGCGTTCACGAAGCGGAAGAACAGCATGTTGTGCACCGGCCGTTTTCCCAGGTAATGGTCGATGCGGAAGATGGATTTCTCGTCGAAGCTGCTGAACAGGATCTTGTTGAGCGCCCGCGCCGAGTTGAGGTCGGTGCCGAACGGCTTCTCGACGATGACCCGCGCGCCCTTGACGCAATCGGCCTTGGCGAGTTGCTCCACCACCACGCCGAACATCACCGGCGGGATGGCAAGGTAGTGCGCCGGCCGCTGGGCAGAGCCGAGTGCCTTGCGGATGGCCTGGAACGTCGCCGGATCCTTGTAGTCGCCGTCGACGTAGCGCAACAGTCCCGACAGCTTCTCGAATGCCGCGGCATCGACCCCGCCGCCGTGCTTCTCGAGGCTGGCGCGCGCGCGCGCCTTCAGCTGGTCGAGGTTCCAGCCGGCCTTGGCCACGCCGATGACGGGCACGTTGAGGTTGCCGCGCTTAAGCATTGCCTGCAGCGAGGGAAAGATTTTCTTGTACGCCAGATCGCCAGTTGCGCCGAAGAATACCAGCGCATCGGAGTGGGGCTCACTCATGAGCGTCTCACTTGCCGGATTTTTCCAGGTGCCCGCCGAACCCGTAGCGCATCGCCGAGAGCACCTTGTTCTGGAAGTCCGCGTGGCCGCGTGAGCTGAACCGCTCGTAGAGCGCCGTAGTCAGCACCGGCGCCGGCACCGCCTCGTCGATGGCGGCCTTGATCGTCCAGCGCCCGTCGCCCGAGTCCGAGACCCGGCCCGCGAAGGCCGCCAGGGTGGGGTCCTTCAACAGGGCGGTCGCCGTCAGGTCGAGGAG
>JBGPOV010000160.1:0-7689 GCA_041488255.1 Gammaproteobacteria bacterium | reverse complement strand
TGCCGGAAGAGGGCGTATCCGTGGTGACAGACATGGATGACACCATTAAGGAGACCCACGTGCTCGACCGAAAAGAGATGCTGAAGAACACCTTCGTGCGACCGTTCGTGGCCGTGACGGGAATGCCGGCGCTTTACCGCTCATGGAAGGATGCCCTCGGCGGCCGCATCCAGTTCCATGTGGTGTCCGCAGGTCCCTGGCAATTTAACGAGCCGCTCCGCGGTTTCACCGAAGAGGTCGGATTTCCCACCTTCACCTGGCATATGCGCTCCGTGGACATCAATGCTGCCAATCTCAAGGAGCTGAAACCGGATCCGTATCCTTTCAAGGTCCAGACGATTGAGGCGCTCATGAGGCGCTTCCCGAAGCGCCACTTTGTGTGTGTGGGTGATTCCGGCGAGAAGGACCCGGAAGTGTATTCGAAGATCCTTTCGGAGTTCCCGGAGCGTGTGGATGCGGTCTTCATCCGCGACGTGACCGGCCAGAGCCAGGACGCCGACCGCTATAAGACGCTCTTCCCGGGCGAAGGGGCAGCGAAAGTCCGTGTGTTCCGTGATCCGAAAGAACTACCGCCTCTCGCCCCCTTCACCGGTCCACGTGGCCCCTCTCACCACGTTTTGTCCAAATATCGAATCGCGAAGCTTCAGGGTTCCGTTGCAAATGACTTCTGACCGAACGGTCAGGTACCAGCAAGTTCGAGTTCGTGCTCAATCTGAAAACTGCCAGTGATTTGCACTTGACCGTTCCGGATAGACTCTTGCTGACAGCGGACAGAGTGATCAACAAGTAGCACAGTGAGGCTGTGAAATACGTTGCTCATCCTTGAGGTTGCGGGCTCGCAACGTTGGGTGGACGCGCGAGCGCCCGACTGTCGATACGATGCTCCAGAAGAGAATCCTATCTAGTTTTTGCTCGAGCGACCGCCCTGCAGCTGCTGCTGGCTGTCTTGCGCTCATCCCAGACGTTGAAGGTGCGCTCTCGGATTTCTCGACCGACTGCTCTGGGTCGCATCGCGCCTTTGCGCACAAGTCGTAAACGGCCACGAGCAGCCGCTCGGCGGCGTGGAAATGCCGGCTACGCCATCGCAAACGAACGAACAGCCTGGTGGGATGTTCGAGTGAAGGCGCGTTGGCGACGGGTCGCTTGGCAGTTTAGTGTGGCCAAAGCCATCCAAAGATTCCCCCGCTTACAGCTCCATAGATAATCCCGTCGGCGATTTCCTTTGCCACACTCCTCCAAGGCTTGCCCATCCAGATGCCGCTCTGCACGCTGCCGCCTGCGTAGGCCAGGAATGACACCGTGCTCACCACGCGGCACACCTGAAGGAAACTTGCTCCGGTCGGTAGGGTCCGCGAAGCAAGGTAGGCTGCAAGGAAGGCGATGACCACGTTGAAGAGAAACCAAAGTCCAAGGGACGCTCCCATGCGGGGCACGCCGCTTGCCCTGAGAAACAGGAATCCGACCGGGCCTTCCTTGTACTTCTGTTGGGCTTCAGGCCTCTGCATGTCCTTCATGTCGGGGAAGTGAGGCAGGATGTATTGTCCCGGTACCGGGTTCGCCGCTCGAATGGCCGCTCGCACCTCGTCTTCATTCCGGAATTTGAGGTAGTCGGAGTTGTGCCACTTCAGCACCATGTGGATGAGGCTACTGGCGACGAAGACCAATAGGGCGGAAAGGATGATCGGGATCCAGAGCTGGTCGAGGGAAATCATGTCGGAGTCTGGAAGACTTTTAACAGTGCGAATCTATCTGCGCGCGAAACGCGCGCCCGTTCGGTTTCAACCGGATGCCCGGCGCCAGGTTCTTCCAGGGGAATTCGCTGGGGTCGGCCAGCATCGGTCCAGGCGCCTTGCACACCAGGATCTCTTCCGCGATGGGCGCGAAGTCGGCGCGGAAGTGCACGGAGCTCTTGTTGACCAGGATGGCCTGTTGCGTCGGCTCGATGCCGACGAAGCGGTACAGCTCCTGATCGGCCATCTGCGGTTTCTCACAAGTCACCACCACGCGCACGCCACCGATCCTCAGGCAGGCGGAGGACCCGAGGCTCATGCGGGCGCCCCGGTAGAAGGGCCCGGTGCAGGTGAGCTTGCCGTCGGACAGCCGCTCGACCTCGAAGCGGCCGTGGAAGGGCGCATCGCCCGGGATGTTCGACTTGCCGCCCAGGGCGATCTCGATGGTGGCCCCTTGCCCTGCCGCGTGCGCCGCCTTCGCGGCGGATGCATCGACCATGAGCCCGAGCGCCGCGCGCTGCGCGTTTGCGCGCACCAGCGCGCGCAGCATTCCGGTGGTGTCCGATGCGCCGCCCGCGCCCGGGTTGTCCTGCGTGTCGGCGATGACGACTGGTCGGCTCGCATGTGCCGTGAGCGCGATCGCGCGCCGCACTGCGTCGTCGGGCGTGTATACGGGGCAGTCGAAGGCCGACTCGTGTTCCTCCACCGTAGCCCGCAGTGCATCGGCGACGCGACTGGCGGCGGCAGGGTCCTCGGCATAGGCGATGACTGTCGGCCCGCACTCGGGGAAATCGGCCGCCGGGAAGCCCGGCGCAAAGGACAGCGATGCAACCGAGCCGTCCTCCAACCGCGCCAGCTCCTCGTAAATCGACTTGGCGGGCTCTAGCATCGTGCACTGAGTCTGCAGCGGGATCAGGAACGGCACGCGGCGCGCGCTGAGCCGCGGCCGTGGCTTCCCCGCGAGCCGCTGCTGTAGAAGGCGCGCGACCCTCCCGCCGGTGTCGGCCATGTCGATGTGCGGATGAGTGCGGTAGGCGATCAGCAAATCGGCGTGCTCCAGCATCCCGTGCGTGACGTTGGCATGCAGGTCCAGGCTGGCTACGA
Source organism: Gammaproteobacteria bacterium (assembly GCA_041488255.1). Taxonomy (GTDB): domain Bacteria; phylum Pseudomonadota; class Gammaproteobacteria; order Burkholderiales; family SHXO01; genus SHXO01. The sequence continues at coordinate 4,855 of JBGPOV010000160.1, read as the reverse complement.
GCGGGATCTCGGAGCCGACGACGGCCCTCACGCGCGACAGCAGTTCGCCCTCGCCGTCGTTCAGGTGCTCCGTGACCATCGCTCCATGCAGGTCTAGATAGACGGCATCCAGCTTCCCGGCTGAGCTCAACGCGCCGACGATCATGCCCGCGATGCGCTCGAACGCGTCCTTGGTGACGTGCGCCGACGGGCTTGCCGCCGCCCACGCAGTGGGCACGAGCTGATGCGTGGTCTTGCGCATGACGTCCACGAAACCGGCAACCGGGAGATTGATCCCAGCCGTGCCATCGAGGATGTCACCACCCTTGAGCAGCGGGGGCCAGGCGCCGCCGCGTGCAAACTCGTCAAAGGTCGCCTTGCTGGGGGCGAAGGTGTTGGTCTCGTGCTGGAAACCGCCGATGGCGATGCGCATAAAGGCCGTGACGCGTGATTCGTAACTCGTGAACCGTGATTTGGTGGCTCGTGCGGCACGTTACCATGGATCACCGGTCATTGGCTCTTTACACATCTTTACGCGCCTGAAAAATCCGAGCAAGACCGCGCGCCTACGATGCGTTGCGTGCGCCGTATTCGCGGCGCGGCTAACCGTAAAGGAGACAAGCATGAACGAGCAGAATCCGAAGACAGCCGAAGTCCAACCCCCCTCCAGGAAAGGCGGCCGCCGCAAGTTCTTCGGCGGCCTCGCTCTCGGCGGGCTGTTGGGGGCGCTGACGGCCACCAGCTTCAACGTCTGGTCCCAGGCGCAGGGTAGTCCCGACGGTGGACACGGCCACGGCTGCTGGGGGCACAAGCGCACGAGCGCCATGACGCCTGAGGAGCGGACCGCACGCGCCGACTTCGCGACCCAGTGGGTGCTGAGCCGCGTCGACGCGACCGACGAGCAGAAGAAGCGCGTCCAGGCCATCGTCCAGGACGCCATAAAGGACCTGAGCGAGGTGCGTGAACAGCACATGAAGAATCGCCAGGCGTTCATGGACGCGCTGTCGCAGCCCACGGTCGACCGCGCTGCGCTACAGCAGATCCGCCAATCGGAGATACAGCTGGCGGAGTCGGCCTCCGACCGGTTCGTGACCGCGATCGCGGACGCAGCCGACGTGCTGACGCCGGAGCAGCGCGGCAAACTGGTCGAGATGGCCAATCAGTTTCGCCGCTGGTGAGCGGTGGTCACTTCCCTCCCCCGGGGAAGGGTGGGAGGGAGCCCTCACCCTCCGCCCTCTCCCGAAGGGAGAGGGAACTCCCTTCTCCAGCAGAGATAAGGTCCCTCTCCCTCCGGGAGAGGGTAGGGTGAGGGCAGCGTCGCAAGACGCCCGGGAGAAGGGATGGGGATGAGGGAAAAGGGGTAGGGTACAGTTCGCATTTCCGAGATGGCTTGTAGCTGACAGGCTGTTCGTTACGCCTCACCCATGGCCGAACGCGTGTTGATGATCGAAGACGACCAGGGCCTTTCCTCCATGGTCGGCGAATACCTCGAGCCATTGGGCATACGCATCACCGCTTGCCCCACTGCGGCGGAGGGCCTGAGGCTGCTCGGAAAGGACGCTTTCGACGCGCTGATCCTGGATGTGATGCTGCCCGATCTCGACGGCTTCGAGGTCTGTAGGCGCGTGCGCGCCGAACACGACATCCCGATTCTGATGCTGACGGCGCGCGGCGACGAGATGGACCGCATCGTCGGGCTGGAGCTGGGCGCCGACGATTACCTGCCCAAGCCGTTCAACCCGCGCGAGTTGCTGGCGCGGCTGCGCGCGATCCTGCGCCGGCGGTCCACGGCAGGCGGAAAGCGTGAACAGATCCTGCGCTTCGGCCGGCTGGAGATCGACCGCGGTGCGCGTGTGGTACGCATAGGCGGGGACGAGCGCCCGGTCACCAGTTACCAGTTCGATCTGCTCTGGGCGCTCGCGACCCATGCGGGCCGCGTGATGTCGCGCGAGGCGCTGATGGATGCATTGCGGGGCGAGCAGTTCGAGGCCTTCGACCGCAGCCTGGACGTGCATATCTCGCGCATCCGTGCTGCCATCGAAGACGATCCCAAGCACCCGCGGCGCATCATCACGGTGCGTGGCGCCGGCTACGTCTTTGCCAAGCAACAGGACGCCTGATGCGCCGGCTGTACCTCCAGATCTATCTCGCTTTCGTCGGGATCCTGCTGCTGTTCGGAGTGCTCGTCTCGATCGCCTGGTGGCTGATCCCGAGCGACGATCAGGACCGCCGTCCGCTCGACGGCATGGGGGCGCTGCTCGGCGAAGTGCTGCCTGCGCCCGGTCGCCCGCGACCGGAGTTGCAAGCCGAGCTGGATCGGCTGGCGCGGCAGTTCAACGCGGACATCACGCTGCGCGCCAGTGACGGCGGGCTGCTGGCGCACGCAGGCGAGGCGCTGCCGGCAGCACCGTCCGGGCTTAGCACGAGCGGCTGGGTCAGATTGCCCGGTGGTCCGATGGTCGCGTTGCTGCTCCCCGATGGGCGCTGGGTGCTGGCGCGCTGGCATCGTCATCACCGCGCATACGGATTGGTGGGCGCGCTGTTGCTTCTGGCGGCGGCCATCGCAATCGGTGCCTATCCGGTCGTGCGCCGCATCACGGGTCGGCTGGAACGATTACAGGCGCGCGTTGATGCATTGGGCGCAGGCAACCTCCAAGCGCGCGTGCAGGTCGAGGGCTGCGACGAGGTCGCGGAGCTGGCGCGCAGCTTCAACCGCGCGGCGGAGCGCATCGAGCGTCTGGTCAATGCGCAGAAGACGGTGCTGGCCGGCGCGTCGCACGAGCTGCGCTCGCCGCTGACCCGTATGCGCATGGCGGTCGAGCTGTTGCCCGGAGCCGATCGACCCGAGTTGCGGGCGCAGCTGTCGAGGGATATCGACGAGCTGGATGCGCTGATCGGCGAGCTGCTGATGGCGAGCCGCCTCGATGCGCTCGACCACCTCGGAAGCGCCGAACCGGTCGACCTGCTCGCGCTCCTGGCCGAGGAGGCATCCCGCACGGGCGCCGAGGTCAGCGGCGAAGCTGTTGTCATACAAGGCGATCCCCGCATGCTGCGCCGGCTGACGCGCAACCTGCTCGAGAACGCACGCCGTCATGCCGGCGGTGCGACGGTCGAGGCTTCAGTGCATGCGCTTGGGGTGGGCGGGGCGAAACTGGTGGTCGCCGACCGCGGCACCGGCGTCGCGGAGGCCGAACGCGAGCGCATCTTCGAGTCCTTCTATCGGCCACCCGGTGCGAAGGAGAGCGACGGCGGCGTGGGCCTGGGGCTCTGGCTCGTGCGCCAGATCGCGCGCAAGCATGGAGGAGATGTGCGCTACGTTGCTCGGGACGGGGGCGGCAGCCTGTTCGAGGTCGACCTTCGCAGCGTCAGCTGAATCCTACGCGCTGACCTGACCCGCAGTGCGTAACAACAGAATCCGGAGCACGCTCCCTCTCGCCAGCAGACATAAGGTCCCTCTCCGGCGGAAATAAGCTCCCTCTCCCTCCGGGAGAGGGTAGGGTGCGGGGAGCGTCGCGAGACGCCCGGGAGAGGGTAGGGTGAGGGCTCGTGCTCCCGCGGGATCACGCCTACCGGAACGGCCTCCTATCGGATCACAGCCAGTTCGTCGAGCGAAGCCCCGGTGACACGAAAGATGGTCCAGTAGTCCAGGGGCACGGCGCCGAGCGATTTGTAGAAGTCTATGGCCGGCGTATTCCAGTCCAGCGCGGCCCATTCGAACCGGGCGCAACGGCGTTCGCGGGCGATGCGCGCCACGTGTAACAGCAGCGCGCGCCCGTAGCCTCTGCGGCGGAATTCCGGCTTCACGAAGATGTCCTCCAGCCACAGCCCGCGCGCGCCCAGGAACGTGGAGAAGTTGTGCACGAACACAGCGAATCCCACCGGCGCATCGCGCTCGAAAGCCAGCAGCACCTCCGCGCCCGGATGCGGGCCGAACAGAGCATCAGCGAGGGTCGGCTCGGTCGCCGTCACCACATGGCTGAGCCGCTCGTACTCGGCCAGCTCGCGCACGAATGCCAGTATCAGCGCGACATCGGAGGGGCCGGCGGGACGGATGATGAAGTCATGGGCTTTTCGGCTCACTGCGCTTTCTCCCTGCGATCGCTGTTGCTTTGCCGGTAGGTGCCTTGTGTCGAGGCGGGCGCGGTTTCGGTGAGCCGCGCGCAGAGGTTTGCACCGCGGCGGCGGCCAGCCGCAACGGCTGGACCTGCGCCTCGGCGCTGATCCATTGCACGAAGCGTCCCGCCTCGGGCCGCCCGCGCGCGGACGCCGCCTGCACCACCCAGTACCCTCGGTCGGTGCCAGCCCGCGCCAGCAGAGGTACGACGAGGCTGCCATCCTGCAGCAGATCCTGCACCAGCGGCGAGCGCCCCAGCGCCACGCCCTGGCCGGCGAGCGCAGCGCGCACCACTTGGTCGTAGTAGTTGAACGCCAGCGATCCTGCCGGCTTCAACCCCGGGACACCCGCAACGTCCAGCCAGTGGCCCCAGGACAGCCAGGGCGACGGGACATCCTGGTCGTCCAGGTGCAGCAGCACGTGATGGCGCAGATCGCCCGGCTCGCGCAGCGGCCGCCCGGGCGCGTCGAGCAATGCCGGGGAGCACACGGGCAGCAGCTCCTCGTCGAACAACCACACCGCTCCCTTGGGCGCCGCATGCGGCGGGCAGTAGCGGATCGACACGTCGATGCGCTCGCGGTCGAGATTCAAGATTCGGTCGCTGGCGGCGATGCGCACCTCGACCTCCGGGTAGGCCTTCTGGAAGTTGCCCAGGCGCGGGATCAGCCACAGAGCACAGAACGCCAGGGTAGAGGTCACGGTGACTACGGACGGGCCGCTACGGCGCGATAGCGCTTCCATGGCGTCGCTCACCTCGCGCAG
>JBGPOV010000159.1:0-7991 GCA_041488255.1 Gammaproteobacteria bacterium | reverse complement strand
CTTGAGCTGGGCGGTCATCTCACCCTTGGGCTTCACCGGGATCCCCATGGTCGCGATGAAGCGGTCCGGCTCGAGATCCTTGAGGATTCCCGCTACTGCCTTGCCTTCGATCTGCGGCCAGCGGACGTAGGCCCCCTGACCCTTGCGCACCTCCACTTTCACGGTGACGACCGCGTTCATCTCGATGGCCGTGCCGGACACCTCGCCGTCACCCTGGGCGAAGTGCGTGTCGCCCATGGAAAGCAGGCAGCCCTTGGTCCAGCAGGGGAACAGCAGGGTCGTGCCTCTGACCATCTGCTTCACGTCCTGGTTGCCGCCGTTCTCGCGTGGCGGAATGGTGCGCAAGCATCGGGCCGCGGAGCGTCCGCCGGGGCCACACAGGTCGGCGGGAAGCGCATCCTGTGGTTCCGGCGGCAGAACGAATCCACCCGCTTTGCGCAGCTCTTCCTCACGCTGATAAGCCATTTCGATCTCCGGCATGCCCAGCCCCACGCCGATGGTCCCGGTGAAGCCGTGCAGCGGAAGCTCCACCCCCGGCAGGTCGTCCGAGATTGCGTAGTACACCCCGGTCGGGCGCTGCAGCAATTTCCAGTGGACGATGTACGGGTTGGGGAAGGCGTCGCGCAGGAAGCCGAAGCCAGGGACGATGATGGTGTAGCCGAAGCGGTCCGGTCCGGGGATCACATCGAGGATGGTCACGGCCAGCACGTCGCCGCGCTCGGCACCGTTGACGTACAGCGGACCGGTGAGCGGATGCACCAGGTTGAGGTTGGCCGCCGCCACCGTCTTGGGACCCGAGTCCCAGTTGAACGGCCCGTCGAGCGCGTCGCGGGTGTCGAAGATCACCGTATCGCCGGGGTTCGCCGTCGCCGCCGGCTTGATGTCCGGATGCCAGCGGTTGTGACAGGTGCCTAGGGTTTCCTGCGCGCACTTGACCGGCCATGGGCCGTCCCGGGTGATAGGCAGGTAGATGGTGTCCGCGGCTGCGAGGCCGGCGGCACCGAGTATGAAACCTCCCAGAAGACTTCCGCCTACGCGCTGCTTGAAACTGGCACTGCTTCGCATGTTCTTCTCCTCCCTGTTGACTCTGACGACAACAGCCCATGGTCATGCAAAGAAACGCGGTGCGCCCCTGCAGGGGTGTGCGTGTACGGGTTAAACCGGTGTGCTGTCGATTCTTAGCTTGGACGCCCCCTCATCTGCTGGAACCCGGAGACGACCTAAGTATACGCTCCAAACGTTGACAGGCGTCAACACAGTCGGATGAGCGAAGCCTAAGCTCCGACCCGCATACACCCCGACTCGTTCCGGTCAGCTGATGGCAGCGAGTCCGCTCGCTACCCCGGCTCGTACTCCAGGTCGAAGGCCTTGTGCAGCACGCGCACGGCCAGCTCCATGTACTTCTCGTCCACTACCACCGAGATCTTGATCTCCGAGGTAGAGATCATCTGGATGTTGATCCCCTCCTCGGCCAGGGTGCGAAACATCTGGCTGGCGATGCCCACGTGCGAGCGCATGCCCACGCCCACCAACGACACCTTGCACACCCTGTTGTCACCGACCAGGTCTTTGGCGGCGATGTGCGCTTGAACCTTGCGCGAGATCTCCATCGCCTTGTTGAAGTCGTTGCGATGGACGGTGAAGGAGAAATCCGTGATGCCGTCCACGCTGGCGTTTTGGATGATCATGTCGACGTCGATGTTGGCGTCGGCGATGGGTCCCAGGATGGCGTAGGCGATGCCGGGCCGGTCGGGCACGCTCATGACGGTGATCTTGGCCTCGTCGCGGCTGAACGCGATACCGGAGATGATTGCCTGTTCCATCTTGTCGTCTTCCTCGTAAGTGATCAGGGTGCCGGACTGCGCCTCTTGCTGCACGCGGATCATCGGGTCCGTCAGGCTGGATAGCACGCGCAGCGGGACCTTGAACTTGCCGGCGAACTCGACCGAGCGGATCTGCAAGACCTTGGAGCCCAGGCTCGCCATCTCGAGCATTTCCTCGAAGGTGATCTTGGTCAACCGGCGCGCTTCGGGGACGATGCGCGGGTCCGTGGTGTAGACGCCGTCGACATCGGTGTAGATCTGGCACTCGTCGGCCTTGAGCGCCGCGGCCAACGCGACTGCGGAGGTATCCGAGCCGCCGCGCCCGAGCGTGGTGAGGTTGCCTTCCTCGTCTACGCCCTGGAAGCCCGCAACAACGGGAACGACCCCGGCGGCGAGGTCGGCACGCAGCCTGTCCTGGTCGATCTGCCGTATGCGCGCCTTGGTGAAAGCGCTATCGGTTAGCACCCTCGCCTGCGCGCCGGTGTAGCTCCTGGCCTTGACCCCGATCTCGATCAGCGCCATCGCCAGCAGGCCGATGGTGACTTGCTCGCCGCTGGAGGCGACCACGTCGGCCTCGCGCGGCTCCGGGTGCTGCTGGATCTCCCTGGCCAGGGCGAGAAGGCGATTGGTTTCGCCGGACATGGCGGAGGGCACCACGATGATGTCATAGCCCGCAGCCCTCCACTTCGCTACGCGCTTGGCCACGTTCTTGACGCGCTCGGTCGTGCCGACCGAGGTGCCGCCGAACTTCTGGACGATCAATGCCATGCCGCTGCGGGGGAGCGAAAGAGCGCGAATTGTACCCGATCGACGGGCCGCATTGGCATGGAAGGTGCATCCCACCTCGCCAATCCGGACAAGGAGAAGCGCCGTGAGCCTCTACACAATGATCCTCCTGGCCCTCATCGCGATCATGGTGGTTTACGCCACCATGATCTACAACAACCTGGTGACGGTGAAGCACAATGTCTCCAAGGCCTGGGCCAACCTCGACGTGCTGCTCAAGCAGCGTCACGACGAGATCCCCAAGCTCGTCGAGGTGTGCAAACAGTATCGGCAGTTCGAGCAAGACACTCTGTCGCGCGTGATCGAGGCGCGCTCGAGAGTGTTCGCCGCCAGCCAGTCGCAAAACATGGGCGAGCTGGGCAAAGCCGAGACGCAGCTGCGCGGCAGCCTGGCCAATCTGTACGCTGTGGCGGAAGCGTACCCCGAGCTCAAGACCAATGAGCAGTTCCTCAACCTGCAGGCGCGCATCACATCGCTGGAGAACGCGATCGCCGACCGGCGCGAGTTCTACAACGACAGCGTCAACATCAACAACGTACGCATCGAGCAGTTCCCCGACGGGGTGATCGCCGGCATGTTCGACTTCCCGCCGCGCCACCTGCTCGAGTTCGGCGCCGAGGAAAAGAGCGACGTCGACGTGAAGAAGCTGTTCGCCGCTTGATCGGCGTCATCCCTGCGCAAGCAGGGATCCAGAAATCCCGCGGATGGCCGTTCCTCGAAACGCTCCTGCGCCGCGTTTTCCGGCTCGCGCTCCGCTTGGCCGAAACGACGCCCTTCCCATGCTCAACGAATTCCACTACAGATACGGCAACTTTCTCACCTCGGGGGTGCACCTGGTGCTGCTGCTGTTCGCGGCGCACATGAACACGCCCGGAGGCTGGCTCTTCTGCCTGACGCTGATCGGGGTCATCTCGCTGTTCGCGTGGAGCGCGAACTTCCGCCGCTCCCGTGTGGTATCCGATACGCCCACCTCACGTGTGGCGTCTGCGCCCCAGGGCTACGTCGAGCTGTACGGCAAGGCCAAGCTGCATCCCGGCTACTCGACGATCAGCCCCGTCTCCAAGCGGCCCTGCGTCTGGTTCCGCTACCTGGTGGAACAGAAGATCGGCGATAAGTGGCAGCGCGTGGACGGCGGCATGAGCAGCGAGACGTTTTTGCTGGACGACGGCACCGGGCAGGTGGTGATCGACCCGGACTGCGCCGAGATTCTCACCACGGACCGGCGTACCTGGCGCGACGGCACGATGCGCTACAAGGAATGGTTGCTCACTCCGGTCGACCAGCTGTACGCGTTGGGGGAGCTGAGGACCGAGGGCGGAAGCGCCACCGATCTCGACACCACCGGCGACCTCAACGCCCTGCTCGCGAAATGGAAGGCCGACAAGCCCGCGCTGCTCAAGCGCTTCGACCTCGACGGCAGCGGGCAGATCGATCTCAAGGAATGGGAGCTGGCGCGCCGGGCCGCCCTGCGCGAGGTGCGCAAGACCCAACAAGACATCCTCTCGCAGCCCGGCGTGAACATCATGCGCAAGCCGCGCGACGGGCGGCTGTTCCTGTTGTCGAACCTCAGCCCGCAACAGATGGCGCGCCGCTATGACTTGTGGACGCTGATCCAGCTGGTGATCGCGCTGAGCGCGGGCACGGGGTTGGTGGCTCTGCTCACCGGGTTCGCGCTGCGCTAGGCCGGAGGGGGAAGTTCCACTCCCCGCCGCACCCCAGCTACGAGGCCTTCAGCAGCGCCACGACCTCCTGGTACCCCTGTTCCCGGGCGATGTCGGCTGCCGTCTTCCCCCGATCGTCCTTCAGCGTGGGATCCGCCCCGCGCGCGAGCAACAGCTGCACGCAGTCGACCTTGCCATAGCCGGCTGCCCACATCAGCGCGGTGAGGTTGTTGCTGTAGGTGCGGTTCACGGCCACGCCGCGATCGAGCAACAGCTTCACCGCCTGCACGTGGCCCTGCGCCGCAGCATAGATCATGGCGGTCTTGAACACCTGATCCACGCCGTCGACCTCGGCCCCTGCGTCGAGCAGCGCCTGCATTAGATCAACGCGCCCGGCGTAGGCCGCGGCCATCAGTGGGGTGGTTCTATCCAACGCCTCCTGATTGACGTTGGCACCTTTCTCGATAAGCCAGGCGACCATCCTGGCGTTGCCCGCCTTCACCCACAGCATGAGCGGCGTCTCGCCGCGCCGGTTGCGCGAATTGACCGCAGCACCTTCCACGACCATCTGATGCGCGCGCGCCTCGTCCTGCTGTTTCGAGAACTCGAGCAGCCGCACGTTGAGCTACTGCTCGGTCACCTGAGCAGGCGCGGTGGGAGCGCAGAGCAATGCCGTCAGGAGCGGCGATGCCAACGCGATATTACGCAGGAGTGTGGACATGTACTGGGGCTTCCTCCGGGACCTCAACAGACGACCTTTCGTGCGCTCGCACGAACGCTCGATCGGGCTTGAACTTGGGTGAGCGACACATTATAGTCCGACCCACCGTGGTGGCTGAATATGCTGCGGTGCAAGGCGCCTGAACCAAAACATAACGTTCCGGAGGTTGTATGAAGTATTCAATGATAAGAGTGAGCCTGCTGGCCGCGGCCATGGCCGCGGGTTCGATCAGTAACGGGCTCGCGGCGGAGACCGAAGGTGGAGCGACCACGATGGCCGCGCCCATGTCGTCGAAGCTGGTGCCCGTAACTCAGGCGATGCTGGATGCCGCGGAGGGGGACAAGAACCAATGGCTCCACTCCAACATGGCGTACACAAACGCCCGCTACTACCCCGCCGACCAGATCCACACGGGCAACGTGAGCAAGCTCAGGCCCGCGTTCATCTTCCAGACCGAAGTGCGGGAGTCGAACGAGACCTCGCCGATAGTGGTCAACGGCGTCATGTTCCTGACGACCTCGTTCAACCACGTCTACGCCATCGACGCGGCCACCGGACAGGAGTTCTGGCACTACAAGCACAAGATGGGGCCCGTCACCACGTATTGCTGCGGCCCGAACAACCGCGGCGTGGCGATCTGGCGCGACTGGCTCTTCATGGGCACGCTGGACTCCAAGCTGGTGGCGCTGGACACCAAGACCGGCAAGCTGCTGTGGGAGGTTAACATCGCCGATCCGGACAAGGGCTACTCCGAGACGATGGCGCCGGTGGCCTTGGATGGCAAAGTCCTCATCGGCACCAACGGCGGCGAGTACGGCATCCGCGGTTTCGTCAAGGCTTTCGACGCCCGCAACGGAGATCTGCTATGGACGTTCAATACGATCCCCGAGAAGGGCCACGAGGGCGTGTGGGCCACGCGTGACGCCACCGGGCGCGACATGCATCGCAACATCGCCAAGGAGAAGGCCGACCTGCAGGCCAACGGCGGCGGCTTCTACCAGATCCTGGGCGGCGGCTCATGGATGACGCCGGCGGTGGACAGGAAGACCAAGACCGTCTACTTCGTCGTGGGCAACCCCTCGCCCGACCTGTACGGCGCCATCCGCCCCGGCGACAACCTTTACACTAACTCGATCGTCGCCGTAGACCTGGACAAGGGCACTTACAAGGCCCACTTCCAGTACATCGCCCACGACGTGTGGGACCTGGACGCGGTCAGCCCGGTGATCCTGACTGAAGCCAAGGACCAGTCGGGCAATACGGTCCCGGTGGCGATCCACGGCGGCAAGACTGGGCATGTCTACGTGCACAACCGCAACGACCTGTCGCTCATCCGCTTCTCCGAAGCGATGGTCCCGCAGGAAAACATGTGGGTGCTGCCGACCCCGCAGGGCGCGCGCATGCTGCCCGGCGCCAACGGCGGCGTGGAATGGTCGCCGATGGCGATCAATCCGAAGCTGCGCATGACCTACGCGGCGAATCTGCATCAGCCCATGACCTATCACGTGGAAGACGTGGGCTACCCCGGCGGCAAGCTTTGGCTGGGAGGCGCGTTCAAGGTTATCCCGACTGAGAAGCAGTCGGGCCGCCTGGTAGCCGTGAACCTCGACACCGGCAAGGTCGCGTGGGCAGCCGATACCGACCAGCCGCTGATCGGCGGCGTGCTGGCCACCGCCGGCGGCCTGGTGTTCACGGGCGAAGGCAACGGCAACTTCAACGCCTACGACGCCAAGAACGGCAAGAAGCTGTGGTCGTTCCAGTGCGGCGCGGGCGTCAACTCTCCGCCGGTGTCCTACGTGGTCGACGGCAAGCAGTACATCGCGGTCGCCGCGGCCGGCAACAATCAGCTCGACTTCAAGCGCGGCAACAGCATCTTCGTGTTCGCGCTGCCGTAATTCGTTTTTCCCCCACTCCAACCCTCCCCCGCACACGGGGGAGGGAGAGGGACGAGGCCGGATCAAGTCCGGGGCAGGCTCTCCCCCGCTCGCGGGGGAGAGAGGGAGGGGGGGCGATAATCGAGGGCCGCGCCCTGCGCGTTATACTGGGCGCGGCCTTTTTATTGCTTGTCGTTTCTGGACGCAATTTTTCTTCTCGATACAGCCGGACCATGCGCGCGTTCCCGACGCTCTTGTTCGCTGCCGCTATTCTGCCTTCGGCGGCGCTGGCCGACGCCGCTGCCGGAAAAGAAAGAGCGGCGGTGTGCGCCGCTTGTCACGGCGCCGACGGCAACTCGACCAACCCGCTCTGGCCCAAGCTCGCCGGGCAGACCTCCCGCTACATCTACATACAGCTGAGGGACTTCAAAGAGGGCCGCCGCAAAGACCCCCTGATGTCGCCCATGGCGGCCAACCTGTCGCGCGAGGACATGCTGGACCTGGCCGACTACTTCTCGTCGCAGAAGCAGGCGTCGAGCACCTACAAGGTCGGCGGGGCCAAGGTCACCGAGGGCAAGAAGATCGCCGACAACGCGCTGTGCCCGATGTGTCACCTGGGCGGGTTCTCCGGCCAGAACGCGATCCCGGTGGTGGCGGGCCAGCATTACGAGTACATCGTCAAGCAGCTGAAAGATTTCCGCGCCCGCAACCGCACCAACGACGCCGGCAACATGACCGCCTACACCCAGGGTCTGACGGACGGGCAGATCGACGCCCTGGCGCAGTACATCACCAACCTCAACTGAGATCGCGCCTTCAGCGTAATGACCGTGGATGAGCAGGTAGCCTGGATGGAGCGCCAGCGGAATCCGGGGAAGGTATCGGTTTGAAGATCGCAGACCCCAACACGGTGCTGACCGACTGGTTCCTTGCCGCACTCACGGCCTGGCTGGCGTGGAGACTGTTCCGGCAGGCGGTCTGGCTCAAGGACCGCGCTATCCGCCTGTGGGTCGGCGCGTTCTGCGCAGTAGTCGGCTCTGCTGCGCTGGGCGGAATGTGGCACGGGTTTTCGGCCGCCATCGACCCGAGCTTTGCCCCGCTGCTGTGGACCGGCGCCATGGTCCTG
>JBGPOV010000158.1:0-8001 GCA_041488255.1 Gammaproteobacteria bacterium | reverse complement strand
GCTGATGGATACCACGTTGCCGTTAATCTGGACGTTGATGTCTTCCTTCTTGACCCCGGGGACTTCCGCCTTCACTTTGTACGACTTGTCGTCCTCCTCCACGTCGACCTTGATCTGCAAGGGCTGCTCTTCACCCTCCCACCGAACTGGCCTGAATACTCGCCGCACCATGTCCTCGAAGGAGTCCGCAAATGGATCGAAACGCGCAATGCTGGCCATAATCAATTCCTCCTTTCAAATGAGAATCCGATGGGCTTACAACCTCCCACTTGCCTGTAACTCTATCCGCTCTTGGCGGCGGGAACTTGATCCGGATCAAACCTTGGGGCCTTGAGCTCAGGACGAAAGGCAGGGAGTTCTTCAAGGCCGCCTCGGACCTAGAGAGCTCCGAAGAGCTTATTGCTGGTGCCACGGGTTGCGCCTGCGGGGGTGAGGCTCAACCAAGCGTTAGACCCTGGGTTGCACCACTCCGCCAGTTGGGAGTACGCTCAACACACGGAAAAGCCTGTTGTCTCACGCAGCCCTGACGTCAGGGGCGGTACGGCTGTATTTGCGGGCACGCGAGTGCCGGTCCAGACGCTTCTCGACTACCTGGAGGCAGGTCAATCGATCGATGACTTCTTGGCCGCGTTTCCTTCCGTTAGTCGAGAACAAGTGATCGCTTTTCTGGAGCAAGCGAAGGGCCAGTTGGTTGCGTCCGCGTCGTGAAAGTGCTCCTTGACGAGTGCGTAGATTGGCGTTGCTAGCAACGTGCTGGCGCACCCCTGACCTAGTGCGTTGGAGGCCATGACGGATTGCGCATGAAACTCCATCCGCACGATCTGGACAAAATCGCCGCCCTGACGCTGGGACATTACAACCAGAGCGCGGAGGATTTCCGCGACGGCACGCGCGATCACGATGTCAGCCAGAACATCGACGCGCTGTTGCGCCATATCGAAGGCGAGCCGCCCTTCACGATTCTCGATTTTGGCTGCGGGCCGGGGCGCGACCTCAAATTATTTGCCGGACTCGGCCACATTGCGGTCGGGCTGGATGGTGCCGGGCGCTTCGTCGCAATGGCGCGTGCCGACACAGGGTGCGAGGTGTGGCAGCAGGATTTCCTAAAGCTTGATCTGCCGGATGGGCGCTTTGATGGTGTGTTCGCGAACGCCGCGCTGTTTCATGTCCCGTGCCAGGAGTTGCCGCGAGTGCTGCGGCAATTGCATGCCACGCTGAAGCCCGGCGGCGTGCTGTTCAGCTCCAACCCGCGCGGGGGTAACGAGGAAGGCTGGAGCGGTGGGCGCTACGGCGCTTACCATGATCTTGAAGCGTGGCGCCGCCAGATGTCGGATGCGGGATTCATCGAGCTTGATCACTATTACCGGCCCGCCGGATTGCCGCGCAAGGAACAGCCGTGGCTGGCGAGCGCGTGGCGCAGGTCCACATCCTGAAAAGACATCGCTTCCACTGGGATTTCACCGATCGCTCGCCGAAAGCGGACTTCCTGAGACCTGACTAGTGACAAACCTCAGATCGTCATTCCGGGGCCGCGTAGCGAAACCCGGAATCTAGAAATCGAGATCGAGAAATCTCTGGATGGCCGTTCCTCGAAACGCTTCTGTGCCGCGTTTTCCGGGTGCTGCCGTCGCGGGCAGCCCCGGAATGACGGCGTTTGGCCGAAGCTTGAGCGCACCGAAGTAGACGTTCCACCTGCTACATCAATCCGTATCGCGGCTTGCGCTTCTCCGCAAACGCCTTCAGCCCCTCCTGGCCTTCGGGATGCTCGGCACAAGCGGAAAGCGCCTGGCGCTCGCGTTCGATCTGCGTCTCGAACGACGTGTCGAAGGAGTCGGTCAGGAGCTGCTTCGCCAGCCCGAACGCGTTCAGGGACTTCTGCGCGAGCTCCTCGGCCATCTTGACGCCAGCCTCTAGCGCTGTGCCATCTTCGACGATCCTGGTCACGAGCCCCCACGACAGGGCTTGCTCTGCCGGGATCGGCTGATCGAACGCCGCAATTTCCAGGGCTCGAGCAAGCCCGACCAGTCTCGGAAGGGTGAATGTCCCGCCCCCGTCCATGCATAGCCCGCTCGACGTATAGGCCTGTCTCAACACGGCCGATTTCGCCATCACCCTGAAGTCGCAGGCCAGCGCCAGCGAGAAACCTCCCCCGGCAGCCACGCCGTTGATCGCGGCGATCACCGGTTTCGGCATCCTCCGGATCTCGGTAATGGCAAGGTGAAAGTGGCCGGCCAGTTGATGGAAAGCCGCAGCAGCTCCGCTGCCCAAGGACAGCGCCCACTTCAGATCACCCCCGGCGCAGAAAGCCTTGCCAACGCCCGAGATGACAATTCCCCGCACGCGCCGCTCGGAAGCCAGCGCAACGAGGTTGCCGGCAAAGCGTTCTCCCATCACCAGGTCGAACGCATTGAATGCATCAGCTCGGTTGAGCATGACGACAGCAATACCATTCTTCGTAGTAACCGCTATGGAGTCGTTCATATCAACCTCTCCTGCGCTTCCCGACACCCTCAGCCCAGCACGCTCCAGCGGGTCATGATGAATTGACCGTCGCGCACGATGCCTTCGCATTCGATGCGCTTGCCTTCCAAGGCGTCGAGCTCGGGATCTCGGAACGGATTGCCCTCCTGGCGCCGCAGCTTGTACTCCTGTCCCTCGGGCGTGACCAGCACGAGCGCGTCGTGCTCGCTCTTGGAGCCCGTCGACAGACGTTTGCGTACGACGCGCCCTTGGAGCGTCATCGGCTGTGGACTCTGCGCATGTGCACGATCGCGCCATCCTCGACCGTCGCGGCCAGCGCGACCACGCGCTTCACCCTGCGGGACACGACCTTCTCGCCGAGCAGAAGATACACGGACCGCCCGCGCCGAGTGGCGGCGAACTCCTTCATCTCGCCGCTGGAGGCGGATTTGGGAAAAGAGACCGCGTAGGACTGGCGCGCGAGCTCGCTGATGCCCGACTCCTTGGCGGCTGCGTTCAGCGTACGCGTGACATGGACAGGCGGCCGGGCCTGGATCGGCCTCACGGCGCCCAGGGAGTGCTCCAGGTCGGTGCCGGTGCGCGCCAGCCGCTCGCGGCGAAACGCACGCGCGCCCGAAGTTGTCTTGGCTCCTTTGAAGGTTCTCTTGAAGGCCTTGGTGCGTGAGAACGCGTGCCCTGCCGCAGCGACCGGCTGTATCGACGGGTCTCCCAGAAGGTAGAACTGAGCGAGCGTCTTGAGATCCGTGGGGTCCAGATGCGTGTACAGCGCCGCGAAGCGTTGCCGGGCCTCGAGAGCCGCCCGGCCGAGCGAGGCGCCGTCTAGCACCGAGTCGAGGAAGAACTGGCAAATGAGGTCGGCCTGGCCGTTGCCCTCGCTGGGTCCGTAGGCGATCGTGGTGCTGCCGAAGAAACCATAGGCGCCGTCGGCGAGGTAGGTGCTGCAGATGCCTGCCTGGCCCTTGCTGTCCTCGGGGTCGTAGAGCTGCGCGCCATAGCAACACTCCGCGGCGATCACTGTGCCATTGCTCACCTTGCTCTTCAGCCGCGCCGCGTCGTGCGCCACCGGGTACTCCTCCCTTCCGGGCGGCTGCCCATAGTATTTCGGACTGCTGGATGCGCCATGACAGTTGATGAAGTGGGCGCGCAACGCGAGCTGAGCATCGGGCCACTTCGGACCGCGCGGCGGCGTGGTTTGCAGCGAGCTCGAGTTGCCGAAGACCTTGCTCAAGCTCAGCGCCGTCGACGCATCCCACACCTGCGCCGACAGCCCCAAGTAGCGCTGAAAATCCTCGCGCGGCCGCGTGCGAGAGCGTGCGGCTGTGCCGAGCAGGCTGACCAGGTAGGCTGGGTTGCTGCTGCCGACCACATCGGGCAACCGCCCGACCACGCGGGTCGCCCCGAGGAAGACGGACGGGTCGCTGCTGTAGGGCGCTGCGCAGGCGTAAGGCAGGTCGCTGGGCACGTTGGGGTCGCCATCACCCTGGGCGGGATTGCGCAACGTCTGCATGGGAACAACGTCCGGAGCGCCCAGGATCATCAGGTAGTCGGGAGTGTAGGCTGCCCACACCGCGTCGATGGCGGCTTTCACCTGGCGCTGATCCGAGGCCTTGGTCACCGGCGAGCCCTTCACCGACCGCATGTCTTGCGCCGAGTCGATAGCTACCACTTGCGTAGTCAGTCCGCGTTTCTTGTCCGCTGCGATCAAGCGTCCGATGGCGTCGTAAAGGCGCTGGAGACCGGTCGTGTACTTGCGCTGCAGCGCTGAGACGTTGGTGACGATCACTTTGTCCGTTGTCATATTGCTCCTCCCTGTAGAGTGTCCCCTTTCGACTGAAAAGCTGAGGTGGCGCGAGTCACGCAGCCCTCGGCAACCGTTGTCGCTCGACAACAACTAAATTAGTGTCCTGTCCCAGAAATAACTTCCCGTTCGTGGTGAGCTTGTCGAACCACGACGGGCCATCATTCCATTCGGTCTTCGACAGGCTCAGACCGAACGGGACCACGCCGGCTATCTACGGGACAGCACACTAGGCTAAGGTAGCCTACAGTCGAGCGCAGCCGCCTGGCATTGTAGACCTCGTTCGGGCCAAGGGGCAGCCCGTGACTTGCGCAGCGAGCAAGATCGGCGCTATCGTTGACTGCCGTTGTGCACCGCAGAGTTCCCCGAAGCCTCCAATTCGGGGAGAATCTCGCGGCAGGATCAATCCGACGCCCGGAGCGTCATAAGGAGAATTCAGGCCATGGCAAAGCAAATCAACCCAAAGGATCCGGCAAAGCTCAGATCTCGCCGCTGGTTCGACAACCCGGATAACCCCGACATGACAGCGCTCTATCTCGAGCGCTACATGAACTTCGGGCTGAAGCGCGAGGAGCTGCAGGCGGGCAAACCCATCATCGGCATCGCGCAATCAGGCTCGGATCTGTCTCCCTGCAATCGGCACCATCTCGAGCTCGCCGATCGCGTGCGCGAGGGGATCCGCGAGGCGGGCGGCATCGCCTTCGAGTTTCCGGTGCACCCGATCCAGGAGACGGGCAAGCGGCCCACCGCGTCGCTCGATCGCAACCTCGCTTATCTGGGGCTAGTCGAGATTCTCTACGGCTACTTCATCGATGGCGTAGTGCTGACCACGGGCTGCGACAAGACGACGCCCTCGCAGCTGATGGCGGTGGCGACCGTCGACATTCCGGCCATCGTGCTCTCTGGCGGACCCATGCTCAACGGCTGGTTCCGTGGCGAGCGCACCGGCTCGGGCACCATCGTCTGGACGGCGCGCCAGCTGCTGGCGGCGGGCGAGATCAACCGCGAGCAGTTCATCGACCTGGTCGCCTCCTCCGCGCCCTCGACCGGCCACTGCAACACCATGGGCACGGCCACGACCATGAACTCGCTAGCGGAAGCGCTCGGGATGTCGCTGCCGGGCAGCGCCGCGATTCCCGCTCCGCACAGAGACCGCGCGCAGAACGCTTATGAAACCGGGAAGCGTATCGTCGAGATGGTATGGGAGGATTTGCGCCCGTCGAAGATCATGACCCGGGAGGCATTCGAGAATGTAATCGTGGTGAACTCGGCGATCGGTGGCTCCACCAATGCGCCGATCCATTTCAACGCCATCGCGCGCCATATCGGTGTGAAGCTCGACAACGACGACTGGGAGAAGATCGGCTATGAGATACCGCTGCTGGTCAACCTGCAGCCGGCCGGCAAATACCTGGGCGAGGAATACCATCGGGCCGGCGGCGTGCCGGCGGTAGTCAACGAGCTGATGAAGGCCCGCAAGATCCACCGCGACGCGCTGACCGTCAACGGCAAGACGATGGCCGAGAACTGCAAGGACCGCCCGGTGCTGGACTTCGACGTGATCTACCCTTACAAGAGCCCGCTCAAGAAGAAGGCCGGGTTCCTCAACTTGAAGGGCAACCTCTTCGAGAGCGCTATCATGAAGACAAGCGTGATCTCGGACGCGTTCCGCAAGCGCTATCTCTCGAACCCGAAGGACCGGAACGCCTTCGAGGGCCGAGCCATCGTGTTCGACGGCCCCGAGGACTATCACCATCGCATCGACGATCCGAAGCTGAAAATCGACGACGCGTGCCTGCTCTTCGTCCGCGGGGCCGGACCGGTGGGCTATCCAGGCGCTGCGGAGGTGGTGAACATGCAGCCACCGGCGAATTTGATCAAGCAGGGCGTGACCGAACTTCCTTGCATCGGCGACGGCCGGCAGTCCGGGACGTCCGGCTCACCCTCCATCCTGAACGCCTCGCCGGAAGCGGCGACCGGTGGCGGTCTCGCGATCTTGAAAACTGGTGATCGCGTGCGCATCGATCTGAACAAACGCACGGCCAACATCCTCATCAGCAAGGCGGAGTACGAACGACGGCGCGCGGCACTCAAGCGGCGAGGTGGCTACAAGTTTCCGGAGCACCAGACGCCTTGGCAGGAAATCCAGCGCGGCATGGTCGACGAGCTCTCGCACGGCATGGTGCTCAAGCCTGCCGTCAAGTACCAGAGAATTGCGCTGACCAAGGGCGTGCCGAGGGACAATCACTAGTGGACTGTAACAGCTGACTCTGAAGCAACGCGAGTTCGCCCCTCACCCCGGCCCTCTCCCGGGACCCTCACCCGGGCGTCTCGCGACGCTCCCCTCACCCGGCCCTCACCCTACCCTCTCCCAGGGGGAGAGGGATCTTATATCTGCTGCCTCTCCCGGGGGGAGAGGGACCTTATTTCTGCCCGAGAGGGACCTTATGTCTGCTGGGGAGAGGGAGTCCTTTGCATCGGCGCGGCTCTCAACGCCGCAGCGACACCTGGATCGCGCGCCCGCTTGGTACTTCGAGCAGCGTGCCGTGCATCGATTGCCCATCGGAGTCGATCGTCAGCTTGCCGCCCATGGTTAGTCCCGGCTGGAAGGTGTAGGCAAGGTCGACCTGCACCGTGTCGCCCGCTATCCGACCCCGCCCCTTGCGCCACACTTCATGTGTCTCGTAATGGGTGTCCTCGATGATCAACTCGATACCCGATTGGCGAATGAACCAGACGTTGCCCTCTGCTGTTCGCCAGGCGCCCGCGACCAAACGGGGTCGGCCGAGCCACCAGGTGGTGAGCGCGACGAGGGAGATCAGCCCAGCGGCACCTGCGGCCCCCATGAGCCAACGCCGGCGGCTGATGCCGGGACGGCCGAGCTGTGCCTCGATGTCTCGAATAACGCGCTGTACATCGGTATCCCACGTCGTATCTCCCAGCGTGACGGCCTGGCGCCGGGCAAGCGCAGACAGGCTGCCCGGCAGCGCCACCCTTCCCGGCATAGTCGCTCCATCCACCAACACCGGGATGACATGTACGCCGCGCTGCAATGCGGCGGCGATCTCGATCCTAACGAAGTCTGCGCGATCGTCGATGCGGCGGCGCCCTGCCGCATCGGTTGCGGACAACCAGCGGGGGCCGATCACCGCCAGCAACACCTGACAGGCGGCGAGCGAGCGGTCGATTGCCCGGACGAAATCGTCCCCGGCGCGGATGTCCTGGACGTCGCGGAACACCGGCGCAGCGCCGAACCGGGCTTCGAGCGCGTCAGCCAGGCGGCCGGCGAATCCGGCGCTGTCGTCGCGGCGGTAGCTGATAAAGATGCCCGGCATTGCGTCTGAGTCGGAGGCTTCGTCGCTTGCCGTTCAATGTGCGCCGTTATACGCTCCACAGTACGGCACGCGACCATAGCATAACCAAAACATATCCTTTTCAGAAGGCGACTCGGCACGAGTGAGCGACATGCAGGGGCATAATCGCTTCGTTCAGGTCACCGTCGGCCTCGCTCTGGCGGCCGCGCTCATTCCGGCCGTCGCAGAGAAGAAGTACGACCCGGGCGCGAGCGACACCGAGATCAAGATCGGGCAGACCAAACCCTACAGCGGCCCAGCCTCCGCTTACAGCGCGGGCGGCAGGGTGCAGATGGGCTACTTCGAGAAGCTCAACTCGGAGGGCGGCGTCAACGGGCGCAAGATCAAGCTGATCTCGCTCGATGACGG
>JBGPOV010000157.1:0-8058 GCA_041488255.1 Gammaproteobacteria bacterium | reverse complement strand
GTGCCCTGGGCTCTGTTCGCATTGCTGCTGGCGTATGCCTGCGACCTTCGGCTGCTGTTGGCGGCCGGGATTCTCTGCCTCGTTGCCTTCGTTTCCGCGCGCACCGGGACCTGGAGCGGAATGTACTGGCTGCACTTCGGCGAGCGACCTGAGAACTTCTTTCCCGCGGCCCTCGCGCTGTTCGTCGCACCGCTAGTCTTCCGTCACGATCGCTTCGGGGGGTTCGGCGCGATCTACCGCATATTCTCTCTCTTGACGCTGTTCCTGCCCATGCTGGTGCTCGCCAATTGGGGGCAAGCGAGTTATCTGGACCTCGACCCCGGCCTGGTGAAGGGCTTCTACCAGGTGCTCGGCTTCGCGGGCAGCGCGGCCGCGGTATGGCTCGGTGTGCGCCGCCACTGGCCTGAGGTAGTGAACACGGGCGTGACCTTCTTTGTGATCTTCCTGTACACCAAGTTCTTCGACTGGTGGTGGGAGACGATGCCGAAGTATCTCTTCTTCTTCGTGCTGGGCCTGACGGCCATACTGTTCCTGCTTGTGCTCAGGCGCCTGCGAGGCATGGGCCAGAAGCTGCGAAGAGGTTCCGCATGATGCGGTGGTCGCGCGCGCATACCCTCATAGCGGGGGCAGGACTGGTCGTGCTCACCAATGCCGTGGCCCTGATCGGCGTCGCCTACAACCGCAGCGGCGCACCGGACAGCGTTCTGGCGTTGACGCAGCGCGAGCTGCAGATGCCTTACAAGTGGTGGAGAGATCGCGAGAACAGCGGTATCGCGTTCAGGCTCCTGTGGCGCGTGCACAAAGAGGACATCGGTGACGAGATCGATGCGGGAGCCTGGTACGCCGGCATCGGCGGTGCACCGGCTTGGCTCACTAAGGCCAAGCTGACCGAGCTGGGGTTCGACGTCTCGCAGCCCGAGGACTCGGATCGGGGCCGCAGGCACTACGAGAAGCAGCTCCCGAAGGAGGTCCTGCTCGTCTTGGAGTTGGACGGTCCCGCTTACACGGAGGCGCGTGAGCGCGCCAAGCACCACGCCGATCGGGAAGCCGCTCTGCGGGCCGCCAACCCGGACAACAAGGAGTTCGAACGGCGCTCCAAGGAGGCTCAGGGCCGGCTGGACAGGGAAGAGCGCCAGTACAGTCGCCTGTTCGCGGTCGACGCCGGTCTCGACGCCGGCGCTTTGCGCTCGAAGTACCCCGACCGTGCTCGTTACGCCATCGCGCGCGGGCAGGTGCGGCCGGTCGTCACCGGCTCCGGGCGCTCGTTAAAGCTCTCGGGTTACGTCAGCGAGCTCAGCATCGACGAGATGAACGTGCCGCTCGAATTGCGGAACGTGTTCGAGCATGCGCTGCCCGACGCCGCAACGGGCGCACGTAGTGCGGCGCGCTTCGACGCCACGGTTGCGTTTGGCAAGCGTCTCGAGCCGTGGATCACCGCGGCCGCACGGAGCGGCTCGAACTGAATTCGGGGATCGTGAGCACCCCTGGATTCGCAGAGGCTAGGAGAGCAAATCTCTAAAGAACGGGTTGAGCATGCGAGCGCCCGGATCCACCGTCTTCACCCAATCACTGAACTGCTGCCACCTCGATCCGTACGCAGCCTCGACGTGCGCTCTGGTCACAAAGGGACTCTGGTTGAGCAAGGGAATGCCGTTTCTCTTTGTAGCAAAGTCGTTGAACTCCTGGAGAAACCGATCCCAGGCCGCTTTATCCGTGTAGGCGTGAATCGGATCGATGGAAAAAATGTCGCCGGCATCGGTGTAGGACAGGACTGAGCTCGAATCGCGTCGGATGTAATACGAGCCGAGCGGCATGTTGCACCGGAATCCGTACTTCTTGAAGTGGCTGTCGCTGAATTCCAGATACTGCCGAAGCGTGCCGAGCCATTGATCCCGCGGGAATGCCCAGAACGTGAACGCATACCTCGATGACGGTGCGGTCTTGCTGTAGTTCACGATCTTGTCGGGATCATACAACCTCGCACCTCCGATCACGTGCAAGAACGTGTAGCTCAGCCTCAGCAAGCCAAACGAAAGGTTGTGAGCGACCTCCCGGATCGGGTTGGGAACATATACATCTATCGCCCTGCCCCAAAAGGCGGCGACGTGGTTCCACATGACGTGACGGGCGGCAGCCATGACCGAAGCGAACGGCCCGGCCTCCGCGATTCGCTTCTTCCTCTGGAAGATCGCCGTTCTGCCGAGCGTCCAGCAGATGAGACCCTCGCTGGCTTCGATGATTTTCGCAACCTCTGCTTCCGTCAGTCGATCGATCGGCCGCGGCAGGTACGTGAGATGAGCCGCTTCCAGGGGCTTGACCCGGAAGCTGACCTCGTAGACGATCCCGCACAGTCCGTAGCTCGCCCGAACCAGCCGCAGGAGCTCGGGATTGCTGTCCTCGGACGCCTCTTTAAGCTCGCCCGAGGGGTTGACCCACCTGATTCTGGTGACATAAGAGTTGACTTGGCCGTGTTCAATGCCATCCAATGCATCTTTGGTGTGGCAACATGCGGCGGACCCGAGCGTCATGTTGCCAATCTCGATGTTGGTCATGAACTGCAGGTTCTGGGCGCGTAGCGCCTTCGACGCCTCGATGAACTGCAGGCCTGCCTGAGCCGTCAACGTCATCGTCCGCGGATTGATTTCCTGGATGCGGTTCATGCGGGACATGTTCACGATGGTCCCGTCCGAGGAAGCGCATGGGGTCAAAGAGTGATAGCTGCCCATCGCTCGAACCGGGCTCGGAAACCGTTCCGAATCTTTCAGGATCGCCTGGATCTGTTCGACCGTCTCCGCATAGACCAGCTGGCGGGGGGACGTGGTGATCCCTCCGTCATAGTTTGAAATGCTTTGATTCATGTGAGTAAGCGATGTCCAGACGGTAGCTGTTGCTTAAGTCTGGCACAGTCGATCGATTCCGCCAAGCGTCGCTTCCGACATCGTTCTTGCGGGTATAGGGCAAACAAACGCCCCTTTTTGCTAGACAGGAGGGTATCGCCGGCCTGGTGAGCGGTCAATCGCACGAGTCTTTGGCTTAGCACAGGCGGTTGCGCCGGGATTGTTCGCGCCATACACTATTCCAGACGTTCGCGCGGCTTGTTTTTTGCCGACATTGCGCTGGAAAGGCCTCAACGAGAACGCTCAGGGGCGCCGCTTCAGTGGGGTCCCCTGCGCTGAGGTAGAGTGTCCTTGCGTGCAACGACGAGGAGTGCATGCGCGTAGTGTACGCTGCCGCATCGGACGCTGGGCACAACAACGGGCGCGAGCTGGGCCGCCTGCGCAAAGTTGTGAGCGCGACATGGCTCTCAGCAGTTCAACTCTTCAACTAACCGGACAGTTCTGCTCCACTACATCTCTTTTGGGGGGTGGTTGCGAGCTCCGCTGACAATCCAGACCCCGGTTGCGATATGCTGGCCCCGCAAGATCGACAATCGCGGCGCGGCGATCCGCGCTCGATGGCGGAACGGGAGATGCCCACATGATCGAACGGCGACCATTCGGACGCACAGGCCACTCGAGCACGGTGACGCTGTTTGGCGCAGCCGCGCTCGCGCGAGCAAGCCAGGACGACGCAGACCGCACGCTCGAAGTGCTGCTGCGCTACGGCGTCAACCACATCGACACGGCTGCGCGGTACGGCGACTCGGAGCTGCGCATCGGGCCGTGGATGGCCCGTCACCGCAAGGACTTCTTCCTGGCGACCAAGACCGGGTCGAGAAGCGCAGCGGAGGCCCGCGAGGACATCCATCGCTCGCTCGAGCGGCTGCGCGTCGACCACGTCGACCTGATCCAGCTTCACTCGCTTGGGCATCCGGACGATTGGGATCAGGCGATGGGGCCGGGCGGCGCGCTGGAGGCAGCAGTAGAAGCACGCCAGGAGGGGCTGGTTCGCTTCATCGGCGTGACCGGTCATGGTTGGACCATCCCCGCCATGCACCGACGAAGTCTTGCGCGCTTCGACTTCGACGCCGTGCTCCTGCCGTACAACTTCTTCATGGCGCAAGACCAGCGCTACCGAGAGAGCTTCCAGGAGGTGCTCGCGATCTGCCGGGAGCGAAAAGCGGCCGTCCAGATCATCAAGTCGATTGCGCGCGGTCCATGGGCGACGGTCGAGCGCACCCACACCACATGGTATCAGCCGCTAGAGTCGCAGGCGGACATTGACCGAGCGATCCACTGGACTATGGGGCTGCTCCCGGACGTGTTCATCAATACGGCGGGCGACCTCACCCTCCTGCCCAAGATTCTCGACGCGGCGAGCCGCTTCGAGCGGCGCCCATCCGACGAGGGGATGGCGGAGATGCTCGGGGCAGAGCGCATGACGTCGCTCTTTGGCCTTTCTACCTGACGAGGCGCCGAACTTTAGCTTCTAGCGCTGCCCGGTCATGGGCGCATGAAAGATCCTTACCGGTGCGGCGTGTTGTGCTGGTATTGGACGAAGCCTATTCACAGTGCCAGATCCCACATCCGCGCGTCCTCTAGCGCGGGTGACACAGAATCCGGCACGAGGCAAGCCTTTGGGCATAGGGCAAACAAACGCCCCTTTTTGCTAGACAGGAGGGTATCGCCGGCCTGGTGAGCGGTCAATCGCACGAGTCTTTGGCTTAGCACAGGCGGTTGCGCCGGGATTGTTCGCGCCATACATCGGCTGGAGGTGGCTGATTTCCACACCCTTTACCGGCTCGCGCGAGTGCAGGCCGAGCGGGATCATCGGTGAGGCGTTCATACCGAGGGCGATCTGGAAGCGCAGTGAAGCTTTTCTGCGCCCCTCGGCCCTCTTCCCGAGCCGGGTCGCGACGCCGCGCTCGCGTTGCCCGGGCGGCTCAGGGCTTGTCCTCGAACCGCAGCGTCTTGACGATCTGGTCCCTGACCGGTCCGACAACGCGAATCTTCACCGCCCATTCGCCGGACATCTCGAGCTCGAGACGCGCGCTGTAGCGGCCGGGCTCCCCGGTGCGCTTTGCCTTGACCGGACGAACGTTGTGCACCATCGGCATCGACGGCATGTCTGCGCCAACGGTCACGTCCGCCTTGTCGATGGGCCGGCCCGAGCTCCTGTCGCTCAGCCGGATATCGCAGTCGAAGACCAGTACCGGCCCGGCAGGCCTGCACGCGATATCGGCCGCGGCGCGCTGCGCCAGCGCGAGCGCGGAGGGCATACCGAGCGCCAAGATGACCAAGATGCGGACCACATGGACCTCGCGTTTGCTCGTGCGGGGCGCGTTCCGGGAATTAACGCGCATTGGCGCCTTTCAGCTTACTGCGCCGGATGATCCGCCGACAGGCGCCGGCCGCGGATCATCCGGTGCAGTGCGTTGACCGCGCGCTCGTCGAGCAAGCCCCGTGGCCGCACCAGCAGCAGCAGCGCCACCAATCCGCCGAAGACGATCATCCGGTAGCCCTGGAAGACCCGCGTCGACTCGAGCAGCCCGATGTCGAGCACCACGCCGATGAGCGGACCGAAGACGGTGCCGAGCCCGCCGATCAGCGCGTACGCGAGGCTGTGCACGCCGAGCATGATGTCGAAATTACGCGGCTCGATGTACGTGTTGTGGTGCGCGAACAGGCCCCCGCCCAGCGCCGCGATCGCGCCCGCCACGGCCGCGACCCCGAGCCGCACGCGATCGACGTCGATGCCGAAAACCGCCGCCAGCTCCGGGTCCTCGCCGACCATGCGCAGCGTCGCGCCGAGCCGCGAGCGCTCGACGATCAGGAACGCCGCGACGCAGAGCGCGAGCAGCACGTAGATCATCGCGAGATACCCGGCGGGCTCGATGCCGTGCTCCAAGACGTAGCGGATCCCGCGGAACCCCTGCGTGCCGTCCGGCCCGACCAGGTCGCCGCCGAGCTCCCGCTGGTAGTGGAACACCTCGAAGAGAATCCGCGCCATCTCGGCGGCGGCGAGTGTCGCCATTGCGAAATACAGCCCGCGCAATCGCAACGTCGGCAGTCCGACGAGCACCGCGGCGACCGCGCCGCACGCCATGGCCAACAGCAGCGCGACCCACAGCGGCAGCCCCCACATCGCCGTCGCGATCCCCGCCGCATACGCGCCGACGCCGAAGAACGCCTGCTGGCCGAACGACATCTCCCCGGCGATCAGCAGCAGGTAGGCCGACAGCGCGATGAACGAGATCAGGCCGATGTTGGTGAGGACGCCGAGGGTGTAGTCGTCCACGACGGGTCCTACGCGTTGGCCAATCCGTCGCGCCGTGCCGGAAAGAACAGGCCGGCCGGGCGCAGCCACAGGCAGACGAACAGGATGAGGTACGCGAGCAGGTCGCGGTACTGCGGGCCGAAGAACCACTGGCTGTGGCTCTCGATCAGCCCGAGCAGCAGGCCGCCGGCAACGGCGCCGGGCAGCGAGCCGAGCCCGCCCAGCATCATCGCGATCATGCCCTTGAGCGTCGACCACATGCCCAGCATCGGTGTGACCTGCTCGTGCGTCGCGACGATGAGGTAGCCGGCGACGCCGCCGATCGCCGATGCGAGCGCGAACACCCGCGCGAAGATCGACGCGACATGGATGCCCGAGCAGCGCGCGGCTTCGAGGCTGTCGACGACGGCGCGCACCGCGAGCCCGAAGCGGGTCCGGTACAGGAGCGCGTGCACGCCGACGCAGATGAGCGCTGCGCAGCCGAGCATGACGAGGTACTCGACGCGGAACGTGAACGGCCCCAGTGCGAGCAAGGGGCCACCGTAGAGCGGCGGAAAGCTGTAGAGATGACGCGGCAGCACCAGCGTGACGAGCTCCTCGAACTGCATCCAGAGCGCGAAGCTCGCCACCATCGAGGCGATTGCAACGCTGCTCGAGAACGCGCTCGCCCGGCCGCCCCGGTGGCGTGCGAAGCACAGCCGCTCGACATACGCGCCGGCTAGCACCGACCCGGCCACGGTCACGGCGGCGAGCACGAGCAAGCTCGCGTGGAACTGGAGGAACACCCAGGTCGAGGCATAGGCGCCGAACATGATCGCCGGCCCGTACGAGAGATTGGCCCGGCGCAGCACGCCGAAGATGAGAGTGAAGCCGAGCGCGAGCAGCGCGTACGCCGAGCCGATCCCGAGGCCGTCGAGCGTGTTCTGAATGACGTCGACCATCATCCTGGCGTGTGGTGAGGCGCGCAGCAAGCCGAGGCAGGCATGCGCATCGAGGGGCCCCTCGATCGCACCGTGGTGATGTGCGGCGCCGTCATACCTTGGCGGAGCCGAGGTAGGCGCGGCGTATCACCTCGTCCTCGGCAAGCGCGCCGGGCGTGCCGTCGAAGGTCACGCGTCCCTGCTCGATCAGGTAGAAGTGGTGTGCGACCTTCAGCGCCAGGTGGGCGTTCTGCTCGACGAGGAAGATGCTGGTGCCGTCGCGGTTGAGCTCGGCGATGATGCGAAAGATTTCCTCGACGACGAGCGGCGCAAGCCCGAGAGAGGGCTCGTCCATGAGCAACAGCTTCGGGCGAGACATGAGGGCGCGCGCGACCGCCAACATCTGCTGCTCGCCGCCGGAGAGCGTGCCGGCGTTCTGAGCGCTGCGCTCCTTCAGCCGCGGGAAGCGCTCGAACATGCGCTCGATGTCACCGGCGATGCCGCCACGGTCCGCTCGGTGGTAGGCGCCTGCGCGCAGGTTGTCGAGCACGCTCATGTGCGGGAACACGAGGCGGTTCTCGGGGACGAGCGCGATGCCGCCCGCGACGACGTCGTGCGGCGCGGCGCCGGCGATCTCATGGCCGCCGAGGCGGATCGACCCCCGCTTCGGCTTGAGGATCCCGGTGACGGTCATCATCAGCGTGGTCTTGCCCGCGCCGTTCGGCCCAAGCAGGCAGGTGATGCTGCCCGCGCCCACCGCCAGTGTGACGCCTCTCAGCGCCTCGATCTTGCCGTAGGCGGTGACGACGTCGCTGACCTGTAGCAACGGCTCACCCATCACTGCTCCCCGCCGAGGTACGCCGTGCGCACCATCGGATCGGCCTGGACCTCGGCCGGCGACCCTTCGGCGATCTTCTGCCCGAAGTTGAGCACCGCGATGCGGTCGGTGACGCCCATGACGAGCTCCATCACGTGCTCGACG
>JBGPOV010000156.1:0-8126 GCA_041488255.1 Gammaproteobacteria bacterium | reverse complement strand
TCGAATCGGAGCCTGTCCCGTGCAATTCCGCAAGCTCGGAAGCAGCGACCTGCGCGTATCGGAGATTGCACTGGGGTCCTGGCTGACCTATGGCGGCGGTGTCGAGAAGGCACGCGCCATCGCATGCGTACGGCAGGCCTTGGAGGCCGGGATCAACTTCATCGACACAGCCAACGTCTACGGGCGCGGGTCGGCGGAGACACTCCTCGGCGAGGCCTTGGCCGGCGTTGGGCGCGATTCGTACGTCTTGGCCACCAAAGCCTTCTTCCCGATGTTGCCCCACGACCATGGCCTGTCGCGGGCGCAGATCGTGAAGCAGCTGGATGCCTCCCTGAAACGCCTGCGCACCAGCCACGTGGACCTCTATCAGTGCCACCGATACGACCCGGACACGCCGCTGGAGGAAACCATGCGTGCACTGAGCGAGGTGGTGGGCCAGGGCAAGGTGCGATACGTCGGGTTCAGCGAGTGGCCGATGGAGCAGATCCGCGCGGCGGGCGCGATCCCCGCAGTGCCGACGTTCATCTCCAGCCAACCCCAATACTCGCTGCTCTGGCGAGCGCCCGAGAAAGAGCTGATCCCCTATTGCCAGGGCCACGGCATTTCCCAGGTCGTGTGGTCGCCGCTCGCCCAAGGGGTGCTGACCGGGAAGTACACGCCGGGACAGCCGTTCCCGGCGGGCACGCGGGCCACGAGCGCCTCCATGGGTGGCTTCATTCGGCCGAGCTGGTTGTCCGACCGTACGCTGCAGGCGGTTCAGCGGCTCCAGCCCCTAGCCCGGCGAAACGGGCTTACGCTGGCCCAGTTTGCTTTGGCTTGGGTGCTACGCGAGCCGAACGTGGCGGCGGCCATCATAGGTGCGACCCGGCCCGAGCAGGTGGCCGAAAATGCCGGGGCGTCGGGTGTGGCTCTGGATCCCGCCGACATCGCAGAAGCCGAGCGGATCGTCGCGGCCAACGGCTGACCAACGCGCCACTTATGCCTTTTCGGAATAGTTGTTATGCCTGAATGGAGCTTTTTCGCGCCGCAACAAGGGCGCTCTAATCGCCATTCAAGAAAACCTTTCGTCCGCCCCGGCGCGCGCCCTTTTCCGGGGGCTAACTCTTCCTGGCGCGGTCGTTTGCGCACAGCAACATCCAAGGCGCTGGCTGGAGGCAACTCCGCAGCACGTGATCGGGCGATTCATTGGGGTATTGCATCATGCGTTCACCTGCCGCTAACGCAGTATTGCAGGCCGAGCCTGCAGCAGGCCAACCGGCGATCTTTTCGGAGCTGCGCCCCGACGGCGTGCGTGTGTCCAGCCGCGGTCTGGGTTGGTCCGTGTTGAACTTCGAGCGCCGCGACAGCCCGCCGTCGTCCCGCGCGCTACCCCATGGCAGCAGCCAGCACTTGATCTTCGTCGGCCTTGGCACGGGCCGTATCGTGCGCGAGAGCGGGAACGAGCGGGTGGAGCGCGAACTCAGCTCCGGTTGCGTGGCAGTCGTGCCCAGCCGCACGCCGGTGCGCTGGACGTGGTCCACACGGATAAGCTACTCGGTGCTGGCCCTCGAGCCGGCGTTCCTCGACCGGGTCGCAGCGGAAGTCTTCGGCCTGCAGCCCGACCACTACCGGCTCGCTTTGAGAGAACGCCCGAGCGATGCGGCCATCACCAATATCGCGGGGGTACTGTCCCGCGAGGCCATGCGCCGCGAACCAGGCGGCCGGTTGTACGCGGAATCGCTTGCCAACATCTTGGCGGTCCATCTGCTGCGTAACTACGCGCACTGTGCCGACGGACGAACGCTCGATGCCTGTTCGATGCCGGAGGAAGCGGTGACGTCAGCGCCCCCGAGCGAGACCGCCGGCAGATTGGGCTTGCACTCCCGCGCCGCGGCCGAGGCCGTCCAGTTCATACAGGAGAACTACTCGCGCGATGTGGCCTTGAGCGATATCGCGGAGGCCGTGCACCTGAGCCCGTTCCATGTCGCCCGGCTGTTCAAGCAGGCGCTCGGCGTATCGCCACACCAGTATTTGATCCAGGTCCGGGTGAACAGTGCGCGCTCGCTGTTGGCGGCCGGCTCGGGTGAGCGGTCTCTGGCTGAAGTGGCCAGCGCGGTCGGCTTCGCCGATCAGAGCCATCTCACGCGGCACTTCAAGCGAATCCTGGGCGTCACGCCGAAGCAACTTCGCCCGTGACAAGAATGTTCTAGAGCTCGGCAAGTCATTTGAACCCCGCCGAGTTTCGGCTGCTGTGCCCCCTCCCCCTAGCGGGCCCAGCGCCTGACCGGGCTGCGGCCTGTGTCTCGCCGCAGCCTCCTTCTCCTCCTCTGACCTCCTGAGGGTCCTGCGGGGCGGTGTGCGCTCAGCCCACCGCCCTTTTTTTACCCGCTTCCCGCGCAGGATGTCGCGTACACACGGCAAGTCGCCGCGGCGGGACTTCGAGACGGGCGGTGGTGATGCCCCGCCTCAGACGCCGGGCCGGTACACGGGGACCACGTAAGGGCCCTCGGGAATGACCGCGACGTGCGGGTCGCCTGCAGCTTGGACGCAGCGCGCCAGCGTGTTTGCTACTGAGTCGACCATTTCCACCCCGGTGAGCGTGCGGTCAGCACCGCGCAGGCCGGTGCTATAGAGATGGATGCCGCCCACGCGCATCGGCTTGAGTTGCATCTGGGTCTGCCACTCATCTATGTCCGCATGGTTCTTGCGGCCGATGTCCCGAACGAAGCCGTCCGTGCCCAGCTCGAGCAACCGTCGCTGAGCGTCGACGTACTCCGTGGAGCCCATGCCCTCGGAGCATTCGGACACAACGATGAGGTTTCCGCCCGGCTCCAGGATGTCGATGGGCGCGACCATGCCTTTGACCGTCTGATAGTACGTCTTGTCCAGCGGGTACCCTGCGGCGCTCGTCACCACTGTCTTGAATCGGCGCGGCACTGGGACCTGAGCGAAGCCGCGGATGAACTCGACCGCCTGCAGGTGGCTCTCGACCACTTCCCCGTAGTTGACGAAGGACAACTGCCGGTGCTCGTCGATCACGACGTTCGCCGCCAGCACGCGGCCCAGCATCCGCACGATCTCGAGCTGCTCCCGATGCAGGGGATTGCCCTCCAGTACGCAGTTCTCGGCCCGCTGGTCGGACATGAAGCGCGCATTGTGAAAGGTGGTGATGGTCTCGGCGTGCGCCACGCCGGGCGCTATTACTTTACGCCCACCCGAGTACCCGGCCATGAAGTGCGGCTCCACCAGGCCGGTGACGATCTTGACGTCGGCCTCCACGAAGCGGCGGTCGAGCCGGACCACCGTGCCCGCGCGAGTGGTGCCGATCAGCACGTGGTCGGCGTCGTTGCGGGCGAAGTGGTTCTCCACCCGCACCGTGCGCAGGACCCAGGGGTCGCCCACCAGTTCTTCAAGCTCTGGGCCTTCGTTGGGACGGTGCAGGCCGGTGGCCACCAGGACGCAGATCTGGTCGGCGCGCAGCCCTGCATCGAGCAGCGCGCGCACCAGCGGAGGCAGCAGCAACTCGTTGGGAACCGGCCGAGTAATGTCGCAGATCAGAATGCACGCGGAGCGTGCGCCCCGCGCCTCATCTACCAGGGGCCGCGCGCCAGTGGGAATGTTGAGGGCAGTCTGAACGCTCGAGAATGGATCTGACAACACGGGCATGAGCGGCTTGCGGATTACCGTCGCGTCGAGTCCGTCGGGCAGTTCCAGCGCCAGGCTGCCCTTGCCGTAGCTCAATTCCACTCGCATGGCGCGCGCATCTCCTCAATCTCTCGGGCCGGGTACCGATATTGCTGGCAAGGATACACCCGGCGCTCGGACGCAACCCGCCGTAAGGCCGTCTGCAGTTGCCGTGAACCGTAACAATTCCATTCTAACCCCTTGTCCTACCGTACTTTAGGAGGTTAGAATCCAGTCAACATACCCGTGTACGAGGAGGCGAGCATGAGTCCGTGTTGGAAAATGGTTCAGGCGAGCATGATCGCGCTGACGCTCTCAGCCGGTACGGCCCTGGCCTACGATCAGGAGCAGGCCTTGCGCGAGCCGAATGGATCGGAGGAGTTTGTCGACGCTGTCGTAGGCCGGCCTCTGGGCGTGTTCGCCTTGGCGGTGGGTGCGGTCACGTGGGTGGTGGCGCTACCGTTCACGGTGTTCAGCCATAGCGTGACCTCCTCCGCCGAGGGGATGGTCGTTGCCCCCACCAAGTGGACCTTCAAGCGGCCACTCGGGCGGTTCATCTCCTGCGACGAGCAGCCAGACCTCTGCTAGTAGTCCTTACTCGATGTCGCCCGGCCGGCTAGAGCTGGGCCGGGCGCAGTCGCGCTTGGTCCGCTAAGGCGGACCGCCGTCTGCGCTCAACGCCAGCGCGGGTATTCTGTCGTCGCGTTGAATCCCCTGCAAGTAGACCGCTTCGCGTAAGACCGCGCTCTCGCGCTTCCGAAACTGCCCGGATTGCCAAGAGCGCGAGGACTAGCGCGAGCGTCCTGCACCGGGGCGGTGGCCCCAGGGGGGACGATCCAGCCGCCGCGCCGCATGGGTGAAGCGAACCGGGAGCGCAAGGCGCACAACGCGGTTTTGGATATACTCTCCTCGCTCGGTCGCGTGCACTGTCCATCTCGGCGTGGCCACCAAACACAACAACCCACTCGGGAGGAGTAGATGGAAGTCTGGTCCCAGGTCTACGACCCGCTGGGCAACACCGTTTTGTCGACGCTGGTCTGCGCGATCCCCATCCTGGTGTTGCTCGGCAGTCTCGGGATCTTCCACGTCCGCGCTCACTATGCTGCCCTCGGAGGCCTCGCCGCGGCAGCGGTGATCGCCCTGTTCGTCCTCGGCATGCCAAGCGGGCTAGCGGCACGCGCGGGATTCTTTGGCGCAATGTTCGCTGTGACGACAGTGTGCTGGATCATCCTCAATCTGATTTTCCTCTACCGCATGACGCTCAAGGCCGGCTTGTTCGCCGTGCTGCAGGATAGCATCGGCGGAATCACCAACGACCGCCGCCTGCAGCTCGTGCTGATCGCCTTCTGCTTCGGGGCCTTCTTCGAGGGTGCAGCCGGAGGCGGCACGCCGGTCGCCGTGACCGGCGCCATACTGATCGGTCTCGGTTTCCACCCGTTGGCCGCGTCGGGCCTCTCGTTGATCGCCAACACGGCCCCGGTGGCTTACGGCGGCTCGGGCACGCCCATTGTCGTGCTGCAGGGCGTGACCGGCTTCGATCTGTTGCAGCTTTCGGCCATGGTAGGGCGCCAACTGCCATTCTTCTCGGTGATCGTGCCGGTCTGGTTGCTGGTGACGTTCTGCGGCTTTCGCAGGACCGTCGAGATCTGGCCCGCGGTCCTGGTGGCAGGCCTGAGCTTTGCCATCCCGCAGTTCGTCATCTCCAACTACCACGGCCCCTGGCTGGTGGACATGCTGTCAGCCATGATCTCGATGCTGCTGCTGGCGCTGTTCCTCAAGCTCTGGAAACCCAAGCGGGTGATGCTGGATGCAACCGGAAAGGGCGGTACGGTCGCTTATGCCGAGGCGCAAATCGACCGCGAGCACCATGGCCATAGCACGCAGCGCGTAGTCAAGGCCTGGACGCCCTGGGTGATCCTTACTGTGGTGCTGGTCATCTGGGGCATCCCCTGGGTCAAGAACCACGTGCTGAACTCGCCCGGGATCACCTACTGGGAACTCCCCATCGATGGGCTCCACAAGGTCGTGCAGCGCGTGGCGCCTGCCGTTCCGGAGCCGCGCACAGAGCCGGCGGTGTTCAAGTGGGGGTTCATATCCGCTATCGGTACCGGGATCCTGCTTGCAGCGGTCATCGCGGGGTTCCTGATGGGCTTCAAGGCGAAAGAGATGGTCAAGACCTGGGCGGAGACCTTCGGCATCATGAAATACTCGTTGCTGACCATCGTCGCGATGCTGGCGCTTGGCTATACCACGCGCTACTCGGGCATGGACGGCACGCTGGGGCTGGCGTTTGCGAATACGGGCTGGCTCTACCCCTTCTTCGGCACGCTCATCGGTTGGATTGGCACGGCGTTGACGGGGACCGACGCGGCATCCAACGCGCTGTTCGGGAGCCAGCAGGTGATCACCGCCAATAAGCTGGGCCTGGACCCGACGCTGATGGCGGCCGCCAACAGCTCGGGCGGAGTGATGGGCAAGATGATCGATGCCCAGAGCATCGTAGTGGCGTCGGTGGCCACGAACTACATCGGCAAGGAAGGCGTGATCCTGCGCTATGTGTTCTGGCACAGCCTGTCGCTGGCTGCGCTGATCGGCGTGTTCGTGATGCTGCAGGCCTACGTGTATCCGTTCACCGCCATGGTCGTCAAGTGACGCTGCGCCTGCCTCGCTGCCGGGGCGCTCGTCCTGGCCCGCGGGCGGCGAGCAGCGGGAGGGTCATCACATGCGGTACAACAGACTCGGGTCCAGCGATCTGCGGGTTTCCGAGATTTGCCTCGGGAGCATGACCTGGGGTGAACAAAACACCGAGGCGGAGGCGCACCAGCAGCTGGACTACGCGATGTCGCGCGGCATCAACTTCATCGACGCCGCCGAGATGTACCCAGTCCCGCCGCGCGCCGAGACGCAAGGCCGCACCGAGGCCATTCTCGGGACCTGGCTGAAGCAGCAGCAGCGCGACAAGCTGATCGTCGCCACCAAGATCGCTGCACCGCGTCCAGGGCTTACCTGGGTCCGGGGCGGCAGCCTCGCGGTAGATCGGAAAAGCATCAGCGTCGCGATCGACAGCAGCCTCAAACGGTTGCAAACCGATTACATCGACCTGTACCAGGTACACTGGCCCGACCGCTACGTTCCCGTGTTCGGACAGACGCTGTATGACCCCGAGCAGGAACGCGCCACTGTTCCGATCGAGGAGCAGCTGGCTGCGTTTACCGACTTCGTCAAGGCCGGCAAAATCCGCCACCTTGGCGTGTCGAACGAGACACCCTGGGGCCTGTGTCAATGGCTGCGCCGGGCGGAGCAGGCCGGCCAGCCGAAGGTCGCCTCGATCCAAAACGCCTACAATCTGATCAACCGGACGTTCGAGTTGGGGCTGTCGGAGGTCACGCGGCGGGAGAGCGTGCCACTGCTCGCCTACAGCCCACTGGCTTTCGGACACCTGACGGGTAAGTACCTCGACGGCGCCAAGCCGCAGGGGGCCCGCCTCACTCGGTTTCCCTCCTTCGGGCCGCGCTACGCCAAGGTGAACGTGCCGGAGGCGGTGGCGGCCTATGTGGGCCTGGCCAAGACCCTAAAACTGGCCCCGGCCACGCTGGCGGTAGCTTTCGTGCACAGTAAATGGTTTGTCGCCGCAACCATCATCGGCGGCACCAGCATCGACCAGCTCAAGCAGAACATCGACGCGGCCGACGTGACCCTGGACGCCAGAGCCCACACCGCCATCGACGAGATCCATCACCGCTATCCCAGCCCCGCGGCGTGAGCTGCCGCCGGTGACCGTCGCAGGGCTGCATCTGCGAATCCGGGTTGGGCGGTGAACTATTTGACACTCCGAGGCTTTTTCGCCAAAATCGCGAGTTTCATTCGGAGGGGTTCCCGAGCGGTCAAAGGGAGCAGACTGTAAATCTGCCGGCCATGCCTTCGAAGGTTCGAATCCTTCCCCCTCCACCAGGTTCGTCAGGGGCTATGGAAGGCAGGGCCGGGGGCTGCATGGGCGCGACGGGCTGGCCCAGACGCGGCATGAGGTGGTTGTTCGGCAGGCTTCGCGGTGGCAGCGAGCGCGGGTGTAGCTCAATGGTAGAGCAGAAGCCTTCCAAGCTTACGACGAGGGTTCGATTCCCTTCACCCGCTCCAACGGGGTACTGCAGGGTTCCGGGTTACGGCGCCCGTCGAGGTCGCGGCTCCGGCGCCCATGTAGCTCAGTGGCAGAGCACTCCCTTGGTAAGGGAGAGGTCGAGCGTTCAATCCGCTCCATGGGCACCATCTCAATTCTTCACCGTTTTGGCGACGGCTACTTCACGGACACAGGCGAGAGGAATCGGTCATGGCGAAAGGAAAGTTTCAGCGTACCAAGCCGCACGTGAATGTGGGGACCATAGGTCACGTGGACCATGGTAAGACGACGCTGACGGCGGCGCTGACATTGGTGCTGTCGAAGAAGTATGGGGGCGAGGCTAAGGCCT
>JBGPOV010000155.1:0-8156 GCA_041488255.1 Gammaproteobacteria bacterium | reverse complement strand
CCCGTTCGGTGATCCGAACGCCGCATGGGGAGCCGATCAGCTCGCCCGCGTCCTTGCCGAGGAACGGGCTGTCGGTACGCTCGAGCGCCGCGTGCAGCCTGAGCTCCGGCGCTTGGAACAATAACTCGAGCAGCGCGCGGCCCATCCGGCCCGAGCTGCCAGCTACTGCAACGTGCTGGATGGGCATCTAATGCCTGGGCCGCCGCCTCAGCGGGTGGTCGCCGCGGTCTTGGCCGGCTCGGAGCCGGCCATAGGCACGGGGAAGTTGCTGAAGGCGTGCTTGAGCTTGTCGCCGTCGAAGATGAGGGTCAGGCGCTTGTCCTGTTTCAGCGTGCCCCCCTTGTAAGCCATGTACACATAATCCCAGCGCTCGGGATGGAAGGGGTCGGAGATGAGCGGCGTGCCGAGTATAAAGCGGACCTGCGAGCGGGTCATGTCGAGCTTGAGCTTGGACACGCTCTGCTGGTCCAGATAATTGCCCTGCTGCACGTCGATCTTGTGCGGCGCGAGGAAGCAGGCGGCCAGCAGCGGGACGCAGACGATCAACGCCAGGATGGATCGCATATGCACGGAAAGCGGTTTAGCTGCGCGGCACCGGTAGATGTGCGATGCGGGAACCCCTTGCACTCGATCTCGAGGTTCTCGGTTTCCAGGCGCCGGATAACCTTATATGATACCTGGCACGCTTGGCCCTGTCAGCGTCGCCATGTCCAAACCCCACGACCTCAAGACCATCGGCCTCAAGGCCACCCTGCCCCGCCTCAAGATCCTCAACCTGTTCGAGACCAGCGAGGTGCGGCACCTCACCGCGGAAGACGTATACAAGGTGCTGCTCAAGGAGGGCATGGACATCGGGCTGGCCACCATCTACCGCGTGCTGACTCAGTTCGAGCAGGCCGGGATCCTCATCCGCCACCACTTCGAAGGCGGCAAAGCGGTGTTCGAGCTGAACGAGGGCGGACATCACGACCACCTCGTGTGCATCCAGTGCGGACAGGTCGAGGAGTTCTTCGACTCCGAGATCGAGAAGCGGCAGCTCAAGATCGCCAAGGACCGCGGGTTCAACATCCACGAGCACTCGCTTCAGATCTACGCCGACTGCATCAAGTCCAACTGCCCCAACCGCCCGAAGCGCTGACGCAGCCCTGGATATAGCGTCTTGGCGGCTCAAATCTTGAGCCCCAGCAGCTCGGCCGCGTGCTTGCGGGTGGTCTCCGTGATCTTCACCCCGCCCAGCATGCGCGCGATCTCATCCACGCGCTGATCTGCACCGAGCGCAGTGACGCTGCTCACCGCCGCGCCGTCGAGCTGTCGCTTGACCACCTGCCACTGGTGGTCGGCAGCGGCGGCCACCTGCGGGAGATGCGTAATACACATGACTTGATGTCGCTTGCCCAGCTGTTTGAGCATCCGCCCCACGATCTCGGCCACGCGGCCGCCGATCCCCGCGTCCACTTCGTCGAAGATGAGCACCGGCACCTCAGCCACTTCGCTGGTCACGCTCTGGACCGCCAGGCTCAGGCGCGACAGCTCGCCGCCGGAGGCCACTTTCGCCAGCGGCCGCGGCGCTGCGCTGGGGTGCGGCGCAACCTGGAACTCGACCCGCTCCAACCCATGGGTGCCGCCTTCGGGCAGCCCCTCCAGCGCCACCTCGAAGCGGCCGCCGGCCATGGCCAGCGTCTGCATCGCATCGGTCACCTTGGTCGAGAGTTCCCGCGCGCCTCGTTTACGCTTGCCAGTCAGCCCGCCTGCGAGCGCAAGATAGGCCTCGCGCAGCTCGCTCTCCTTCTTCTCCAGCGCCTGTGCCCCGAGTCCGCCTCCCAGCTCCTCTAAGCGCAGCGCGGCCTGGGCCAACAGCTCCGGCAGCCGCTCCGGTGCGGACCGGTACTTGCGAGCGGCCAAATGCACGGCGTCCAGCCGCTGCTCCGCTTCGCGCAGCCTGGCTGGATCGAGATCCAGCCGCTGCCGATAGTGCCGGAGGCTGTACACCGCATCCTGGATCTGGATCTGGGCCGGCTCGAGGACATCCAGGATATCCTTCAGGCCGGCGTCAAACTGCTGCGCCGTGCGCAGCCGCGATATCACGCCGTTCACCGTCGCCAGCGCCGCCGCCTCGCCTTCCGACAACGCCTCCAAAGCGGACTCGACGGTCTCGATCAAGCTGGCGGCGTGTGCCAGCCGCCGATGATCGGCTTGCAGTTCGTCCCACTCCTCAACGGATAGCGCGAGCTGCGTCAACTCCTGCACCTGCCACTCGAGCCGCTCGCGCTCAGCCGCGAGCGCCGCGGCGTTCCTCTCCCACTCGATGCGTTGGCGCGTGAGGTCCTGCCAGCGCCGCCATGCCAGCTCCACATCTCGAGCGAGTGCACCGGCCCCGGCGAAGGCGTCCAGCAGCTCGCGCTGCGCGGCTGCGCGCACCAGCGATTGGTGCTCGTGCTGCCCGTGGATGTCGACCAGGCGTTCGCCCAGTTCCTTGACCTGCTGCAGGGTGGACGGACGGCCGTTCAGGTATGCGCGCGACCGCCCTCCAGACTCCAGCACCCGCCGCAGCAGGCAGACGCCGGGCTCGCCGGTCAGATCGTTGACCTCCAGCCAGCGTGCCAGGTCGGGAAGCGCCTCGATGTCGAACTCGGCGCTGATCTCGGCCCGCGGGCATCCTTCTCGCACCAGGTCGGCATCGCTGCGCTCGCCGAGCACTAGGGACAGGGCGTCGATCAGGATCGACTTGCCCGCACCGGTCTCCCCGGTCAGCACCGTGAAGCCCGGCTGGAACTCCAGGTCGAGGCGGTCGACGATGACGAAGTCGCGGATGCCGAGCGTTCGCAGCATGCTCGATCGAGGTGACGGCTACAGCGTCTCGCTCCAGTGAAGCTTCTCGCGCAGCATGCGGTAGTAGTTGTGCCCCACCGGGTGCAGCAGCCGGATGCTGCGCGGGTAGCGGCGGATGCGGATGCGGTCGCTGGGCTTCAGCTCGTAGTGGGAGTGGCTGTCCAAATGGATCTGCGCAGCGGCGCACTTGTGCATGTGGACCTCGATCAGCGCGTCCGAGCTCACCGCGATCGGACGATTGGACAGAGTATGCGGGCACACCGGCACCAAGGTGAACACGGACAGCGCGGGATGCAGGATCGGGCCGCCCGCCGACAAGGCGTACGCCGTGGACCCCGTGGGAGTGGCCACGATCAGCCCATCGGCACGCAGCACGTAGACGAACTGGCCGTCGATGCGCACCTCGAGCTCGATCAGCCCGCCGTCGGCGCCCTTGCTGATGCTGGCGTCGTTGAACGCAAGCACGTCCAGCACCGGCTCCTCGCCACGCATCAGCTGGCAGGCCAGAAGCATGCGCGACTCCGTGACGAAGTTGCCCTCTAGCATGTCGCCGATGGTCTGCAGCATGGTGTGGATCGAGAGGTCGGTGAGGAAGCCGAGCCGGCCCTGGTTCACGCCCACCACCGCCACGTCGAAGGGCGCGAGCGTGCGGGCGATATTCAGCATCGTCCCATCGCCGCCGATGACGATAGCCAGGTCGGACAACCGCCCTGACTCTTCCAGCGGAAGGACTTCGAGGTCGTTGCGCACCACATGGGCCGCCGTGAGTGGGTCGAGCAGCACGCGCACACCGCGGGCTTGCAGGAAGCGGGAAAGCGCCAGCAAGGGCTCCGCGATCTCGGGGCTCTTGTACTTGCCGATCAGGGCGATAGTCTTAAAGGCGGCAACCATGACCCCGATTATAGACGCGAGCCCCGTGCCGGTCGCGGCCGGAACCCGCGATCCCTAGCGGCGCCAGTGTCGCGGGCTGTACCCGCGTGCGCCTTTAGATACAATGTGGGTCATGTTGAACGAGCGTGCACAAATTCTCCTCAAGACGCTGGTAGAGCGGTATATCACCGAAGGCCAGCCGGTCGGGTCGCGCGCGCTGTCGAGGTATTCCAGCCTGGACCTGAGCCCGGCCAGCATCCGCAACGTCATGGCGGACCTCGAGGACTTGGGCTTCGTAGCCAGCCCGCACACATCGGCCGGTCGCGTGCCCACTGCGCGCGGCTATCGCTTCTTCGTCGACACTCTTCTAACCATCCGGCCCCTGGATCGGGTCGAGATCGACCAGCTGGAAGGCCAATTGCAGGTGGAGAGCACACATAGGATGGTCCAGTCCGCATCGCACATCCTGTCCGATCTGACCCGTTTCGCGGGCGTGGTCATGACGCCGCGGCGGCGCTCGATCTCGTTCCGGCACATCGAGTTCCTCCCTTTGTCGGACAAGCGTCTGCTGCTGATCATCGTCACGCCCGAGGGCGACGTACAAAACCGCGTCATGCTCACGGAGCGGGCTTACAAGCCGTCCGAGCTCACGGAGGCCTCCAACTTCCTCAACCAGAACTACGCCGGGCTGAGCTTCGACCAGATCAAGGAGCGCCTGCGCGAGGAGCTGCGCCGGCTGCGCGACGACATGACCTCGTTGCTGACGCGCGCGGTCGAGGCCGGCAGCGATGCCTTCACGGAGCCCTCTGAGGACTACGTGCTGTCCGGCGAGCACAACTTGCTGCACGTGCAGGATTTGTCCTCCAACATGGCCAGCCTGCGGCGCCTGTTCGACCTGCTGGAGCAGCGTACCAGTCTGCTGCAGCTGCTGGAGATGGGCAGCCGGGCGCACGGCGTGCAGATCTATATCGGCGGGGAATCCGGACTGGTGCCGCTGGACGAGTGCAGCGTCGTCACCGCGCCGTACGAAGCGGACGGGGAGGTGGTCGGCACGGTGGGCGTCATCGGCCCTACCCGCATGGCTTACGAGCGGGTCATCGCGATCGTGGAGATCACCGCTCGGCTGCTGTCCAGCGCCATGTCGCAGCGGGCCAAGGCGCTCGAGTAAGCAGCCAGAACGCAGCGCGGCCCACTACGCCCGGAGCCTGACAAGGGGATGCGTCATCGGAAAGCGGCCGCTCGAGCTACCAGATCCCTGAGCCAGACCCCCTACTCCCCGGCGGGTTGGCTCCTTCACTCGTCACCGCTCACTGCTCGCGCAGATGTTCGCGCCTGAACCGATCTACCGCCACGGCGTCATCCCCAAGGCGGGAGTCCTGCTCGTCAACTTAGGCACGCCCGAGGCGCCTACGGCGGAGGCGCTGCGCCCCTACCTCAGGCAGTTCCTGTCCGACCCCCGCGTGGTGGAGATCCCGCGCGTGCTCTGGTGGCCGATCCTGAACGGCATCATCCTCAACATCCGGCCGCGCAAATCGGCCGAGAACTACGCCAAGATCTGGACCGCCGAGGGATCCCCGCTCAAAGTCCACACCGAGCGGCAGGCCCGACTGCTGCGCGGGTATCTCGGAGAGCAGACCAAGTCGCCCCTCGAGGTGGAATGGGCCATGCGCTACGGCAGCCCCGGCGTGGCAGAGAAATTACGGGTGCTGCGCGAGCGGGGCTGCGAGCGCGTGCTGGTGATCCCCCTGTATCCGCAGTACGCCGCCAGCGCCACGGGAAGCACCTACGATGCCGTGGGTGCGGCCCTGTCCCGCATGCGCAACGTGCCGGCGTTGCGCATGTTGAAGCACTTCCACGACCATGCCGGCTACATCCAGGCGCTGGCGCAGAGCGTCAAGGACTACTGGATGGCGAACGGCCGTCCCGACCGGCTGGTGATGAGCTTCCACGGCGTGCCGCGATTCACGCTGGACCGCGGCGACCCCTATCACTGCGAGTGCCAAAGAACGGCGCGCCTCCTGGCCGAGGCGCTCACGCTCAAACCCGACCAGTACCGGCTCACCTTTCAGTCCCGCTTCGGGCGCGCGGAGTGGCTCAAGCCCTACACCATGGACAGCATGATTGAGTTGGGCAAACAAAAGGTGGGGCGGGTGGATGTGATGTGTCCGGGCTTCGTATCCGACTGCCTCGAAACGCTGGAGGAGATCGCGATCGAGAACAAAGCCGCTTTCCTGCGCGCCGGAGGCGGCGAGTTCCATTACATCCCGTGCCTAAATGAGCGCGACGGGTGGATCAGGGCGCTCACCGACATCGCCCTCGAGAACCTGCGCGGTTGGGTTCCTGCCGACTGGGACGGGCCGAGCGCCGGACGAGCGGCGGAAGCAAGCCGTCAACGCGCGCTGGCGATGGGGGCCCGCACCTGACGCAGATGAAGTAACCGACGCGGCGGCCGCCGGGTCAGGCCCGTTAGGCCGTCCACGGCCGAGGTCTTGAAACATTTACCCCTGCCCCCATCTGCCCCGTGCCAACCGAGGAGACGAAATCCATGCAGGATCAGGAACCTAGCCTGGCGGCCCCGATGGTTTCCCCCACCGCGGAATCACCGGCGGATGATGGGCAATCCGCCAGCACCGCGCCGAATGGGGGCACCGAGACGATACCCAGTCTCGAGGAGATGCTCAGGAGGGCCGAGCTGCAGGCCCAGGAGCACCACGACGCATGGCTTCGGGCCAAAGCCGAAGCGGACAACATCCGCAAACGCGCGCAGGCCGACATTGCCAACGCCCACAAATACGCGCTGGAGAGCTTCGCCGGGGAGCTTCTACCGGTGCGCGACAGCCTGCAGGCGGCGCTGACAGTGGACAACGCGACGCTCGAGGCCCTGCGGCAGGGCGTGGAGCTCACTCTCAGACAGCTCGATTCTGCCTTCGACAAGTTCGGCATTGAGGAAGTCAACCCGGTCGGGGACAAGTTCGACCCCCACAAGCACCAGGCCATGACCACCGTGGAATCGGACAAGGCGCCCAACGCAGTGGTGCACGTGCTGCAAAAGGGCTATCTGCTGCACGATCGGGTGCTACGGCCGGCGCTGGTCACCGTAGCCAAGGCCAAGGAGCCATGAACCGGGTGTACAAACCGATCTGCTTGAAACCCCGGCCGGCCACCCAAAGCTAGCCTCTTGCTCAGAGGCAAATAATCCCTGAATCGGAAGCGAGGAACGTACAAATGGCAAAAATCATCGGCATCGACCTGGGTACGACGAACTCGTGCGTGGCCATCATGGAAAACGGCCAGCCCAAGGTCATCGAGAACTCGGAAGGGGCGCGTACCACCCCCTCCATCGTGGCCTACTCCGATGACGAGGAAGTGTTGGTCGGCGCCCCCGCCAAGCGCCAGGCGGTCACCAATCCCAAGAACACCTTGTACGCGGTCAAGCGCCTGATCGGCCGCCGCTACGGCGACGCCGAGGTGCAAAAGGCCATCAAGCTCGTGCCGTACAAGATCGTGCAGGCC
Source organism: Gammaproteobacteria bacterium (assembly GCA_041488255.1). Lineage (GTDB taxonomy): Bacteria > Pseudomonadota > Gammaproteobacteria > Burkholderiales > SHXO01 > SHXO01. The sequence continues at coordinate 944 of JBGPOV010000155.1, read as the reverse complement.
CAGAACGGCGATGCTTGGGTCGAGGTGCGTGGCAAGAAGATGGCCCCGCCCGAGGTCTCCGCGCAGGTGCTGATGAAGATGAAGAAGACAGCCGAAGACTATCTCGGCGAGCCGGTGACGGAAGCCGTGATCACCGTTCCGGCCTACTTCAACGATTCCCAGCGCCAGGCCACCAAAGACGCCGGCCGCATCGCCGGCCTCGACGTCAAGCGCATCATCAACGAGCCCACCGCGGCAGCGCTGGCCTTCGGCATGGACAAGAAGGAAGGCGACCGCAAGATCGCCGTGTATGACCTCGGCGGCGGCACCTTCGACATCTCGATCATCGAGATCGCTGCGGTCGAGGGCGAGCATCAGTTCGAGGTGCTATCGACCAACGGCGACACCTTCCTGGGCGGCGAGGATTTCGACCAGCGCCTGATGGACTATGTCGCCGATGAGTTCCGCAAGGAGCAAGGCGTCGACCTGCGCAAGGACATCCTCGCGCTGCAGCGGTTGAAGGAGGCCGCCGAGAAGGCCAAGATCGAGCTGTCCTCCTCGCAGCAGACCGAGATCAACCTGCCCTACATCACGGCGGACGCCACCGGGCCCAAGCACCTGACCCTGAAGATCACCCGCGCCAAGTTCGAGAGCCTGGTGGAAGAGCTGATCCAGAAGACGGTCGCACCCTGCCAGACGGCGATCAAGGACTCCGGGGTCAAGCTTTCCGAGATCGACGACGTGATTCTGGTCGGCGGCCAGACCCGCATGCCCAAAGTGCAGGACAAGGTCAAGGAGATCTTCGGGCGCGAGCCGCGCAAGGACGTGAACCCGGATGAGGCTGTAGCCGTCGGCGCAGCGATCCAGGCTGGCGTGCTCAAGGGCGAGGTGAAGGACGTGCTGCTGCTCGATGTCACGCCGCTGTCCCTGGGCATCGAGACCCTGGGCGGGGTGATGACCAAGCT
>JBGPOV010000154.1:0-8219 GCA_041488255.1 Gammaproteobacteria bacterium | reverse complement strand
GGGCGCGGCGGACGATTGGCCCGGCCCATCGCCAGCATGTCACCCAGGATCGGCTCGAGCGGGTCGATCGGCACGATCATGTTGCCCTGCATGGTCTCGCCCCCCACGGCCTCCTGGACGAGCAGAGACCCGATGCCGAGCAGCCGGCCATCTTCGCCGACCAGTGCTGCGCCGCCCCACTGCGGGTGCGCCGGCACCGTGAACACGGCCTCGTCGAGCACGTACTCCCAATAGCCCGCGAACTCGCGCTTGGCGATGACCTTGGCTTGCAGCGCGTGGGCGCGCCCGCCGTAGCCGATGACGGTCACCGAGTCGCCGACAACGCAGGCCTTGGCCGACCCGCGCTCCAGCGCCGGGACGCCGAGCCGGCCCAGCGGTTGCACCAGCCCGAAACCGGTCACCTGGTCGTAGGCCAGCGCATGGCCCGCCAAGGCCGTGCCCCCGTTCGTCGTCAGCCAGATCGTTTGCGCTTCGGTGATCAAGTAGCCGATGGTGAGCACGAGCCCGTCTGCGCGGAGCACCACGCCGTTGCCGACCCGCTCGGTACCTAGGATCGAGGCGGTGAACGCGTCCTGAGGGATCTCGGCGCGCAGCATCACCACCGAGTTGAGCGCAGCCTCGAGGTCGAAGCGCACCTGCTCGGGTTTTGGTTGAAGCTCCGCCGGGAAGGCCCAGTCACTGGGTTCGGACATGAGAAGAAGGAAGCAACAAGGTCATGGATTCGGAATCCGCTCAGCGTTCGTTCATCTTACGCCATTGCGGATAGGATACCGGGGACCGGGCATTCGGTGCCATCGGTGCACTCCCTTGTTCGGGGTTTTTTCGTTACCCTTGCGTTTTCGCAGGCAGATGCAACGACGAGCGCTTGACCGTGATCCGCCAGGAGGCCCCGCTATGCCGACGCTGAACACAGACGATGGCGTGAAGCTGTACTACGAGGAGACCGGCTCCGGCACGCCGATCGTCTTCGCGCACGAGTTCGCGGGCGACTACCGCACCTGGGAGTCGCAGGTGCGCCATTTCTCGCGCCGTTACCGCTGCATCACCTTCAACGCGCGCGGTTACCCGCCGTCGGATACACCGAGGGAGGTCGGGAGTTATTCGCAGCAACGCGCGCGGGACGACATCCGTTGTGTGCTCGACGCGCTTGGAATAGAACGGGCGCACGTGGTAGGCAACTCGATGGGGGGCTTCGCCACGCTGCACTTCGGCATGGCGTATTCGCATCGCGCCCAGTCCCTGGTTGTGGCCGGCTGCGGTTACGGCGCGCATCCGTCGCAGTACGCGCAGTTTCAGGAGCAGTCGCGCTCGCTCGCCAAGAGCATGCTCCAGGAGGGAATGGTCAAGGTGGCGGCAACCTATGGCCACGATCCCGCACGGATGCAGCTGAAACAGAAGGATCCGCGCGGGTTCGCCGAGTTCATCCGCAACTTCTCGGAACACTCGGCGCAGGGCTCGGCCAACACCATGCTCGGCTGCCAGGCGCGGCGGCCGTCGCTCTACGACCTGGCCGCGGAAATGGCGCGCATCGAAGCCCCGCTGCTCATCGTTGCCGGAGACGAAGACGAGCCGACGCTGGAACCCTCGCTGCTGATGAAGCGTACCATCCCCATGGCCTCGCTCGCCGTGCTACCCAGAACCGGGCATATGCACAACCTGGAAGAGCCGGCGTTGTTCAACGCGCTGCTCGAGGACTTCTTCCACCAGGTCGAGACCGGGCGCTGGACGGCGCGGGGTCAATGACGTGGGCTCTCTAGAAGCCCTGTCCCATCTGCGCGTGATCGATCTCACGCGCGTGCGCGCGGGACCGACCTGCGTGAAGCAGTTCGCCGACTGGGGCGCCGACGTCATCAAAGTGGAGATGCCGTCGGGCGGGGCCGACGACGGCTTCGGCCCGCGCGAAGGTTCGGACTTTCAGAACCTGCACCGGAACAAGCGCTCGATCACCCTCAACCTCAAGGACCCGCGCGGCGTCGAGGTGCTCAAGCGGCTGGTGAAGACCGCCGACGTCCTGGTCGAGAACTACCGGCCCGACGTCAAGCACAAGCTGGGTATCGACTACGAGACCCTGGCCCGAGAAAACCCGGCGCTGATCTACGCGAGCATCTCCGGGTTCGGACAGGACGGGCCCTATCGCGACCACGCCGGGTTCGACCAGGTCGCGCAGGGCATGGGCGGGCTCATGTGGGTGACCGGCTTGCCGGGGCAGGGCCCGGTGCGCGCGGGCATCCCGGTCGCCGACCTGAGCGCCGGTTTGTTCGCGGCGCTCGGTGTGCTCATTGCCCTGCAGGAGCGAAGCCGCTCCGGCAAGGGGCAGTGGGTGCAGAGCTCGCTGCTGTCCGCGATGGTGACGATGATGGACTTCCAGGCCGCGCGCTGGCTCGTGGAGAGGGTGGTGCCGGGACAGGCCGGCAACGACCATCCGACCTCGATGCCCACCAGCGTGTACCCGACCGCTGACGGGTTCGTCAACATCGCGGCGGCGGGCAAGGTCATCTATGCGCGCTTCTGCACGGCGCTTGGCGCGCCTGAGCTGGCGACGAATCCCGAGTTTTCGAGCGAGGCGCTGCGTTCCAGGAACCGCGTGGCGCTCAACCACGCGATCGCCGAGCGCACGCGCCACTACAGCTCGCAAGCCCTGATTGCCCTGCTGAACGAAGCCGGCGTGCCCTGCGGGCCCATATACAAAATGGACGACGTGTTCGCCGATCCCCAGGTGCAGCATATCGGCATGGCAGTCCCGGTGCCGAAACCCGAAGGCGGTGAGCTGAAGCTGGTTGGGCCAGCGATCCGCCTCTCCCGCACGCCCGCGCGCATGAAGCGCGCGATCGGGCCACCGGGCGAGCACAACGACGAAATACTGCGCGAGGTGGGCTACTCCGAGGCGGAAATCGCCGCATTGCGCGCGGCAAACGTGATTTGAGGAGCATCGATGAGTGGACCAAGACTGCGCATGGAGCGCGACGGGCCGATCGGCCGCATGCTGTTCGACAACCCCGCGCGCCGCAATGCCATCACCGGCGACATGTGGGGCGCTATCCCTAAGGCCATGGCCGAGTTCGATGCCGAGCCCGAGGTCCGCTGTGTCGTGCTGCGCGGCGAAGGTACCGTTGCTTTCGCGGCAGGCGCGGACATCTCCGAGTTCGAGAAACGCCGCTCGAGCGAGGCCGGTGCGAAGGAATACCACGGTCTCGTCGACGCCGCGCAACACGCGATCGAGGTCTCGGCGAAACCGGTCATCGCGCTGATCCATGGCTTCTGCATCGGTGGCGGAGTGGAGGTTGCGCTCGCCTGCGACCTGCGCTACGCAGCAAACTCCAGCCAGTTCGCCATCCCTGCCGCGCGCCTGGGGGTCGGCTACGGCGTGCATGGTACCAATCGGCTGGTCGCTACGGTCGGCCAGGCGGCGGCGCGCGAGATCATGTTCACCGGGCGCCGCTACAGCGCCGAGGAGGCGCTCGCCATGGGGCTTGTCAATCGCGTGCTGCCAGCCGCTGAGCTCGACGAGTACGTGCGCAAGGTGGCGCTGGAGCTCGCGGCGAATGCGCCGCTGTCGATCGCTGCGTCGAAGAGCATCATCAACGCGCTGATCGGGGCCCAAGGCGATTTCTCCAAGGAAAACGAGCTCACCGCGCGCTGCATGCAGAGCGAAGATTACACGGAGGGCCGGCGCGCGTTCATGGAGAAACGCCCGCCGCGTTTCAAAGGGAAGTAGGCGGGCGTCGGGAGGTCGGGAAGCTTTCGGTTAGGGGCTTCGGCACGAGCAATGCGGGCGACATCATTAACGTGGCTGCGCTGACCGCAAAGCCGCCCAAACCGAGAACCATGCGATTGGAGAACCAGGGTCTTCGCTTCTTGTCCCTCTCCGATCCAGCCGGAATTCGGGAAGAAGGTGCAGTACACTTTGCTATGAAGCGCTAAGCGGGTCCCCAGATGCGCGGTTTCCCGCCTTGGGACATCTAGATGAAGTGCCCGAGCTGCAACCGCGAGAAACCGCCTGGCCTGAGACGGGGTGGCGTCTAAATCGCGCCTTGAGGGCGCACCCAGAGGAGTGGTGGCACGCGCAGCGTGACTGGGTCGCGTGCCCAAGATAAGCAGAGGAGGAATCGTGTCATGGGAGCGAACACGATCATCGGCGAAAGCCTCAGACGCAAAGAGGACTACCGCTTCCTAGTCGGAGGCGGGACATACACGGACGACATCCGGCTCGATCGAGAGACGCACGCCGTGTTCGTGCGTTCGCCTCACGCCCACGCCAGAATCGTCCGCATCGATACCGGCCGGGCGCGGAATGCGCCGGGCGTGATCGCCGTGTTCACGGGCGAAGACACCGCGGCCGCGCACGTTGGAAGCGTGCCCTGCGGCTGGCTGATTACGGATGTGAACGGCCAGCCGATGAAGGAGCCGCCGCACCCTCCCCTGGCGCAGGGCAAGGTGCGCCACGTGGGCGACCAGGTGGCCCTCGTCATTGCCGAGACGCCTGCTCTGGCCAAAGACGCTGCGGAGCTGGTCGAAGTCGAGTATGAGCCGCTGCCTGCGGTGGCCGGTCTCGCCGATGCGCGCGCCGCGGGGGCGCCCGTGATTCACGACGGGGCGCCAGACAACACCTGTTACGTGTGGGCGATCGGTGACAAAGCTGCCGTAGAGCACGCCTTCGCATCGGCTGCCCACGTGACCAGGCTCGATTTGATCAACAATCGCATCATCCCGAACGCGATTGAGCCGCGTAGCGTGCTCGCGAGCTACAACCGGGCCGATGACGGCTACACGGTGTATGTGGCGAATCAGAACCCTCACGTCGAACGTTGGCTGCTGAGCGGCGTGCTCGGGGTGGCCGAGCACAAGCTGCGCGTTATCGCGCCAGACGTGGGTGGAGGCTTCGGCTCGAAGATCTTTTTGTACGCGGAGGACGTGGTCATCACCTGGGCCTCCCGACAGATCAACCGCCCGGTGAAATGGACGGCCGAGCGCGGCGAGGCGTTTCTGAGCGACGCCCACGCTCGCGACCACGTCACGGCCGCAGAACTAGCGTTGGACGGCGAGGGCCGCTTCCTGGCCTTGCGCGTGCGCACCACAGCGAACCTCGGCGCTTACCTCTCCACTTTCGGGTCCTGCCTGCCGGCGATGATCTATGCCACGTTGCTCGCCGGGCAGTATTCCACGCCCGCGATCTACTGCGAGATCACCGCGGTGTTCACAAACACCGTCCCGGTGGATGCTTACCGCGGCGCGGGACAGCCCGAGGCGACGTACGTGGTGGAGCGCCTGGTCGAGACGGCTGCGCGCGAGCTGAAGATAGGTCCCGCCGAGCTCCGGCGGCGCAACTTCATCACGCAGTTTCCCTATCAGACGCCGGTTGGGCTGGTCTACGACATCGGCGACTACAACGCAACGCTGGAGTCCGCGCTGAAGCTCGCGAAGGTGGCCGAGTTCCCCGCGCGCAAAGCCAACGCTGCCCGGCGTGGGAGGCTGCGCGGGCTGGGCTATTGCTGCTACGTCGGGGCTGGCGGCAGCGCACCGTCGAACGTCGTCGGCGCGTTGGGCGGGCGTGCCGGTCTGTTCGAGGCTGGGGAAGTTCGAGTGCATCCCACCGGCAAGGTCACCGTGTTCACCGGCTCACACAGCCACGGCCAGGGGCATGAGACGACCTTCGCGCAGGTCGTCGCAGCCCGGCTGGGCATACCGATCGAGGATGTGGAGATCGTGCACGGCGACACGGGCCGCGTGCTGTTCGGGATGGGCACCTATGGTTCGCGTTCTCTGGCCATCGGCGGAACGGCGATCGTCAAGGCCCTCGACAAGGTCATCAACAAGGGCAAGAAGATCGCGGCGCACTTGATGGAAGCGGCGGATGCCGACATCGAGTTCAAGGACGGCAAGTTCGCGGTGTCCGGCACGGACAAGCAGGTCCCTTTCGCACAAGTGGCGCTCGCCGCCTACGTTCCGCACAATTATCCGCTCGACAAGCTGGAGCCGGGCTTGAACGAACAAGCCTTCTACGATCCCGCGAACTGCACCTTCCCGGCGGGCAGCCATATCTGCGAGGTGGAGGTCGATCGCGAAACCGGTGCCACCGAGATCGTCAACTACACGGCGGTGGACGACTTCGGCAATATCATCAATCCGCTCATCGTCGCTGGCCAAGTGCACGGCGGAGTGACGCAGGGCATCGGACAGGCGCTGCTCGAGGGGTGTCGCTATGACGAGCAGACGGGGCAGCTGCTGACGGGCTCCTATCTCGACTACGTGATGCCTCGCGCTGCGGACCTACCTGAGTTCACCCTGGGCACGGAGGTCACGCCCTGCACCCACAACCCGCTCGGCGTGAAGGGGTGCGGCGAGTCGGGGGCGATCGCCGCTGCGGCCGCTGTGATGAACGCATTGACCGATGCGATTGGCATCCGGGATCTGGAGATGCCGGCGAGCCCCGAGCGCGTCTGGCGCGCATTGCGCGAGGTTGCGGTCGGATCGTAGGGCGCCAACCCCTTTACCCCCGCAGCGAGCCCATGAGTAGCGCGAAGCCCATCCGCGACTGGCTCGGCGAGCTGGGTCTGGCGCAGCACGCCGAGGCTTTCGAGCGCGAGCAGATCGATCTCGACGCTGTGCGCCACCTCACCGAGGAGAATCTCAGGGACCTCGGGTTGCCCATGGGCCACCGGGTCAAGCTCCTTGCGGCCATCCGGGCTCTTCAGGAAGCTCCTGGTCGGGCGCCCAGCGAGCAGCAGGCGTCCTCCCCCCACGCCTACACGCCCCGACATCTGGCCGAGAAGATCCTAACCTCGCGTTCGGCGCTCGAAGGCGAACGCAAGCAGGTGACGGTGCTGTTTTGCGACATTGCCAACTCGACGCCGCTCGCCGAGAAGCTTGGCGTGGAGGCAATGCATGCTCTGCTGCAGCGGTTCTTCGCGCTCAGCCTGGAGGAAGTGCACCGCTACGAGGGAACCGTCAATCAGTTTCTCGGCGACGGCTTCATGGCCCTGTTCGGTGCCCCCGTCGCGCACGAGGACGACGCGCGGCGCGGCGTGCTCGCCGCGCTTGGTATCCGGCGTCTGCTGCGAGACCGGCAGCGGGAGCTGGGGCTGCGTGCGGGAGACGAGCTCCAGGTCCGAATGGGCTTGAATACCGGCCTGGTCGTAGTGGGTTCGATCGGCGACAACCTGCGCATGGATTACACCGCAGTAGGGGACACGACCAACCTTGCTGCCCGCCTGCAGCAAAACGCGCAGCCCGGGCAGATCCTGGTCAGCGAGGCAACGGCGCGCCTGGTCCGAGGTTACGCCAAGGTCGAGAAACTGCCCCCGCTCGCCGTCAAGGGGAAGAGCGACGCGGTGCACGCCTACGAGGTGACGGCGGCCGGAAGCAGGCGCTCGCGCATCGACCAGGCGCGCCTGAGCCCATTTGTCGGGCGTGAGCACGAGCTGAGTCTTCTGGTTCACGCCTTCGAGGAGTCCGCGAACCGCCGCGGAGAGGTGGTCGGCGTCGTGGGCGATCCGGGCGTCGGCAAATCGCGCCTGCTCTACGAGTTCCGTCATGTGCTCCAATCGAAGGGGGCCGCGTTCCTGGAGGCGGCGTGCCAGTCTTTCGGGCGGGCGGTGCCCTATCTTCCGCTGCAGGATGCTTTACGCGGCGCATGCGAGCTGCTCGAATCCGACCCGGCGGGCGATGTTCGGGAGAAATTGTGGCGCGCTCTGGCTCCTCTGGGCCTGTCCCCCGAGCAAACCGGTCCTTATCTGCTCCGCCTACTTGGCGTGACGGAGGGAACCGAGGCTCTGGAGGCGTTGGGACCGGAAACGATACAAGCGCGCGTCCGTGACGCCTTTGTTCAGTTCGTGCAGGCATCGGCCAGGTCGCGCCCGCTGGTCCTGTTCGTGGAGGACCTGCACTGGATGGACCGCAGCTCCGAGGAGTGCATAACGGCCCTGGTGGAGAAGCTCCCGGCGTCGTCGATTCTCCTCGTCACCACTACGCGCCCTGGATACAGCGCGCCGTGGGCCGGCAAGAGCTACGCCGCCCAGTTGCCGTTGGCCGTGCTCTCCGCCGAGGCCAGCCGGCAGATCGTGGCGGCCACGATCCGGCGCACCGAGCTCATGGAATCGACGACGGAGTCCATTCTGCAGAAGGCGGAGGGCAACCCGCTGTTCCTGGAGGAGCTCACGCTGGCGTTGGAGGTGCAGACAGGCAGCACCGCTCAGGTTCTGCCCGATACCATCCACGGTGTC
>JBGPOV010000153.1:0-8312 GCA_041488255.1 Gammaproteobacteria bacterium | reverse complement strand
CTGGCCGGAGAAGCAACGCACACGCCGTCGCGCCAGCGCCACCGCGGTGGCCTCGGCCGGCAGGGACGTGGCCACCCAATCCACCGGCACCGCCCCCAGAACCGAAGCGGCACCACCTGAGTGGTCGCTGTCGTCGTGCGTGACCATGAACCCGTCGAGCTGCTCGACGCCCTGCGCGCGTAGAAATGGGACAACTACTCGGCTGCCCGCATCGGTGTCGCTCGAGAACGCGGGACCGGCGTCGTAGAGGAGCGCGTGGCGGTGGGTCCGCACCACCGCGCTCAGGCCCTGCCCGACGTCGAGCACGTCGACCCAGACCTCGCCCGGCGCCGGGACCGGCGACTCGACCACGAGCAGCGGTACAAACCCGAGCAGCCCGAGCCATCGTCCGGGCAGGCCACGGGGCGCCAGAGCCCACGCTGCGCCGAGCAACGCGAGCGGCACCGCCCACCACGGCGGCGCATGCTGCTGCCAGACCGCCGCCGGAAGCGCGCTCATCCATTGCAGGCACGTCGTGCACAGCCACATGAGCCAGGCGGCGAGCCTGAGCAGCCAGTCTACTGGCAGAACCACGCCAATCAGCGTCAACGGCACCACGCCCAGGCTCACGACAGGAATGGCCAAAGCATTGGCCAGTGGCGAGACGACTGAAACCTGCTGGAACAGGGCGAGCAGGACAGGTGTCAGGCCGATAGTCACGGCCCATTGAACCCGCGCCCAGTTGACGAACCATGAGGGCTGTCCAATGCGCCCCAGCGTCACATACATGATCAGCGCCACTGCGCCGAAGGACAGCCAGAAGCCCGGAGCCAGGACGCACATGGGGTCGGCCGCGACCGCCGCGAGCAGCGCCAAGGCCAGCACGGAAAGCGGCTCGGCCGCCAGCCCCAGCAGCAGGCCTGCGGCCACCGCCCCAAGCATGTACACGGTGCGTTGGGCCGGCACGGCGAAGCCCGCAAGCAGCGCATAACCGCCCGCCACCAGCAGGCCGGCGATGGCGGCGGCCTTGACCGCGGCCAGACGTGCGATCAGCCGCGGACTGCGCCGCCAAGACCACAACACGAGTGCGAAGGACAGGCCCGAGACCATGGTGATGTGCAAGCCGGATATGCTCATCAAGTGATTGACGCCGGTGCGCGTGAACACCGTCCACTCGTCGCGCGATATGGCCTGCTGGTCGCCGATGGCAAGCGCCACCAGCACGCCGGCGCTCGACTGGTCCGGGAGCGCGGAGACGATGCGGTTGCGTACCCATTCGCGCGCCCGCTCCACCAGGTATGACGGCCGCCAGACCATCGGTTGCAGCAGCCGATTGGCCGGGTCTGGCCGCACGTAGCCGGTAGCGCGGATGCCGCGCTCGAGCAGCCATGCCTCGAAATCGAAGCCATTGGGGTTGGCGAGACCGTGTGGGCGGCGTAGCCGAATGCTGAGCTGCCAGCGCTCGCCGGAATGAAGGGATGGAGGCCAGGCGAATCCAGCGGCCTTACCCTCGGCGTACCAGGACAGGGTAACGTGCCGCGGAACCTGGGCCAGTGGCGTGTTGACCTGCTCCACGTCGAACTCGAAGCGCACGCCGCGGTCGGTTGCCTGCGGCAGGTCGGCGATCACGCCACGCACCCAAATGTCCCGGCCCTCCCACTCGGGCGGAAGCTGATCGGCGAGCTTTACGTGGGCCACCAACGCGGCCCAGAGAAAGCCTCCTGCGAAACAGAGCAGCGCGTCCCCCGTCCGCCGGAGCAACAACTGGCGCGGCCCCGCCGCCGAAGGCAGCAGCAACCGTACGAAGACCGCGGCGGCAAACGCATAGACCCACAACACGCTAGGCAGCCCTGGCTGCTGCTGCAGCCAGGCCGCACCCAGCACGAACAGCGCAGCGTTCAGGAGCATTCCGCTGCCAGTGCGCAAAAGCGGCCGAACTTCAGGCCAAGCCGGTTAGAATCCGAACACCCAGACCCAGCGAGAGCGCGATGCCGAAAAAGTACGTCAGGAAATTCCTGCCCACGCATGAGTCGGTCCGCGACCACCGCTACATCGGAGTTCTTGGCCCCGCCCTCAGCCACCCCAATCTCTGGCACCTGAACCGGCGCTCGGTCGCGGGCGGCGTGGCGATCGGGATGCTGTGCGGCATGATCCCCGTGCCGATCCAGATGGTGTTCGCCGCCATCCTGGCCGTTGTCCTGCGCGTGAACCTGCCGGTGGCCCTGGCGGCGACGTGGTACATCAACCCGTTCACTATCGTCCCGCTTTACTATCTCGCATACAAGCTCGGGACCCTGCTGACCGGGGAAGCGCCGGCGGCGAGCGGCCCGCCTCCTGTCCATCTGAGCCTAGGCAATGTAGGCGATTGGATGCCCATCCTGCTCGGGTGGATCGACGCCATGGGCAAACCGTTCGTCGTCGGGCTGTGCGCGTCGGGCGCTGTGTTGTCGGTCGGGAGTTACTTTGCCGTGCGCGGCGCATGGCGCCTGTACATCGTCACGGCATGGCGGCGGCGCCAACGCGTGCGCCGCTCTAGATCCGTGATTCCTGACTCGTGATTCGTGACTCGCAAAACGCCTTGGGGCTGCGGACGAACCACGGAGCGCGCATCACGCGCCACGCTCGGGGTGCAGCACGCCGTCGTCCAGCCTCAGGACCCGGTTCATCTTGGCTGCGATGCTGTGATCGTGCGTCACGATCACCAGGCTGGTGCCCAGCTTGCGGTTGAGCTCTAGCATCAGCTCCAGCACGCCCTCGGCGGTGTGACGGTCGAGGTTGCCGGTGGGCTCGTCGGCCAGCAGGCAGGCGGGCCGGGTGACCAGGCCCCGGGCCAGGGCGGCGCGCTGGCGTTCGCCGCCGGATAATTCGCCCGGCGTGTGGGTTAGCCGGTGTGACAGGCCCACCCGCCCCAGCATGTCAGCGGCATGGCCCGCCGCCTCCGCTTCAGACAGGCGCCGGATCAACAACGGCATCGCGACATTCTCCTGTGCCGTGAACTCCGCCAACAGATGATGGAACTGGTACACGAAGCCCAGCGCCTGGTTGCGGATCCGGCCCTTTTCCGACTCGCCCACCGAGGCGATGTCCTTGCCCTGGATCAGGACCGTGCCTGCGCTGGGTGCGTCGAGCCCGCCCAGCAAGTGCAGCAGCGTGCTCTTGCCGGACCCAGAGGCGCCCACGATGGCCACGCTCTCGCCCTGTGTCACATGCAGGTCGACGCCCAGCAGCACCTGCACCTCCTGCGGACCCTCGCGGAACACCTTGCGGACCCCACGCGCGCTGATCACCTGCTCACTCATAGCGCAGCGCCTCCGCCGGGTTCACACGCGAGGCACGCCAGCTCGGGTAGAGGGTGGCCAGCAGGCTGAGCAGCAGCGACATCACACCTACCGTCACGACATCGCGCAGCTGAAGGTCGGAAGGCAGCTCGCTGATGTAGTAGACGTCCTTGGCCAGAAACTGAACCCGGAACAGCCGCTCGATCGCGGGGACCACCACGTCCACGTTGAGCGCGATGAGGATCCCACCCACGACGCCGATGGCGGTACCGATGACACCGATCAGCGACCCCTGCACGACGAAGATCTTCATGATCGAGACGGGCGTCGCGCCCAGCGTGCGCAGGATCGCGATGTCGGGCTGCTTGTCGGTCACCGCCATGACCAGGGTGGACACCAGGTTGAACGCTGCCACCGCCACGATCAAGGTGAGGATGATGAACATGACGTTCTTCTCGATCTGCACCGCGCGGAAGAAGTTGGCGTGGCTGCGGGTCCAGTCGGTGATGTACAGATCGCCGGGAAGCGTGCGGGTCAGATCGCGTGCCACCTCGGGGGCCCGGAACAGATCCTTGAGCTTCAGGCGCACGCCGGACACCTCGTCGCCCAGACGATACAGCTTCTGCGCATCCTCCAGGCTGACCAGCGCAAGACCGGCGTCGTACTCGTACATCCCCACCTCGAACACACCGACCACGGTGAATTGCTTGATGCGCGGCAAGATCCCCGCCGGCGTCACCTGCCCCTGGGGCGTGATCAGCACTACTTTTTCGCCCACGCGGGCGCCAACTGCATGCGCCAGCTCGGAGCCGAGCACCATGCCGAACTGGCCGGGCCTGAGGTCAGCGAGGCTGCCGCGCTTCATGTGGCTGCCGATGTCGGCCACCTGGTCCTCGAGCTCCGGCACGATGCCGCGCACCAGCGTGCCCTGCACGTTCTGCCGGTTCGCCAGCAACCCCTGAGCCGAAATGTAGGGCGCAGCCGCGATCACGTCGGGGTCGGCGCTGGCCTCGCGTGCGACTTCCTGCCAGTTTGCGAGGCGCCCGTCGACACCGCTGATCTGCACGTGCGCTGCCACCCCCAGGATGCGCGCGCGCAGTTCCTTCTGAAAGCCATTCATGACCGACAGCACCACGATCAGGGCCATCACGCCGATGGCGATGCCCATCATGGAAGCCATCGAGATGAACGAGATGAAATGGTTGTGGCGCTTGGCGCGCGTATAGCGCAAGCCGACGAAGAGCTCGTAGGGGCTCACGAGGGGCGGTAGGAGTCCGTTGAATTCAGAGGCGCGAAATGCCGCCACGCTCGGAATGCGAGCGCGTCGCAGGGCGGATGCCAGGCTCGCCAGGCAATCCGGCCCCGCAGATGCGCAGCGGCCGGCGCAAAGTGTGCCACAGTCGGCGCGTGCCCGCGAATTCGCCTCGTGCCGGGGGACGAAAGTGCTACACTCGAAGCGCCTGCCATGCGATCGCTCCGGTTGTTCCTGCCCCAGCCTCTGCCCGTCGCAGCGAACGAGCGTGGAGCGCTCGCTGCCTTGCCCGGGTTGGCACGCATCCTGTCGCGCGCACGCGCGGCGAGCGTCGCAGACAAGGACTTGGAGGCGCTGCTGCTCGAATCGTTCGGCGTGCAGCGGCAGCGCGACTGGCCAGTGGCACCCCTGAGCTGGCTGGGCGACGCGGGCGCAGCCGGGACGAGCTATTGGTTGCGTGCCGATCCCGTACATCTGCGCGCGGAGCGCGACGCGCTGGTGCTGATCGACGCGCGCTACTTTACGCTCGAGCCCGAGTCGGCCGACGCGCTGGTCAACGCGCTCAACGCTCACTTCGAGGCCGAGCGCCTGCGTTTTTTCGCGCCCAACCCCACCCGTTGGTACGTCGCCATCGACCAGGTACCCGAGATCGCGACCTGCCCGCTGCGCGCAGTGGCCGGACGCAGCGTCGACCCGTTGCTGCCGCGGGGCGCCGGCGCGCTCACCTGGCACCGCTGGTTCAACGACATTCAGATGCTGTTCCATGCCCACGCCGTGAACCAGGCGCGCGAGTCCGCCGGCCAGCCCACGGTGAACAGCGTGTGGTTCTGGGGCGGCGGTGTGCTGCCAGCTTCAGTGCGGGGCGGCTTCGCTCGCATCTGGGGCGACGACCCCCTGGCACGCGGGTTGGCGCGTGCGGCGGGACTGTCATGGGCGGCACTCCCGGAACATGCGGGGCAGTGGCTGGCCCAGGCCACTGAGGGCGAGCATCTCGTGGTGCTCGATCCTCTCCCGGCGAGTGAGAGCAACCCGCTGGAAAACCTGGAGCGCAACTGGTTCGTGCCTATGCTCCAAGCCTTGAGGGAACGGCAGCTCTCGAGGGTGACGCTGTTGGTCGAGAGCGGCGACGCGACCGTGCGCTTCGAGCTGCGCGCGGGCGACCTTTGGAGGTTCTGGCGCCGCATGCCCGCGCTCGTCCATTGACATGCCCGAGATCGTCGACCGCGTTTTCCCGCTCGAAGCGTTCCGCGCACTCACGGAAGCCGGACTCGATCCCGTGCTCGCGCGCGTGCTGGCGGCGCGCGGCATCACCGCGATGGCGCAACTGGACACCGCGCTCACCCACCTGGTCGCCCCGGACCGGATGCAGAACCTCCGCCGCCTGGGGCAGATCCTGGCCGATGCGATCGCGGCACAGAAACGGCTTGTGATCGTCGCGGACTACGACTCCGACGGCGCCACCGCCTGCGCCGTCGGCTTGCTGGCGCTGCGCGAGATGGGTGCGCAAGTAGACTACATCGTCCCTAACCGTTTCGAGTTCGGCTACGGCCTCACGCCCGAGATCGTGCGCCTGGCGGCGGAGCGTCAGCCGGACATTTTGATCACGGTGGACAACGGGATCGCTTCGGTAGACGGCGTCGAGCAAGCCAAGCGGCTCGGGATACAGGTGCTGATCACCGATCACCACCTGCCCGGCAAGCAGCTGCCCGACGCCGCCTGCATCGTCAACCCGAACCAATCGGGCTGCGGATTTCCGAGCAAGCACCTGGCTGGCGTGGGCGTGATGTTTTATTCCATGCTGCAGTTGCGGGCCGAGCTACGCTCCCGCGGCGCTTTCGGCGCCGGCCCCGAACCCAACCTGGCGCGGTTGCTCGACCTGGTCGCACTCGGCACGGTGGCCGACGTGGTGCGCCTGGACGACAACAACCGGCGGATGGTGGCACAGGGCCTGAGGCGGATCCGCGCCCGCCGCTCACGGCCCGGCATCGAAGCGTTGCTGGACGTGGCCGGGCGCGACCCCGCGCGCGCCGGCGTCTACGACCTCGGGTTCGTGCTCGGGCCCCGGCTCAACGCCGCAGGCCGACTTCAGGACATGTCCGTGGGGATCGAGTGCCTCGTCACCGCTGACGCCGCCAGGGCGAGCGAGCTCGCAGTCCAGCTCGACGCCCTCAACCGCGAGCGCCGAACCATCGAGGCGGACATGCATGACGAGGCGTTGGCGCACTTGGAGCGGTTCGACCCGGGCGTAGCCTTCGGGCTTTCGCTGTACGACCCCGGCTGGCATCAGGGCGTGGTCGGCATCCTCGCCGCACGCATCCGCAGCCGCTTCCATCGACCGGTCATCGCCTTCGCGCCGGGGCAACCCGGCGAGCTGCGCGGATCGGGACGGTCCATACCGAGCCTGCACCTGCGCGATGCGCTGGACCTGGTGGACAAGCGCCAGCCCGGCCTTCTGCTGCGCTTCGGCGGGCATGCGGCGGCGGCCGGACTGTCGATCCGGGAGCCGGACTTCGCGCGTTTCCGCAGCGCCTTCGACGCCATCTTGCGCGAGTTGCTCACGCCCGAGGATCTGCGGCTGCGCATCGAGACCGACGGCCCGCTGTCACCTTCGGAGATGAGCCTGGCGCTGGCCGAGGAGCTGAGCGAACCGGTGTGGGGTCAGGGCTTCCCGCCGCCGCGCTTCCGCGGCGATTTCCGCGTCGACAGCCAGCGCGTGGTTGGGAGCCGCCATCTCAGGCTCGAGCTCACCAGCCTGCTGCCCGGAGCGCGTCCGGTAAGCGGCGTGCTGTTCGGAACCTCGGACGCGCTGCCCGCTGCGATCCAGGCCGTGTTCCGCCTCGATGTCAACGAATACAACGGCGCGCGCGCGCTGCAGCTGGTGCTGGAGCACTGGGAGCCCGCGCGCCTCGCAATGAGTCGAATCGAGCTTTAGGCGCTGATGGATTTCTCCTGGCTGGCCGCCGAAGGCCTGGACCGCTTGCCGCATTTTCTGACCAGCCTGGGTCTAGGCCTGCTCATGGGCCTCGAGCGCGAGCGCAACCCATCGGCGCGGGCGGGTCTGCGCACCTTCGCCCTGGTCGCCCTGCTTGGCACCGTGTGCGGCGTGCTGTCCCAGACGCAGGCCGCACCCTGGCTGACCGTGGCGGGGTTGCTGGTGGTGGGCGTGATGATCATAGCCGCGTACCTCGACGCCGCCCTGGTCAGCCCGCGCGAAGCGAAGGAAGAGCCGGGCACGACCACGAGCGCCGCTCTGGTGCTGTGTTTCGCGCTGGGCGCGATGGTGGCGTACGGATTCGATCGCCTGGCCGTGATGCTCGCGATCGCGGCCACCGTGCTGCTCTACTTCAAGCCCGAGCTGAAGGGTCTGGCGCAACACCTGGAGCGGCGCGACCTGGTGTCCATCCTCCAGTTCGCGGTAGTGTCCTTCATCATCCTGCCCATTCTGCCGGACCGCGCGTTCGGCCCCTATTCTGCCCTGAATGCGCGCCAAATCTGGCTCATGGTCGTGCTGATATCGGGCGTGAGCCTGGCCGGCTACCTGGCCCTGCGCATCGTCGGCAGACGCTATGGCGCCGCATTGCTGGGTGTGTTCGGCGGCCTGGTGTCGAGCACCGCCACGACGCTGGTGTATGCGCGCCATGGCCACTCGGCACAGCCACTGCGCGACCTGTCTTCCGCCGTCATCGTGCTGGCCAATCTAGTGGTGCTCGGGCGTCTGGCGGTGTTGACCGCGGTAGTGTCGCCGGCGCTGCTGTCGAGCCTCCTGCCGGTGCTGGGCTGCGCGCTGCTGCCAGGAGCAGCGT
>JBGPOV010000152.1:0-8613 GCA_041488255.1 Gammaproteobacteria bacterium | reverse complement strand
TCGCGGCGCTGCTCGCGCTGGCAGCGGGCATCCCGATGGGGGTATACACGGCGCTCAGGCGAGGCTCCTGGCTCTCGCACTGCCTTCTCGCGTTGTCGCTGGCGGGCGTGTCGCTGCCCACTTTCCTCATCGGGATATTGTTGATCCTGGTGTTCGCGGTGAACCTCGGCTGGCTGCCGTCCTTCGGCCGCGGCGAGACGGTAGCCATCGGCTGGTGGACGACGGGGCTGCTTACCGCCTCGGGGCTCAAGGCGCTGGTCCTGCCCGCAATCACGCTCGGCCTGTTCCAGATGACCCTCATCATGCGCCTGGTCCGCTCCGAGATGCTGGAGGTGCTGCGCACCGATTACATCAAGTTCGCGCGTGCCCGGGGCTTGAGCGAGCGCGCCATCCACTTCGGCCACGCGCTCAAGAACACCCTGGTGCCGGTCATCACCATCACCGGCCTGCAACTCGGGTCGATCATCGCCTTCGCCATCATCACGGAGACGGTGTTCCAGTGGCCGGGCATGGGGCTGCTGTTCATCCAATCGGTGACCTTCGCCGACGTGCCGGTGATGGCCGCCTACCTGTGCTTGATCGCGCTGTTCTTCGTCGTCATCAACCTGGTGGTCGATCTGCTCTACTACGCGGTCGACCCGCGCCTGCGCCTGGACCGGACCGCGGCGGCCCACTGAAGGAGAGGACATGAACAACCCAGTCGAACACATCCGCCGCTACCAGGCCGAGCTGACCGCGTTCCGCCGCGATCTCCACGCGCATCCTGAGCTTGCGTTCGAGGAGGCGCGCACGGCACAACGCGTGGCGGAGCGGCTCGCGGCCTGGGGCATCGAAGTCCACCGCGGACTGGCGAAGACCGGTGTGGTCGGCATCATCGCGGGCCAGCGCCCGGGTCGCCGTGCCATCGGCCTGCGGGCGGACATGGACTGCCTGCCCATGCACGAAATGGCGGCGCGCCCCCACAAGTCACAGAACGAGGGACGCATGCACGCCTGCGGCCACGACGGGCACACGACCATGCTGCTGGGCGCCGCGCGGTATCTCTCGGAAACGCGTGGGTTCGACGGCACCGCCTATGTGATCTTCCAGCCGGCGGAGGAGCATGGCGGCGGTGGAAACGTGATGGTGCAGGAGGGGCTGTTCGAGCGCTTTCCAGCGGACGAGGTCTACGCGCTGCACAACTGGCCCGGCCTCCCTCCGGGCCAGATAGCGGTGCGCGCCGGCCCGGTGCTGGCAGCCGCCGATGAGATCCGCATCCAAGTGCGCGGTACGGGCGGGCATGCGGCGATGCCGCATCTCGGCGTGGATCCAGTTGTCGCTGCCGCGCACATCATCACGGCGCTGCAGACCATTGCCAGCCGCAACGTGAGCCCGCTCGACGCCGTCGTGGTGAGCTTATGCTCGATGGAAACCAGCCAACTGGGCACCTTCAACGTGATCCCGGACGCGGTCGAGCTGGTCGGCACGGTGCGCACTTTCCGCCCCGAGACGCAGACGCTCGCGGAGCAGCGTATCCGGGAGATCGCTACGGCCGTCGCGTCGGGCTTGGGCGCGAGCGCGCAGGTCGAATACATCCGCGGCTATCCGGCCACCGTGAACACGCCGAGGGAGGCCGACTTCGCGGCGCGCGTGGGCGAGCGTATTTTCGGACAGGACAACGTAGTGCGCGAGTTCGACCCGACCATGGGCGGCGAAGACTTCGCCTACATGCTGCAGGCGCGCCCCGGCGCTTACGTGCTGCTCGGACAGGGCGGAGGCGCAAGCGGCTGCTGGCTGCACAACCCCAACTACGACTTCAACGACGACGTGATTCCGCTCGGCGGCGGTTACCTGGCTGCGTTGGTGGAAGAGGCGCTGCCACTGGAAGCCATCTCATAAACACAACCGTCGCCCTCTTTCCCTCATCCCCAGCCCTTCTCCCGGAGGGAGAAGGGGGTTCCCTCTCCCTCCGGGAGAGGGCAAAGGGTGAGGGAGGCGTATGACCAGAAGGAAACCTCCATGCACCCATTTCTACCCCGAATCGCCCTCAGCCTCGTCTGCGCGCTCGCGCTGGCCGCGGCACCCGCCCAAGGCAAGACCTTCCGCTACGCGAACCAGGGCGACGTGCTGTCGATGGATCCCTACATGTTCAACGAGGCCGTGCTGCTCAGCTTCACCGGCAACATGTACGAATCGCTGGTGGGTCGCGGCAAGAAGCTGGAGTTCGTGCCCGAGCTCGCGACAGACTGGAAGCAGACCTCGCCGACGGTGTGGCGCTTCAACCTGCGCAAGAACGTGAAGTTCCACGACGGCACGCCCTTCAGCGCCGCCGACGTATTGTTTTCCCTGGAGCGGGCACGAGGCGAAGGCTCGGACCAAAAGACCCGGGTGGCCGAGATCCAGGAGATCCGGAAGATCGACGATTACACCGTGGATATCGTGACCCGTCACCCCTTTCCCATCCTGCCCGGGGAGATCAGCCGATGGTATGTCGTCTCCAAAGCCTGGTGTGAGAAGAACAATGCGGTGCAGACGGTGGACGTGCGCAAGGGCACGGAGAACTATGCCAGCACTCACGCCAACGGCACCGGCCCCTTCATGTTGAAATCCCGCGAGCCCGGGGTGCGCACTGTGCTCGTGCCCAACCCGAACTGGTGGGGCAAGCCAGAGCACAATGTCACGGAGGCGGTGTTCATGCCTATCGGCAACGCCGCCACCCGTGTCGCAGCGTTGATCTCCGGTGAAATCGACATGATGGAGCCGGTGCCCCTGCAGGACATCCCGCGCATCCAGGCCAACCCCGGCCTGAAGGTCCTGCAAGGGATGGAGGCCCGCATCATCTTCCTCGGTATGGATCAGAAGCGCGACGAGCTGCTGTTCTCCAACGTCAAAGGCAAGAACCCGTTCAAGGACAAGCGCGTGCGCCAGGCCTTCTACCAGGCCATCGATATCGAAGCGATCAAGTCGCGCATCATGCGCGGCACTTCCGTCCCTACCGCGCTGATGGTCGCGTCGATGGTGAACGGGTACGCGCCGGAGCTGGACAAGCGCCTGCCCTACGACCCGGAGGGAGCCAAGAAGCTTCTCGCGCAGGCCGGCTATCCGGACGGGTTCGAAGTGGGGATGAACTGTCCCAATGACCGCTACGTCAACGACGCGGAGATCTGCCAGGCGGTCGTGGCCATGCTCGCGCGCATCGGCGTCAAAGTGAACCTGACCGCCGAAACCAAGGCCATCTTCTTCCCCAAGGCCCTGCGCCGCGACACCTCGTTCTGTATGCTGGGGTGGACGCCCGCCACCCTGGACAGCCACAACGCGCTGTTCGCCCTGATGGCCACCCCGGGCGAAGGCGGCCAGGGTCAGTTCAATTTGGGGGCCTACTCCAACCCGCGTCTGGATGAGCTCACATCCAAGATTGCCTCGGAGAACAACCCCGCCAAGCGCCAGGCCATGATCGCAGAGGCATTCAAGATCCACGCCGAGGACATCGGTCACCTCCCGCTGCACCAGCAGCCGCTCGTGTGGGGCATGAAGAAGAACGTGGAGCTGGTGCAGCTCGCTGACAACTTCAATTACCTGCGATGGGTGGTGGTGAAATAGAAGGTGAAGGAAGTGAAGGGTGAAAGGCGAAGGCGTGAGTGACTGAGGACGCTCGATCGCAGTCGTCTCCTGCGACCGTGACCCGCGGATCTCTCGCGCGCGCGTGGGACTCCGATCTGATGTACAGCTTTCGCCACTCGCCGGTTACGGTGGTGGCGGCGGCGCTCACGTTGCTGTGCGTGGGCGGCGCGCTTTTCGCCCCCTGGATTGCACCATACAACCCTTTTAATCTCGCCTCGGTAAATCTGCTGGATGCACTCACGCCGCCGGCCTGGACCGCGCTGGGCAAGGCGGCCTATCTGTTGGGGACCGACAATCAGGGACGTGACATGCTGTCCGCGATCCTGTACGGCGCGCGCATTTCGCTGGCCGTAGGCGTGGCCGCGGTGCTGTTCTCCATGGCGCTGGGCGTGACCCTCGGACTTCTGTCGGGCTATCTGGGTGGACGCGTGGATGCCTTGCTGATGCGCATCGCCGATGTGCAGCTCTCGTTCCCCGCGATCCTCATCGCGCTGCTGATCGACGGGGTGGTGCACGTAGCGCTGCCGCGCGTTTCTCAGGGCAGCATGGCGGTGTACGTGTTGATCTTGGCGATCGGGCTCTCGGGCTGGGTGCAGTTCGCCCGCACCGTGCGCGGCTCGACGCTGGTGGAGAAGAACAAGGAGTATGTGCAGGCTGCCCGCGTCATCGGCCGGCGCCCGGCCGCCATCATGCTGCACCACCTGCTGCCCAACGTGATGGGGCCGGTGCTGGTGATCGCGACCATCCACCTTGCCACCGCCATCATCGCCGAGGCCACGCTCTCCTTCCTGGGCGTGGGCATGCCGCC
Organism: Gammaproteobacteria bacterium; assembly: GCA_041488255.1. Taxonomy (GTDB): domain Bacteria; phylum Pseudomonadota; class Gammaproteobacteria; order Burkholderiales; family SHXO01; genus SHXO01. Next base: position 4,205 of record JBGPOV010000152.1, on the reverse strand, counting down.
CACCACGCCCTCGCTGGGCACTTTGATCCGCGTGGGAAACGATTTCTTGTTTTCGGGCGAATGGTGGATCGCCGTGTTCCCCGGCGCAGCGCTGGTCGTGCTGGTGCTGTCCGTGAACTTGTTGGGCGACTGGCTGCGCGATGCGCTCAATCCCAAGCTGCGCTGAGATTTCCCTCACCCATGACCCCTCTCCCGGGCGTCTCGCGACGCTGCCCTCACCCTACCCTCTCCCGGGGGGAGAGGGACCTTATGTATGCTGGAGAGGGGAACGAGCAGCCTAGAGTAGAGACATTGAGATGTCCGCTCCGCTGCTCGAGGTGAAGCACCTCCGGGTCGAGTTCCCGACCCGGCGCGGCACGTTAGTCGCTGTGGACGACGTTTCCTTCGACATCGCGCCGGGCGAAGTGCTTGGCGTCGTAGGCGAATCGGGCGCAGGAAAATCCCTCACCGGGATGTCTATCATCGGCCTGCTCGAGCCGCCCGGCCGCATCGCGGCGGGCCAGATCCTGCTCGAGGGCAGCCGCATCGACAACCTGCGGCAGGAGTCTCTGCGCGGGATCCGTGGGCGGCGCATCGGCGCCATCTTCCAGGATCCGCTCACCTCGCTCGATCCGCTCTACACCATCGGCAGTCAGATCACCGAAACCATCCTGGCGCATCTGCCCGTCTCGCGAGGCGAGGCACGCGAGCGGGCCATCGCGCTGCTCGCCGAGGTGGGCATCCCGGCGCCGGAGCGGCGTCTGGACCACTATCCGCATCAGTTCTCCGGCGGCATGCGCCAGCGCGTGGTCATCGCGCTCGCGCTGTGCGCGCAGCCCAGGCTGATCATCGCCGACGAGCCGACCACTGCTCTGGATGTGTCGACCCAGGCGCAGATCATCACGCTGCTCCAGCGCCTGTCTCAAGAGCATGGCGCCGCGGTGATGCTCATCACCCACGACATGGGCGTGATCGCCGAGACCGCGCATCGCGTCGCCGTCATGTACGCCGGGCGGATTGCCGAGATTGGCCCGGTGCGCAGCGTCATCCACTCGCCGAGCCACCCCTACACGGCCGGCCTCATGCGCTCGATCCCGAGAGTCGGCGCCACCGGCGCGCGCCTGGCGCAGATCGACGGCGTCATGCCCCGTCTCGACGCGATCCCTGCAGGGTGCGCGTTCCACCCTCGTTGTCCGCAGCGCTTCGAGCCCTGCGATCGCGCGCGCCCCCCGCTGTTCGACACCGGCGACCGGCGCGCCGCGTGCTGGCTTCATGGCGACGCCCCCGCGAGCTGACGCCGCGCGGCCGCTGATCGCCCTGCACGGCGTCGGCCGCGACTTCGACGTTTCGAAGCCGTGGCTGAACCGCGCGGTCGAACGCGCGCCCCGTCAGCTCCTGCGAGCCGTGGACGACTTCTCGCTGGAGGTGCGCAGGGGCGAAACGCTGGCGCTGGTGGGAGAGTCGGGGTGTGGCAAGTCAACCGTCGCGCGGTTGATCGTCGGTCTTTATCCGCCGTCTCGGGGACGCATCGAGTTCGACGGCAGCCCGCAGACGACGTCTGCGGCGGGCATCTGGCCCGCCGAGGTCCGGCGCCGCATGCAGATGATCTTCCAGGACCCCTACGCGAGCTTGAATCCACGCTGGCGCGTGACGGACATCGTCGCCGAGCCGCTTCGCGCGCATGGCTTGCTCACCACGCGAACCCACGCTATTGGCCGCGTCGCCGAGCTGCTCGCGCAGGTGGGGCTGTCGCCCGCGGACGGCGACAAGTATCCGCACGAGTTCTCCGGCGGCCAGCGCCAACGCATCTCGATCGCACGCGCGTTGTCCTCGGCGCCCGAGTTCCTGGTGTGCGACGAGCCGACCTCGGCGCTGGACGTGTCGGTGCAGGCGCAGATCCTCAACCTCATGAAGGAGCTGCAGGACAGGCTCGGGTTGACCTATCTGTTCATCTCGCACAATCTCGCGGTGGTGTCACAGATGGCCACGCGCGTGGGCGTAATGTACCTCGGGCGGCTGGTGGAGCTGTCCGGGGCTGCGACGCTGTTCTCGCGTCCCCGGCATCCCTATACCCGCATGCTGCTCGATGCGATTCCGGATCTGGACATGAGTGGACGTCCGCGCACGCCGGTGGCTGGGGAAGTGGCAAACCCGCTCGACCCGCCCTCGGGTTGTGCCTTTCATCCGCGCTGCCCTCTCGCGAATCAGCGCTGCCGCGCTGAGCGCCCGGAACTGAAGGCAGAGCCGCAAGGCTCGCTGGTCGCGTGCCACGCGGTGGAAGAAGACCGCATTCCCGCCTGAAACTCTCTGCTCGGCGCTGCCCGCATCCTGATAGAATTGTCTTATCCAGTCTGCCTGCGCTAGCGCAATGATCTCCCTCACCGTCAACGGTGAACGCCGCCGGTTCGAGGCCCCGCTCACCGCCGCCCAGCTCATCGCCAGCCTCCAGCTCACCGGCAAGCGCGTGGCGCTCGAGCGCAACGGTGAGATCGTGCCGCGCGGGCGTTTCGATCAACAGCCCCTGTCCGACGGCGACAGCATCGAGATCGTGGTCGCCGTCGGCGGTGGTTAGCCGCGAGGACTCCCAAATGGACCAACTCGTCGTGGCCGGCAAGACTTACTCGTCCCGCCTGCTGGTAGGTACCGGCAAATACAAAGACTTCGCACAGACGCGCGCAGCGGTGGAGGCAAGCGGCGCGCAGATCGTCACCGTCGCCATCCGTCGCACCAACATCGGCCAGGACCCGGGCGAACCGAGTCTGCTGGACGCGCTCCCGCCCAACCGCTTCACCATCCTGCCCAACACCGCCGGCTGCTACTCTGCGCAGGATGCGGTGCGCACGCTGCGCCTGGCGCGCGAGCTGCTGGACGGGCACGCGCTGGTGAAACTCGAGGTGCTGGGCGATCCCCACACGCTCTACCCGAACGTGGTGGAAACGCTCTACGCAGCCCAGACGCTGGTGAAGGAAGGGTTCCAGGTCATGGTGTACACCTCGGACGACCCGATCATCGCCAAACAGCTCGAGGAGATCGGTTGCATCGCCGTGATGCCGCTCGCGTCTTTGATCGGCTCCGGCATGGGGATCCTCAACCCCTGGAACCTCCAGATCATCATCGACAACGCCAAGGTCCCGGTGCTGGTGGACGCGGGCGTGGGCACGGCCTCCGACGCGGCCATCGCCATGGAGCTGGGCTGCGACGGCGTGCTGATGAACACGGCCATCGCAGCCGCGAAGGACCCGGTGTTGATGGCGAGCGCGATGAAGAAAGCGGTCGAGGCCGGCCGCGAGGCCTATCTCGCAGGCCGCATGGCGAAGAAGCCGTACTCCGCCTCGCCTAGCTCGCCCACCGCCGGCGTCATCGCGCCGGTGCAGAACAAGGCGGCATAGCTGTTGCCGGCGCGGGCGTGGCGCCACGCCCGCGCCGAATTGGAGCAGACGCCGCGCGGCTGACGGGACATGTCCAAACCGAAGCTCCTCCTGTCCTGGTCCAGCGGCAAGGACAGTGCGTGGGCGTTGCATGTTCTGCGCAGCCGCGGCGAGTACGAGATCGTAGGGCTGTTCACCACCTTCAACGCCGCCTTCGACCGCGTCGCCATGCATGGTGTGCGCCGCGAACTGACCGAGGCCCAGGCCCACGCCGCGGGCCTTCCGCTGCACTGGATCGCCTTGCCCCATCCCTGCTCGAACGCCGAGTACGAGCGGATCATCGGCCGGTTCGTCGAAGCCGCGCGCGCCGACGGTGTGAGCCACATGGCCTTCGGCGATCTGTTCCTCGCGGACGTCCGCGCCTATCGGGAGAAGCAGCTGGCCGGCAGCGGCATCGCGCCGGTGTTCCCGCTCTGGGGGGCCACAACCTCCGTCCTGTCGCGGGAAATGATCGCGGCAGGACTGCGCGCGGTGCTCACGACCGTCGATCCGAAACACCTTCCGCGCGAGTTTGCGGGTCAAACGTTCGACGACTCACTGCTGCATCGATTACCTGCAGGCGTCGATCCTTGCGGTGAGAACGGCGAGTTCCACACGTTCTGCTGCGCCGGCCCCATGTTCGATCGGCCCATCGCGTTGCGTTCGGGCGAGGTCGTCGAGCGGGACGGATTCGTCTTTGCTGATCTCCACCTCGATGCGGGAGCCCGAGCATGCGCATAGTTTCCCTGTTGCCGTCTGCCACCGAGATTGTCGCCGCCCTTGGCCTGACGGATCAGCTGGTCGGGATCTCCCACGAGT
>JBGPOV010000151.1:0-8659 GCA_041488255.1 Gammaproteobacteria bacterium | reverse complement strand
CCCCGCCGTCGCGATCGTGATCACAGCGACGACGCAGGGCTTGCAGCAGGGCAAGACTTTGGATGAGATCAAGGTGTATCCGCAGGACATCGAAGCGGGAACCATGATCAGTCCGGATTTGTTCCTCAAGAATGCCCCTTTTGGCATCACTCAGATCAAGTACACGGAGATCGAGAGGGCAATCAGATCAGCAAACGCCTGCAAAGACCACTGAGGGCGGCCGCGCGCGACAGCAGGCCAGATCGGCAACGGGGCCCGATAAGTGAAGCTTGCCCTGCTGGGTGGTATGCTGAAGCCCGGTTCTATTGAGGAGATCGGAACATCGATGAAAGCCGCCTTCTTCATGCGACATGGGGGTCCCGAGGTCTTGCAGTACGGCGACTTACCTGACCCCGTGGCTGGCCGGGGCGAACTGCTCGTGGATGTTCATGCCGCGAGTGTGAATGCAGCCGACTGTAAAATGCGTGCCGGAAGCTATGCACCCGTTTCGCGCTTTCCGTACGTGCCGGGCCGAGACTTCTCCGGTGTCGTCGCCGCGCTGGGCGCAGGGGTGAGCGATTTCAAAGTGGGTGATCCGGTCTTCGGTGTCTGTGACGTGGGCCAGGAGGGCGCGTATGCGGAGAAGATCGCGATCAAGGCAGCGATCGTGGCGAGCAAACCCGACGCGCTGTCGCATGTGGAATGCGCCGCGCTTGCGCTCGCCGGTTTGACGGCTCTAGTTTCGATCGAGGACACACTCTAGCTGGCGCGTGGCGAGACGATTCTGATCCAGGGCGGTGCGGGCGGCGTCGCGGGTTTTGCGATCCAGCTCGCGAAGCACATCGGGGCGCGTGTGGTCACCACCGCGAGCGCCGCGAACCATGCCTACGTGCGCGGGCTCGGCGCAGACGAGATCATCGACTATCGGACCGAGGATTTCACGCACAGAGTATCGGCCTGTGATGCGGTCTTCGACACGGTAGGAGGCGAAGTGGCATTGAAGTCATTTGCCGTGTTGCGATCTGGTGGTCGCGCCGCGTTCATCGCCTCGGGCGCATCGGCACCCCCCTCGCCACGGACGGACGTTCGCGCGTACCGCCCGCAGGTCGGTCGCGACCGAAGCCATCTCGAGCGCATCATCGCACTCGCGCTATCAGGTGCCGTGCGTCCTCCTGAGATCAGGCGCTATCCCCTATCGGACGCTGCCGCGGCCCACGCGATGAGCGAAAGCCGTCACCTTAGAGGGAAGCTCGTACTCGACGTGCGCTGAAACTCAGGGATTCGCTCTGAAGCGGACCCAAAACGCGCGCATTTGTCGCATCGCGTCTCTAATCGACAGCCTCGCCGCATTCTTGTCGAAGGTCAGCAGCGGAGCCTAAATTCGGCAATACTCGGGTCCGTATCTCGTCACTTCTCCAGAAACTCCGGCCCGCGCGCGGACGTCAAGAGCTCCCGCCGCAGCTCCGCGAGCGCATTGATGCCAAGCAGGGCCATGTCCCGGTCGATCTCATCCTGGAGGAGTTTGACGGCGTGACGGACACCAGGCTCGCCAGCGATCGCGGCCGCGTAGAGGAACGGCCGCCCGAGGAAGACGAACTGTGCGCCAAGAGCGAGCGCCTTCAATACGTCGGTGCCGCGCCGCACACCGCTGTCCATCATCACGGTCATCCCGCCGGCCTGGGCGGCGATCCCGGACAGCACGCGAAGCGGCGCAACGGCACCGTCCAGCTGCCGCCCGCCGTGATTCGAGACGATGATCCCGTCGGCGCCGCTCTCGCGGGCGATGCGGGCGTCGACCTTGTCGAGTATGCCCTTCACCACGAGACGCCCCTTCCACAGGCTGCGGATCAGCTCGAGATGCTTCCAGGAGAGCTTGTCGCGCCGCCCAGGCTCGCGCTCCTCGGTGCGTGAGATGAGGGGAACGCGCCGGCCCATGTTCTCGAAGTGCGGCATCCCGTGGAGCAACAGCGTGCGCAGAAACATGCCGAAGAGCCAGCGCGGTCGGATGATACCGTCCCAGGCGAGGCGCAGGGTGGGGCGCAGCGGGGTGTGGAAGCCGCTGCGCACATTGTTTTCGCGGTTGGCCGCCACCTGCACGTCGACCGTAAGAACGAACGTGTCGTAGCCAGCGCGCGCCACTCGCTCCACGAGCTCCGTGATGGGACCGGCCTCGCCTGGAAGATAGGCCTGAAACCAGGCGGTCGGTCCCGCTTGGCGGACCCGCTCGAGGGGCGTGAGCGAACCGCCGCTCAGGATCATCGGAACGTTGGCCCCCGCCGCGGCGCGCGCGAGCACGAGGTCGCCCTCGTAGGCAACCATGGCGGTCCCGCCCATCGGCGCGATCCCGAAGGGCGCATCGTAGGTACGGCCGAAGAGTGTGGTCTTATGCGTGCGCCCGGACGTGTCCACCAGGGTCCTGGGAACCAAGGCGATCTCGTCCCAAACGGCCCGATTCGCGCGCAGCGATGCGTTCGTTTCGGCGCCGCCCGTGACGTAGCCGAAAATCGGGCGTGGAATAACCCGGCGCGCTGCGTCCTCGAAATCGTCCAGCGCCAGGATGCGGCGCAGGATGCGCGGCTGCGCTGGCTGGGGTCGCGCCGCCGGGCCGGCAAAGGGCGAAGCGATTTGCTCCGAGGAGGAGGTAGAACGAGTCAGTTCTTGTTTGTTGGTTCTCATATCCAGTACTGGTGATTCTGTCCGGTCAGCTGGACTCCATTTTCTCACGCTCCCGCCTTCGAGCCTCCAGCAGCTGTGATCACGCAAAACTGAGCAGGGCCGGATTCGGTTTTTAGGGATTTGGTGTGAAGGTTTTCTCCTTGGTTCTGCGGTCTGTTTGTCGGCGGGTTAGCTGCGCTTCTTCAGTCGATAGCTGTCGTTGCCCGTCTCGATGATGTCGCAACGGTGGGTGACGCGATCAAGCAGCGCGGTTGTCATCTTGGCATCGCTGAATACCGACACTGCTTTTCTCGTAGAGTTTCGAGATCAGGTGGACCCCCAATCCCTAGCTCCTCGCCCCTCGTCCGTCACCCTTCCCTATCACTAAAGTTATAGGGACGTATTCCAATGTGGAATTCCCCCCGCAAGGCTCAGCTTGAGATGATTCGTCCCGGAAGCTCGCCTCTTCCCATCGTTGTAGCGGCAACCAAGAAAACGATGACTGCAGTCAACTACCCCGGCAAGCGGCGCGGGGGACCTCAAACAGGAGAAATTTTCATGCGTGCATTGATTTCAGCGCTAGCAGTTGCCGGGCTGGTCGCGATTGCGCTTCCCGGCTATGCGGATGATGTGAAGGCCGACCCGGCCAAATCGGCCGCCAAGCCCGGCCGCTCGATCGACGAAGGCAGCGCGGTCAAGACCGACCCCGCCAATCTGAGCAAGCCCGGCCGTGCAGCCGACGACAGCGTCAAGACCGATAAGGCCCCGGGTATCAAGCCCGGCCGTGCAGCCGACGACAGCGTCAAGACCGATAAGGCCCCGGGTACCAAGCCGGGCCGTGCAGCCGACGACAGCGTCAAGACCGATAAGGCCCCGGGCACCAAGCCCGGCCGTGCAGCCGACGACAGCACGAAGTCCAGCACCTCCAAGAAGAAGTCCACCAAGAAAAAGACCACCCAGCAGCCGGCGCCGACGAACTAAGCCCACACCAGGCTTCAGTTTCGCAAAAGAGAGAAGGCAGGTTAACCTGCCTTCTCTTTTTTTTCGCCTCAAGTATTTAGAACCACGATTTCGGCGGTCGACTGCAGTCGGTCGAGTGACAGTCTCAGTTTGGTTTCGCGACCGTCGTTCATGTGGGTTGGGCCCCGCGCCTCGTTCCGGCATCGCGGCCGCACTTGTGAGCTCGGCCGGGCGACTGGTGCCGGATAGTACCGTTTAGCGCACGTTTGCGTTAGCCTTCCTTTGCTCGCCCTTTCTACGCTCGGCCGAGGAGAACCGGGAGCGGTATTCGCTCGGAGTGACGCCTACCTTGTGCAAGACCCTCCGGCGCATCGTTTCCTCGGATCCGAACCCGCATTTGGCCGCTATCTGCTTAATGGGCAAGCGGGTTGTTGCGAGCAACTGGCGCGCCGCCTCCACACGCATCCTCTCCACAGCGCGCGCGGGTGTCTGTCCCATTGCAGCACTGTAGTGACGCAGAAAGGTGCGCTCGCTCATGCGGGCGCGGGCCGCAAGTGCGGGGACTGAAAGATCCTCGGCGAGGTGACCGGCGATCCAGCTATGCAGCTGATCGAGACGGCTATCGCTCTGCTGCAGCGCCAGCGCGGCACTGAACTGCGATTGGCCCCCGGGACGTTTCAGGAATACGACTAGATCCCGCGCGACCACGATCGCGGCAGCATGCCCGATGTCTTTTTCGACCATGGCGAGGGACATGTCGATCCCGGCCGTCACGCCAGCCGAGGTCCAGACCTTGCCATCCTGCAGGAATATCGGGTCGATCTCCACTCGCGCTTTCGGGTAGCGTCGAGCGAGGCGCTCACATTCAGCCCAGTGCGTAACGACGCGCTTACCGTCCAGCAAGCCCGTTGCGCCAAGAACCAACGCGCCTGTACAAACTGAAGCGACCCGTCTCGCCGCAGAGGCACGCTCGGCCAGCCAGGAAATCAGTCGCTTGTCCTGCGACGCCGCGTGAACCCCTGCGCCCCCGGCAACGATGAGCGTATCGATCGACCGCTCGTGAGGCGACAGCCCGTGGACCAGGACGGCGAGCCCGGACGATGAAATGACGGGGGACGACTTCGCGACCACGCGAATAGCATAGTGCGGTGGTTGTCCCGACAGGCGCCTCATTTCGTTGGCCGACGCGAAGACCTGCAGCGGCCCCGTGACATCGAGCAACTGGACGTCCGGGAAGGCAACGATCTCGATTGTGCGGGTTGGCGGATTTCGAGGGGTCTTTGTCATTTCCGCCAGAGCTTAGGATGTTAGCCTGTTCGCAGTCCATCAAGGAGGTGAACGCGATGGCTCTCGAGCTGCGACCAAACTGCGAATGCTGCGACCGTGACCTTCCGCCGGCTTCAACAGTCGCACGGATATGCTCCTACGAATGCACGTTCTGCGCCGATTGCGTGGAGAACCTGCTTCTCAACGTCTGCCCCAACTGCGGCGGCGGCTTCGTTGCGCGGCCCATACGCCCGGCGACGGAATGGCGCCCGGGGCTTTCCGTTGCCAAGCGCCCGCCTTCGGACAAGCGCCGGTCCTTGAGCTATAGCCGCGAGGACATTGCTGCTCACAGCCGGCGGATCAAGGACATTCCGCCGGAGAAGCGCTGAGCGTTCGGCCAAGCTTCCTGGCCTCTTTGGCCAGCTAGCCTGGATCTTTCGTCTTGATTAGGGCCTTCAGGTTGGCGAATGGCTGGTGCGTAGCAGGGCTTGGTCCGGCGGCCCCGGCAGACTCGGGCTCCTTGCCCTGCATTGCGTCGGATCAGACGACGGTTGGCACCCGCTCAAGTGCGCGCAGCGCGATCGGCCGCTCCAGCTGGGGAGCGCGGAGAGTCACCGTGACCCGGAGCGCCCGCAGGCCGTGGACGCCCTGCAGCTCGCCGAGCTCGAGGTCCTCGACTTCGCTGCCGAGATAACCCAGGTGCTGCAGGTACTCGATGTAGGTGCGATACTCGGCCGCCTCGTCGGGCTGGGTATAAACGATGGCGATCTTACCGGGCTGGGTGATGCGCTCGCTCGAGCCCCGCACCAGCGCTTTGTCGATGCGCTTCTTGACGATCTCGTACCGGATGTCGTAGGCACCACCCACATCGAAGCGCTTCTCGTCGAAGCGGAACCGGATAGACAGCGGCGTGTGCTGCACGAGGACCAGGTGTGTGGTTTGTAGCGGCACCGGCAGGTCGGCCGCGAGCTGATCGGCCCGGGCGGCGATGCCACAGACCACCATAAGCTGCCAGAGCCGCAAATTCTTGAGGTAGAGCGGGTCGAAGCCACCGTCCTCCACCAGCGAGGCGCCGACGTAGATCTGGTGATCGACGCCGTCGGTCTTCTGCTTCTCGAAGTAATGCGGATACATGGCCTGGGCCGCCTGGTCCTCGAGGTCTAGGCGAGCGGAGATCGTCTCGGCGATGCGGGTGACGCTCTCCTCGAAGACCTGCCGGCGCCGATAGACCACTCCGCGCTGGGGGTCGAGAGCCGTCCGGTACGCCTCGATTCGAGCCTGCACGGCCCCGCCGAAAGTCTGCAGGTGCTCGAACAGCCCTTCGACGTCGGACCTTAGGCGGGCGATCACCCCGACCTCGGCGCCGGCGGCCAGCTCGCCCCCTACGTCGGCGATGCCCTTGTCGATCCGATAGAGCAGCTCGTGGAGCGCGGGCAGCTGCCGGGTCTGGTGAGCCGTCTGGATGACCTCGCGGGCCAAACCGAGCTGGGTCAGGAGGTCGCTCTGGATGGCGAGCGCCCTCTGCGTCGAAGAGCCGCGGATGTCGGAGAGCGCATAGAGCGGGTAAACGTCCGGGAACACGATGGGTTGGAGCTCCAGGCCGGCGGGATCGCCGTGCGTCTCCAGGCCGTCGAGCACGGCCTTGCGAAACCGCCACTCCACCACGGGGTGGATCGCCGTGAACTTCTCCTTCATCTGGGTCTGGACGCGGGTGTTCAGCTCCTCCATGCTGCGCTGGACGGCCATGGAGAACAGCGGCAACACCTCGTTGAGCTTCGGCAGGTGGTGGGCATCCAGGTCCCCCGGGTTGGGCGAACCCAGCGACAGCACGCCGATGATTCTGTCCTGATAATGCAGCGGCGCGACGACCTTGTTCCGAACGCCGCTTCGGATAGCGTCGTCCTCGGTTCGCGTCCGCTGGGGCAGCGCGGCGAGGTCGCGCACGATGAGCGGGCGGCCCGCTTGCACCGCGCGCTCGAACACAGACCCCGCAAAATCCGACGTGCGGTAGTGCGAGGAGTCAGCGAAAATGCAGGCGTTCTCGTGACGCGTGCCGTAGTTGAGCAGCAGCACGCGGTCACCATCGATGGCGGCCAGACCCAGGAGCAGCTGGGGACGTCGGAACAGCGTGCGCAGCCGGTTCTGCAATCCGAGAAACCGCTCGTCGGAGACGATCGACTCCCGGTCGATGAGGTCACGCTTGAGCCCCGAGAGGACCTCCTGGTCGGTCACCTCCATCGCCCGGAAAATCGTGAACCCGCGAATGACGAACTGCTCGGGCGGCAAGGCTTCACGCAGCCAGGCAGGATCGAGCAGGTTCGCGTGCAGGTGCTGCCGCACTTCGTCGCTCAGCGGCGGCACACCGTTTCTGGCCACAACCTCCTCGAACCGCCAGTCGAAGAACACGCGGAAGTGTCGCTCTAGTCCGGTGTCGGGATCGGTCACCGCGCAGATCAGCGGGTAGTCGACGTCCACTTCGATGCCGTAAACCCGGCGCAGGACCAGGGCGTAGGCATAGCCCATCCGCATCGCCGCAACCATGGGCGCGTCGAGGTTGACCCGTGTGCGGATGGCGCCGTCCTCGTCTAGCAACAGGCGTTGCATGAGCGGCGTGGCGTAAAAACCCCGGAGCTGGAAGGGGAACATTGCGGCGCCGTACTCCTGCTCCCAGGAGGCTCGCGGGAACACCGCCGCCATCAGGATGTCGACCAGGTCCCGGTGCCGCTCGATCACGGAGGCGTCCGTGATGGTGCCCATCAGTTCGGGTGCACCGCGAACCTCGTCGCCCACGATCCGGGCGAGTGCCGCCTTGGCCGGGCCCTCGGCCGCGAGGCTCCCGGTCCAGAAGGCGATCAGCGGTTCCAGACTCAGCTCGCAGCGGAATGGAAACTCATCAGGACCCGCCCGGAGCGCGGTCTGGATGTCGGCAAAGTCCGCGCGCTTCGGGTCCGCCGGCAACGGGAAGTCCAGATCACGTGGGTTCATGACCGCGATTGTAGCAGGCGAGTCCAGCGCATGAGCGCCGGCTTGTAGCGGCGGGGCTGCGGCCGCGGCCGGATCACCCCGTCCTCGAGGCCGAGAGACAGTAACGGTGGTTCTCACCAAGCCGTCCAACCACGGCAACTCAACGTCGAGTAGCGAGGTCCTCCAAGGAGATCCGGCTCTCCCCAATTTCTGTACCGAGATGTTGGCGGTCAGGGTGTTACCGAGCATGCCCCGCTTGGAGACGCTGAACAGCGGCGCACGTCTCCATCGCCAGCGCTCCACTGCCGAAGTCTGGTGCCTGCACGGGTTGGTCAGCTACTACGTGTTCTTTGTGATCGAGCTGGCCACGCGTATCGTGCATATTGCGGGCATCACGGCGCAAGGCAACGAAGGCTGCATGCTTGAAATCGCGAGGAACCTCACCGACGAGCGGCTGCGAGTACCCCGGGCGCACGAGCCTCGCGGCGGCTACATCAAGCGGTAGAACTTCCCGGCGTTCTCGCAGGTGATCTTGTGCACGACGTCGGCCGGCAGGTGGTCGAACTGCTCCTCGATATACTTCGACGACTCCGGCCACACGCCGTCAGCGTGCGGATAGTCGGAGCCCCACATGATCGACTCCACACCCATCTCGTCGATCAGCTTGCCGCCGATGCGATCGAACTGGAACGTGCCCTTGCACTGGCGCCGCCAGTAATCGCTCGGCTTCATCTTCAGGCCGAGGTCGCGGAAACGGTCCTCCCACTCGAAGTCCATGCGCTCGAGCGCATAGGGAATCCAGCCGATGCCGCTCTCGCCGAACGAGATGCGCACT
>JBGPOV010000150.1:0-8666 GCA_041488255.1 Gammaproteobacteria bacterium | reverse complement strand
ACCAGTTCATCATCATCGCCACCTGGCCGGACTTGAAGGCGTCCAGGCCCTCCTGCATGTAGGCGTTGGTGTAGCCGGGCGGCGTGCAGCACTTGTACACCGCCTTGTAGAACTCCAGCGCGGCTATGGCGTCGGGTGAGTTGACGAAGCCTTTCATCTGATAGGGGTGCTTGGGATCGTCATACTGGAACCCCCACGGATACAAAGCCGAGGTGACGCCCATGGTGATGCCCTCGGAGCCGCGCTCGGTGAAGATGGCGGCGCCGTACACCTTCTTGCCATCGATGGTGCGGCCCTGGAAGAACTCCGCGACCTCTTTGAGCTCGGTCCAAGTCTTGGGCGCCGCCAGCTCGCGCTTGTACTTGTCCTTGAACTCCTTGCGCAGCTCGGGCCGCGAGAACCAGTCCTTGCGATAGACCCAGCCGTTGGCGTCACCCATCGCCGGCAGAGCCCAGTAGTTGGGCGTACCCTTCGGCCAGGTCGAATAGCCGTAGACGGTGGCCGGAAGGAAGTCCTCCATCTTGATGCCTTCCTTGGCGAAGAAGTCGTTCAGCTTGATGTAGTGCCCCTGGGTCGCCGAGCCGCCGATCCACTGGCTGTCGCCGATCATCAGGTCGCACAGCTTGCCTTTCGAGTTGAGCTCATTGATGAACCGATCGGCAAAGTTAGGCCAGGGAACGAACTCGAACTTCATCGCAATTCCAGTCTTGGTCGTGAAGTCCTTGGACAGCTCGACCAGTGCGTTGGCCGGGTCCCAGGCCGCCCAGCATAACGTGAGGTCCTTCGCGTGAACCGGCATCACCGCTGTCGCACACAAGCCGACCATCGCGGCACCGATGAGACATTTGCGCAGCTTGAGCATGTGCATCTCCTCTGTGTAATCGATTGAACGCCGCTTCGGCGTCTGCTGCCGGTGGCGGCAGGAACCGCAGCGGTACCCTGTGCCGCGGCGCTACGGATCACCCAGGGTGTCTGCCAAACCTTCCGCACGCCGCACGGTGTTTAGTTTTTATGTTTAGTAAAAGCTTGGCACTAAACTAAGGCACATGTCAAGAGGATAAGAAAAAGATGCTTCTGGATTTTCTATGATGCGCCGCAATGTCCCGGCCCGCACGGGCGTCGCGGGTTTGACTAAATATTCAGTGGCCGGCACCCAGGCGTCGGTGGCCGGGCGTACGTTGTTTAGTGAAATGAGGTTAGCGCCAGCAAACGCGGTCCGCCGCGGGAATCGGAGCGTGGCGCTGAGATAACGAGTCCAGAGGCCGGCTACGGCGCGCGCGGCCGCCGGTCCGATCCGTCCAGTCCTGCTGCACTGCCGCATAGGCATGCTTCGGGGAGCGATTGGAACCAAAAAAAAGAGCGCCCGGGGACCCGGGCGCTCAGCTTTAAGGTATGCCGGCGAGGATCAGGCGATCTGGCGCTGCGCCGCTCCAGCGATGGTGGGCTGCTTGTGGAACTGCCCATCCTTCATGATGGCGAGCAGCTTGTCCGCGTCCTGCAGGATCTTCACGTTGGCCAGTGGATTGCCGTCCACCAACAGAATATCGGCGAGGAAGCCGGGTTTGATCTGGCCCAGCTCCTTGCCCATCATCATGATCTCGCCGCCCAGCTTGGTGGCGGACAGGATCGCGTCCATCGGCGAGAAGCCCAGCAGGTTCACGAAGTGCTCGATGTCACGGGCGTTGGTCCCGTTGAGGTTCCATGCGAAGCCGTAGTCTCCGCCCGGCAGCACGCGCACGCCGCGCTTCTTCAGCTCCTTCATGTTCTTGATGGCGACCTCCAGTTCGCGGCGCAGGCCCATGCTCTCGGCGACCTGGGTGGTGATGCCCCACTTGGCTGCTTCGTTGAGCGTGGTGTAGGTGATGCCCAGCGTTGGCGCCACGAACACCCAATCTTTGGCAGCTTCCAGCGCGGCACAGGCCTCGTCGTCAACCAGGGTGGCGTGATAGATGACCTCCACGCCGTGCTTGAGGCTCAGCTTCACTGACTGCGCGCTGCGCGCGTGGGCCGCCACGCGCTTGTCGTGCATGCGCCCGACTTCGCACACGGCTTCGATCTCCGCTTCCGTCATCACCGTTTGATGGGCGCGGCAGTGAGGGACGAACTCGTCGCCCGAGGGGTTGATCTTGAGCGTGTCCACGCCCTCGCGGACCATTTCGCGGGCCGTCTTGCGGAACTCCTCGGCGCCGTCGCAGATGATGGCGAAGGTCTCCCGATGCATGTGGCGCAGGCGCACGTCGCCCAGCCCGGCTGTGGTCGCCAGCTCGGGACTCGCAGCGCGCGTGCGAGGTCCAGGAATGTCGCCCGCGTCGATCGCATTGCGGATCACGACATCCAAGCGGGCCTTGGCCGACGCCGCGCTGTTGCAGGCGGTGAAGCCCTGGTCCAGCAGCTTCTTAGCGTTCTTGGCCGTGCGCAGCGTGTGCTCCTCGGGCGGCACGAAGCCCAGGCTTTCCAGGTCCGAGGTGTCGAGGAAGGTGAGGTGCGAGTGGGCCTCGATCAACCCCGGCATCAGCGTAGCGCCCCCGCCGTCGACTACCTGCGCCCCGTCGGAGGCGACGGTCGTGCCCTGCGGAGCGACGGCCTTGATGCGGTTCCCCTCTACCAGGACCTGGCCTGTGAACGGCGGCGCGCCGGTGCAATCCAGCACGTTGACATTCTTGAACAGAATTTTAGCCATGATTGACTTCCTCCTTAACTGAGCCGAGGTTGACTCCGGTCTGCGCGTCGAAGAACTGGAGCTTCCTCGGATTGAATGTAAAGGGAACCGTGCTGTCGACCGCAATGGCCATGCGCGCCGGAACCGTCGCCTTCAATAGATGGTCATCGACCTTCAGGGTGACGATCTTCTCCACCCCGTGATTCTCTACCCCGTAGACCCGGCCTTCAAGCCCCCCGCCCGGGCCCACCACCACGTCCTCCGAGCGTACGCCGAGCATCACCCGGTCCGAGCCCTGCGGCAGCCGCGTTGCAACCTCGGCCTCCACCGGGATCTCCAGCTTCCCGGGAGCGACCATCACCCTCCCATCCCGGATCACGCCGGACAACAGGTTCATGGCCGGCGAGCCGACGAAGGTGGCCACGAAGGTGTCGCGCGGCCGGTTGTAGATCTGGTGCGGGGTTCCGATCTGGACGATGCGGCCGTGATTGAGCACGCCGACCTTGTCGCCCATGCTCATGGCCTCGACCTGGTCGTGCGTGACGTATAGGAAGGTGGCCCCGAGCTTCATCTGCAGATCCTTGAGCTCCGCACGCAGGATCTCGCGCAGTTTGGCGTCCAGGTTGGACAGCGGCTCGTCCATGAGGAACACCCGGGGCTGCCGCACGATCGCGCGGCCGATCGACACGCGCTGCATCTCGCCGCCGGAGAGCCGGTCGGTCTTGCGCTCGAGCAGGTGCTCGATGCGCAGCGTCTTGGCCGCCCGCGCCACGCGGCCGGAGATGTCGTCCGCGCTGATCCGGCGATGCTTGGATTTGAGCGGAAACTCCAGGTTCTCGCGCACCGTGTAGTGCGGGTACAGCGAGTAGTACTGGAACACGAGCGCAACGTCGCGCTCGGCTGCGCTCCACTTGCCAACGTCCTCGCCGCCGATCAATATCGAGCCCGAGTCCGGGGCATCCAGCCCCGCGATCAGCCGCAGCGTGGTGGACTTGCCGGCGCCCGTGGGCCCGAGCAGGACGAAGAACTCGCCGTCGCCGATGTCCAGGCTCAGGTCGTTAAGCGCCGTGTGCCGGCGAAACTTCTTGCTGATGCTGCGCAACTCGACGTGGGCCATATCGGCTCAGAGCCTGATCTGCAGGGATTCACCGGTGCGGGTGTTGAAGAAGTGAGTCTGCTTCTCGTCCAGGCGGGCCCACACCACGTCCCCCGCCTTCTCCACGTAGCCGCTCGCAGTGCGCGCGCGCAACAGCTGCTTGCCGAACTTCAGGTCGACGATATCGTAGGGGCCCAGCGGCTCGATGATGTGCGCCTCCACCGGAATGTAGCCGTCGGTGGCCTGGCGCGCCACCAGCACTCCCTCCGGGCGAACCCCGATCGCGAGCTCGTCTTCGGCGTGCCGCTGCTCCACCACCTTGTGGTAGAGCTCATTGGGGAAGCGCAGGACGGCGTCGTCCTCGCCTAGCACCACGTGCGTGTAGCCATCGCCGGGCCTGACCGCTCCGTTGACGACGTTCATGATCGGGCTGCCGACGAACTGCGCAACGAACAGGTTGGCCGGATATTGATAGACGTCGGAGGGAGAGCCGACCTGCTGCAGGACGCCTTCGTTCATGATGGCGATCTTGTCGGCCATCGCCATGGCCTCGACCTGGTCGTGGGTGACGTAGACCGTCGTGGCTTCGTTCTGGAGGTGGATGTGCTTGAGCTCGGCCCGCATCTCCTCCCGCAGCTTGGCGTCGAGTGCGCCGATCGGCTCGTCCATCAGCAGGGCCTTGGGCCGGCGCACGAGCGCCCGGCCGATGGCCACGCGCTGCATGTCGCCGCCGGATAAGGCCGACGGCCGCTTGTCCAGCAGGGCTTCGATGCGCAGCGCCTTGGCGACCTCGCACACGCGCTGATCCACCACGTTCTTGCTCTCCTGGGTCGCGCGCAGCGGAAAGGCGATGTTCTCGTAAGCGGTCAGGTGCGGATACAGGGCGAATAGCTGGAATACGAAAGCGATGTCGCGGTCCGCGGCCTGTCGGCTCTGGACCGGTTGCCCATCGATGAGGATCTCGCCGCTGTCGATGTCTTCGAGACCAGCGATGGCCCGCAGAGTCGTGGTCTTGCCGCACCCCGAGGGCCCGAGCAGCACCAGAAACTCCCGGTGCTGGATCTCCAGGTTGAGCTTGCGGATGATGTAGTTGTCGCCGAAATATTTCTCGACGTCTTTGAGTGCGATGTCGGCCATTAGAAACCCCGTGATTCGTGACCCATGACGCTGAAACCGTGATTCGTGATTCGTGGACCGTTCCTAGCTTAAGTAATTCTTCATCGCCGTCCACTTCGCCTGGCCGGCATCGCTGTCCACCACGGCGGCGATGAAGGTCATGCACCGACCAACGCATCCAGGCCGCCGCCGACCATGCCCATCTTCAACGGCACCATCATTCGTCCTCGGGCAGCGGCTTGATCTTCGAGAAGATCGAGAAGCCCACCAGTCCGACCAGCGTGATGGTCACGCCGTAGACGTGCAGGATCTGGCTCCAGGGCTGGCACAGGGTCACGATGCCCAGCACCATCAACCACATGCAGCCAGGCTCCAGGTACTTTGCGCTGAGCTGTCTGAATGTCATATCAAATCAGTAAAGGAAGTGAAGGAGGTGAGCACCCCCTCCCCGCCCCTCCCCCTTGCAAAAGGGGGAGGGAATCTCACTGCCTTCACCTCCTTCACTTCCTTATCGCCCCGAAGGTCACTCCGCGCAGCAGGTGCTTGCGCAGCAGGAACGTGAAGATGGCCACGGGCAGAAGGAATAGGAAGGTGCCGGCTGCGATGGCGGTCCAGTCTGTGATGCCTGAACCCAGCTGTGACGGAATAAAGGGCGGGGCGGTCTGCGCGCGGCGGTTGGTCATCATCAGCGCGAACGCATACTCGTTCCAGGCCGTGATGAAGCAGAACACGGCCGTGGCGGCGATGCCGGTGGCCGCCTGCGGCAGCACGATCCTGAAGAACGCCTCCATGCGCGTGTAGCCGTCCACCAGCGCGGCCTCTTCGTACTCCTTGGGAATCTCGTCGATGAACCCTTTCATCAGCCACACCGAGAACGACAGGTTGAACGCGGTGTACAGGATGATCAACCCCACGTGCGTGTCCACCAGTCCCACGACGCGATACATGAGGAACATGGGGATCGCCACCACCACCGGCGGCAGCATGCGCGTGCTGAGGATGAAAAACAGCCAATCCTGCTCGCCCGGCATGCGGAAGCGCGAGAAACCATAGGCCGTCAACGTGCCCATCGCCACCGCCAGAAACGTGCTCACCACCGCGACGATCAAACTGTTGAGGAAGCGGTTGGGGTAGGCCGACAGCTCGATGTTGCCGTTGCCATCTTTGATGAAGCGCTCGCCCAGTTCGTAGATGCGTTTCTCCCACCACGGCGCCTTCTGGTACACCTCTGGATCGACTTCGCCGATCATCTGTACACGCTTGGTGAACAGCTTAATGAAAGACGTCACTTCGGGTTGGAACAGCACGGTCGGCGGAACAGTCGTGGCCAGGCTGCGCGGCTTGAAAGCGGTAGAGGTGATCCAGTAGATCGGAACCAGGTAGACGAGCGTGACCAGCAGAACCACCGCCACCGCCGCGCGGTTCAGGGCCTTCTGGCGATTGGACTGTACAGCAGCCACCTCATCGCTCCTTCGCCCGGTTGAGGTACTTCACGTAGATGTTGGTGATCGCCAGCACCATAATCAGCACCATGTAGGCGAGCGCGCAGGACTGGCCGGTCTGCCACTCCTGGAACGCCAGCCGGTAGAGCTTGATGGCGATCAGCTCAGTGGTCTCCTGGCTGCTCATGATGAATGCCAGGTCGAAGGTCTTGAACGCCTCCATGGTGCGAAAGATGATGGCGATCAGCAGCAGCGGCGTCACCAATGGCAGCGTAATCCGCGTGAACGTATACCAGCGGCTGGCGCGATCGATCGCGGCCGCCTCGTACAGGTGCTGCGGGATGGCGGACAGGCCGGCCAGACACAGCAACATGACAAACGGCGACCACATCCAGATGTCGGTGATGGCCACCGCGTACAGCGCCACGTTCGGGTTGGACAGCCAGTCGAAGTCCTCCAGCCCCAGCGCGTAGTCGACGATCCCCCAAGACGGGCTGTAGAGCAGTTCCCAAAACAGGCCGACAACCGCCATGGACATCATCATCGGCAGCAGCAGCAGCGTGGTGATGAGGCCCTTGAAGGGGATCTTGCGGTTGAGGAGCATGGCCACGCCGAAGCCCACCAGCACCTGCCCGCCAACTGAAACGAGCACGTACTTGGCGGTGACGCTGAAGTTATTCCAGACGTGCTCGTCGTGCAGCAGGTCGCGGTAGTTCTGCAGTCCGACGAAATGCGCCGGTGCGTTGATCGACGCGCGGAAGTCGGTGAACGAGTACCCGAGCGAATAGATGAGCGGGAAGATGTTGAAGACGATCAGGAACGCAATCGTGGGAACAATGAACAGATTGCGGATGCTAATGTCGCTTAGGCCCCGTCTGGCCGCCGGCGAGCCGGGGTCGAGTGTGCTGAGCACCTGCGCTCTCCTCCGTGCACCGGGTCAACCCGGTTGCTTGCCATCAGTGATCGTCGGACTAGACCCCGGAGAAGGCGAACCTTCTCCGGGGCGCTCAGCCGATCACTTGTAACGATTGTACTTCTTGAACGTGTTTTCCCAGTCGTCCGCCAGGCCGTTGAGGGCTTCCTCAGCCGTGCCCTTGTCCCCCGTGATGAACGGGTGCATGCGCTTGTTCATCTGATCGAGCAGCTCGGCGTACTCGGGCGTGGCCCAGAAGTCCTTCACCATCAGCATGCTCTGATAGAAGGCTTCGTTGTACGGCGTGGCCTTGCGGAACTTGTCCGAGGACAGCACCTTCTCGTTGCAGGTGTAGCCGCCCAGATCGGCCCAGCGCTGCTGCACATCGTCGCGGATGAACCACTGAAGCCACTTGAAGGCCTGCTCCCGCTTCTTCGAATAGCTCACGACCGAGACGCCCTGACCGCCTAGCGCCGCGAAGCGAGGTTTGCCTCCGGGGCCAGCTGGGTTGGCGAAAAAACCCGTGCCCTTCGCGTTCTTGTTGGTCGCGGGATTGGCCAGCGCCGGGAAGAAGGCGAAGAAGTTCATGCTCATCGCCGCCAGACCTTCGGTGATGGCCTGGTTGTTCTCCAGGAAGAAGACCTTGCCCCAGCCCGGGGGCGTGAACTTGTACAGCTCCTTGTAGAACTTCAGCGCCTCGACGTTCTGCTTGGAGTTGATGATGCCGCGCACCTTATACGTGGAGTAGTTGCCCAAGTCACCGCCGAAACTGAAGATGGTTTGCTCCACACCCATTGCCAGCGCATCGTAGGTGTTGTCCGTGTACAGCGCGACGCCGTAGCGCTTCTCGTTGGGTCGATAGAAGAACTCGGCGATGTCGCGCAGCTGTTTGTAGTCCTTGGGCACACCCAGATCGTAGCCGTACTTCTTCTTGAACGCGGCCTTCTCCTTCGGGTCCTCGAACCAGTCCTTGCGGTAGGCCCAGCCGTTGGCGTCGCCCTCGAGCGGGATCGCCCAGTATTTCTTGCTCCCGGGCGGATATTCCGCGTATCCGGTGACGGTTGCTGCCGCCATCGACTTGGCAACATTGTTCTTCTTGAAGAAATCCGTCAGGTCGACATAGTGCCCGCCGGTGGACCCCGCGCCCAGCCATTGCGAGTCGCCTACCACGAGGTCGTAGGCGTCGCCCTTGGCGTTGAACTCGGTAAACGCCTTGGTCTGGAAATTCGGCCAGGGCACGGTCTCGACTTTGACCTGCACTCCAGTCTGCTTCTCGTAGTCTTTGACCAGCTCCTGCAGGTAATTCGCTGGATCCCATTCCGCCCACAGGATCGTGAGCGTGTCGGCGGCTACGACGGCTTTGCCGGCGAACGCGAAGGTCGCGGCCGCCAGGATGCCTAACCACTTGCTTCTTCTCATTGCGTCCTCCTCACACTTGGT
>JBGPOV010000149.1:0-8802 GCA_041488255.1 Gammaproteobacteria bacterium | reverse complement strand
GCGAAGCGCGCGAAATACTGGGTCGGAGCATCGCCCATTCCCCACGGGTGCGCGATGAAGGTCCCGCGGTTCCACGGCTTGCGGTTCTCGTAGAGCTTGCTTTCGCGCAGCACGCGCACGTCGAGTACGACGCCTGGGTGCGCCGCGACCATTCGATCGAAGTCCTGTTTCCATCCCGCTCGGGGCGGAGCCCAGGTCACCTTGGCCACGCGGTCATCCCAATATTCCATCGCCTTGTCTTTGATCGACTCCGGCGGTCCGCAGCCGACGATCTCGACATCCACCACGTTGGCATAGTACTGGGGCGGGGGCATGCTGAAGTACAAGCAAACTGCAGCCAGTGCGACGGACGCAACGACCAGCGCCTTCCTGGCAATCGCCATCGGCGGACGGACGGCGCCGGCAATCAGTCCCAGGAAAGCCCCTAGCAGCGCGCCTCCGGGACCGGTGATGAACAGGCCCAGCATCGGGCCCTGGTTCGCGTCGGGCGAAAACACCATGGGACCCATGAACCCAAACGCGAACCCGACGACCCCTAGAACGATCGCCCATGTCTTCGCGGACGTCAGAACACTGTGGAGCAGAGTTTCGTCTGCGGAGTTGTCCGTTCGAGTATCCGGCATCGCGTTCGGTCGGCAGCGAATGGCTATCATGCCGGATCTAAGCAAAAATCTGTCCCGCCCAGAGCGAGCGTGCGTCGCACGTCGGCGCGAGCGGGCCGCACCACAGCAGGAAGTCGACCGTCAAAGGTACGATCGATACCCTCACTATCGGTCGCGCGCGCGAACGAAGTTGCGGGGAAAGGCATTCGCGTGAACCTCGTTCGCGGTGGCTTTACACCGAGCTGAGTGCGAACTGCTCGGGATCGGCGCGCAGCAGTTGCGGGGGCACGCGGGCGAAGCCAAGCAAGCGGGTCTGTGGCAGGATAGCGGTCTAGTGCCGCTTTCAGCGACCCGGTTGCTCTCTCGCCCGATTAGAGCGCTTCGTCAGACGATGCGGACTCAACAACGGCTCACCAACTGAGGCGCTCGACCCACAATGACGCTCGAGTACAAAGGCGTATTCCCGGCCCCGCCTACGCCGGTGACGGAGGACGGGCGGGTCCATGAGAAGGCTCTGCGCGCGCTTCTCGAGGACAATATCGCGCATGGCGCGAACGGGTTCTGGATGGCGGGCACTACCGGTGAAGGGCCGATCCTTACCGACGAGCAACGCGACGCCGTCGCGCAAATCTCAGGCGAGGTCTGTCAGGGACGGGCGCTCGTCATTATGCACGTCGGCGCCATCAGCACCGCCAGCGCGGTGAAGGCGGCCAGAAGCGCCAGGGCAGCCGGCTGCGACGCGGTGTGCTGTCTGCCGCCCTTCTTCTTCCCCAGCACGGACCGTTCACGCATCGCGCACTACAAGGCGGTTGCCGACGCCGCGGGCGACCTCCCGTTATTCGTCTACAACCTGCCCCAGCTCACACAGGTCGAGATCATCCCGGCGCTGATGGAGAAGTTCGTGCGGGAAATCCCCACCCTCAAGGGGCTGAAACACTCGGCGCCCAACTTTGCCGATATCCGTGTGTTCGCCGATATGGGCCTGACATGCTTCTCCGGCAATGGCGCGTTTCCTCTTCCAGCGCTCACCATGGGGGCAGTGGGCACCATCGACGCGCCGCTCGCGCTCGCTCCTTGGCACTATGCCGAGCTGTTCAGCGCCTGGGAGGCCGGTGACATTGCGCGGGCCCAAGCGCTTCAGGACGGTGTGCGCAAGTACGTGGACTTGGTCTGGATGTTCAACGCGATGCCGGATGTGTGCAAAGCGGTCTTGTCCGCGAGGCTCGGCATCGACTGCGGCCGTTCGATTCCGCCGGTGAATAGCCTGAACGATGAGGAGAAGCGAGAGGCACTCCGAGTCGCGGAGTCGCTCGGGCTAACCAGGCAGCGCGCTTCAAGGCCGCAACCGCGCCCCGCTCGCCGGGCATGAACTGCGAGAGCGCCTGCGGTGGAGGCGGTGCACCTTGATCCGCTCCGCGTCTCTCGGCGTCTCCATGCAACGCTACTTGATCTCGGTGTTATCCCCGCGTCTGACCTCCTTGCGCTTCCCCTCCAGCGCGCTGCCGGAGGTGAGTGCCTTGTCGCTCATTTCATGACAGCCACCGTTTCCTGCGCTTGTAGTGCTTGACGTCGCGGTACGACTTGCGGGCGCCGAGCTGCGTCAGCCCCAGGTAAAACTCCTTGATGTCGGCGTTGTCCCGCAGTTGCTCGGCAGTGCCATCGAGGACGATGCGGCCGTTTTCCATCACGTAGCCGTGGTCGGCGATGGCCAGGGCCAAAGTGGCGTTCTGCTCCACCAGAAGCACGGTCAGCTTCTGCTCGCGGTTCAGCCGCTGGACGATCCGGAAGATCTCCTCCACCAGCAACGGCGCCAGCCCCAGCGAAGGCTCGTCGAGCAGCATGACCCGCGGGTTCGACATGAGCGCACGGCCGATCACCAGCATCTGCTGCTCCCCGCCCGACAGGTACCCAGCCTGCACGGTGCGTCGCTCCGCAAGCCGGGGGAAGTATTCGTACGCTCGCTCGATGCCCAGGCGCACGCTACCAATGTGGCGCTGGGAGTGGGCCCCGACGATGAGGTTCTCCTCGGTGGTCAGATGTTCGAGGACGCGCCGTCCCTCGAAGACCTGAACGATCCCGCGGGCGACCATCTCGAAGGGCGCCAGCCGATCGATGCGCTCCCCGGCGAGCTCGACGGAACCCTGGAGGATCTCGCCGCGTTCGGTGCGCAGCAGTCCCGATATGGCCTTGAGCGTCGTCGTCTTGCCGGCACCGTTGGCACCCAGCAGCGTGGTGATGCCGCCCTCGCCTACGGTGAACGAGACGCCCTTGAGCACCAGGATGACCTTGTCGTAGATGACCTCGATGTTGTTCAGCTTGAGCATGGCAAACCCCCAACGCTCCCCCGCGCGCGGGGGAGGGAGGAGAGGAGTCCGACTACTTGGCGGCGGCCTCCTTGATCTGCCCGGCCACGACCTCGGGATAGGCCTTGAACCAGTCGGTAGCCTTCACCAGCTTGCCGCCCTTGACCTGGAAGATCTGCACCCAACCGCCGCCCTCGTGATCGGACGCCGTGATCTCCAGTGGCGGCACCAGGCCGTCCAGGGTGAAGCCTCTGATTTTCTCGAAGCCGGCCTTGACGTCGGCGCCGGTGATCTTCTGGCCGCCCTTGGCCTTCAGCGCGTTGCGGATCGCTTCCACGTGGATGGCGCCGATCAGCACCCCGCGGTTGTAGTACACGGTGGAAGCCATCTCCTTGGGCGGCTCCTTGCCCTGCTTCTTGTACATTTCGCGGATCTCGTTGAGCACCGGGTAGTCCGGGCCCACCCCGGCGAACTGCATGGTGTAGTAGCCCTCGGCAACGCCGAAGCCGCCGGCGGCCTCGATGTCCGCCTCTGCCGAGCCCCACACCAAGGCGACGACCTTGCGCAGCGGATAGCCGATACGCTTGAGCTCCTTGATCGAGACCGAGGGCGAGCGCCCGAACAGATGGGCGATCACGAAATCGGCCCGGTAGCGCTGGGCGATGTCGAGAACCTGGGCACCCATCTCCACGCCTGGCGGCGGCACTGCGAAGGTGCGCAGCTCGAAGCCTTCCTCGCGCGACAGCTCCTCGAGCACTGGGATCGGCTCGCGGCCCGCCGGGTTGTCGTAGAAGAGATAGGCGATCTTCTTCCCTTTGAGATTTCCGCCGAGCTGGTCCTTCACGAACTTGACGGCGGCCGTGGCCTGCGACCAGTAGGTGGCAGCGATGGGGAACAGGAACGGGTAGCGAGCCCCATCGGCCGCGGCCGAGATCCCGAACCCGGGCGAGGTCCCGGGGATGCGGTCCTCCGTCAGCTTCTGATTGAGCGCCTGCGTCTGCGGCGTGCCATAGAGTGCGATCAGCACGGCGCCTTCCTTCTTGTGTCGTTCGTAGGCCTCCACCGCCTGCGGCACCTTGTACTCGTGATCGATCTCGACGGCGCGGATCTTGTAGCCCTCGACGCCGCCCTTGCTGTTCACCAGGGCGATGTAGTCGTGATACCCCGGGCACAGGTTGACGCCGACGGTTTGCGTGGCGCCGGTGCGATCACACTGCAGCCCGATGACCACCTCCTTTTGCGCCCATGTCGGGCCCGACACGCCGAGCATTACCCCGGCGGAGACGACCAGTGCCACCACGATTGCCAGATCTTTCTTCATGAGTGTTCTCCTTTGCTGCTACAGCTCAGTAAGCGAACGGCCAGACCCGGAAGTAGTTCCGAATGTTGCGCCAGAGCCGGTTGAGCCCCTCCGGCTCCACCACCAAAAAAAAGATGATGAGCAGCCCGAACAGGATCAGCCGCAGGTTCGGGATGAGATTGTGCACAGCTCCCTGGGAGAACAGCAGCCCGCCGAACGACTCCATGGTCCAGCGGATGACGATCGGAAGCAGGGTGACGAAGATCGCGCCGAAGATCGAGCCCAGGATCGATCCCAGGCCGCCGATGATGATCATCGCCAGGTAGTCGATGGACACGCCGATCTGGAACTGCTCGTAGTTGGCGATACCGAGATAATAGGTGTAGAGCACACCGGTCACGCCGGCGTAGAACGACGAGATGGCGAACGCCAGGAGCTTGTAGCGGAAGATGTCGATCCCGATGATCTGCGCCGCGATGTCCTGGTCGCGAATGGCGATGAACGCGCGGCCGATCCGGCTGCGCATGAGATTCAGCGCGGCGACGATGGCGAGCACGACGAACGCCAGGAGGAAGAAGTACATCTGCCGCTGGCTGGCGATCGCATGCCCAAACAGCATCGGGCGCGGCACCTCGATGGACGCCTGGACGCCCCCGCTGATCCAGGTGAAATGGTTGATCACCCACTCGATGATGAATTGCGCGGCCAGGGTCGCGATGGCGAGGTACAGCCCCTTGATGCGCAGCGACGGGATGCCGACGATGGCGCCGATCAGGGCGGCCATGAGACCGCCCAGCGGCAGCGACAGCCAGAACGGAAAGCCCAGGCGCACGGCAAAATTCGCCGCGGTGTAGGCCCCCACCGACATGAACGCCCCGTGACCGACGGAGATCTGGCCGGTGTACCCCACCAGGATGTTGAGCCCGATCGCCCCGACGATGGCGATGAAGATGAGGTTGAGGATGGAGAGGTAGTACTGGTCCAGCATCACCGGAACGACCAGCACGAACAGGACGGCGATCGCCGCCACCGTCTTGCGCGCGATGGGCAGCGGGTAGAGCGCCATGTCGGCCTCGTACGTGGTCTTGAGCACGCCGCACTCGCGATGGATCACGCCGATCTCCGTCCCCTCCCTATCCCTCCCCCGCGCGCGGGGGAGGGATAGGGAGGGGGTACATGTGGCACCGAAGTTTCGGGGCGGCAGCTACAGTTCATCAGACCCTCTCGATGATCCGCTTGCCGAAGATGCCGTAGGGCCGGAACATCAGCGCGATGATCATCAGCACGTACGGCGCGAAGTCCTTGGTGCCGCCCCCCACCAGCGGGTCGACATAGCCGGCGGCGACATTCTCCACCACGCCCACGATGAGCCCGCCGACGATGGCGCCGGGGATGGAATCGAGCCCGCCGAGGATCACGACCGGAAACACCTTGAGCCCCACCAGGGCCAAATGCACGTCGACGCCGAGCAGGTTCCCCCACACGATGCCGCCCAACGCCGAGACGACGCCGGCCATGGCCCATGCCAGTGCAAAGTAGCGCTCCACGTTGATCCCCATAGCCATGGCCACTTGCTGGTCGTCGGCCACCGCGCGCATCGCGATGCCCCTGCGGCTCTTGAAGAAGAACCAGCTGAAACCGGCCAGGAACAGCAGGCTGACCGCCGCTCCGACCAGCTGGATGGGGGCGATGAGCAAAGGCCCGACAACGACGGGCTCGTCGCTGATGGGCAGCGCCAGCGGCCGCGTCTGCGCGCCCCATACCAGGGGCCCGAAGCCACGCAGCACGGCGGCGAGGCCGATGGTGGCCATGATCACGGCGACGATCGGGCGCCCGATCAGCCGCCGGAGCACCACGCGCTCCAACCCGAAGCCAAAGCCGATCATGCCGCCGAGCCCGATGGCCGCCGCCAGCCACCACGGCGCTCCGTACGAGGTCATCGCCACCGCCACCACGAAGCCCGCGATCATCACGAACTCGCCCTGGGCGAAGTTGATGGCGTCGGTGGCCTTGTAGACCAGCACGAAGCCCAGGGCGATCAGCGCATACATCAGCCCGAGCAAGACGCCGTTCGATATCAGCAGCAATAGGAACTGCCAGTCAAACATGCCCGGCTGCCCCTACGTCCACCACCCTCACCCGCGACCGCATGGTCGCCTGTCTCCCATCCTCGTAGGTGACCGTCGCTGCGAGCTCGGCCTCCTCCTTTCCCGAGTAGAACGCTTCGATGACGTCGGCGTACTTCTCGGCTACGTAGTAGCGCCGGACCTTGCGCGTGCGCGTCATCTCGGCGTCATCGGCATCCAGCTCCTTGGCCAGCAGAAGAAACCGGCGCACCTTGATGTCGTCGGGAAGCGTGGCATTGCACTTCGTCACCTCGTCCCGGATCAGCTCCTGTACTTCCGGTCTCTGTGACAGGTCCATGTAACTCGTATAGGTGACACCCCGGCGCTCCGCCCAGGTGCCGATGGTGCCCGGGTCGACAGCGATCATCGCCGCGACGAAAGGCCGGTCGTGTCCGAAGGCGACCGCTTCGCGGATGTACACGCTGAACTTGAGCTTGTTCTCGATGAACTGCGGGGCAAACGGGGAGCCGCACTGCAATGCGCCCACATCCTTGGCGCGCTCGACGATCACCAGATGACCGCGGGGATCGATAAAACCCGCGTCGCCGGTGTGGAACCAGCCCTCGGGATCGATGACCTGGCGAGTGGCATCGTCGTTCTTAAAGTAGCCTTTGAACACACCGGGGCTGCGCACCAGCACCTCGCTGCGATCGCCGATCTTGACCTCGATACCGGGACAGGGTTTACCGGCGCTGTTCGGATCCGCCTCGCCATCCGCCTGCAGTGACGCGAGACCTGAGAGCTCGGTGGAGCCGTAGACCTGCTTCAGGTTCACTCCGAAGGCGCGGAAGAACCGGAAGGTGTCAGGGCCGAGCGATCCGCCGCCGGAATAACACCAGCGCGTGCGCAGAAGCCCAAGCTGGTCCCGCACGGGCCGGTACACCAAGACCTCACCCAGCGCACAGGCCAAACGCAGACCTGCCGGCAGCGGCTTGCCCTCGCCGCGCAGGATCTCGGCCTGCTGCGCCGCCGCCTGGAAGCGCTCGAAGATCCATCGCTTGAGGGGCGTCGCGTCGGCTGCCCGCACCTGCACCGCCTTGAGCATGTTCTCCCAGATGCGAGGCGGGGCCAGCAGTGCGGTGGGCCCGAGTTCCCGCAAGTCGCGCTGAACCGTCTGCGGGCTTTCCGGACAGTTGACGGTGAAGCCCGCGAGCAAGCTCAGCACCATGGTGTAGACCTCGTCGCCAACCCACGCCATCGGCAGGTAGGCAAGCCAGTCCTCCTCGCGGCGCACGTCCTCAGCCTTGACGAAGAGCGCCGCAGTGGCCAGGACGTTAGCGTGGGTCAGCATGGCGCCCTTGGGGTTGCCGGTCGTGCCCGAGGTGTAGCAGATGAGCGCCACGTCGTCGGCTCGGCCCTGTTCGATCTCCGCCTCGAAGTAGCCGGGGTGTTCGCGGCCGAAGTCCCGGCCCAGCCGCGCCACTTCTTCGTACGACTTGAGCCAGTCGAACCGGTAACGGCTGATGCCGCGCGGGTCGTCGTACACCACGAGTCGCAGGGCCGGCAGCTGATCCTTGAGCGACAGGATCTTGTCCACCTGCTCCTGGTCCTCGGCCACCACCACGGCGGTCTCGGCGTGGTTGAGGACGAAGACGAGCTCGCGCGCGATGACGTCTTGATACACGGGCACAGAAGCACCGCCCAGGCACATCGCCGCGATCTGAGCCCAGTAGAGGCGCGCCCGGTTGTCGCCGATTACCGAGAGCTTGTCCCCGCGGCGAAAGCCCAGCGCGGCCAGGCCCAGGGCCAGATCGCGCACCTGGTCGTGGCTCTGCTGCCACGTGAACGACTGCCAGATGCCGCGATCCTTCTCCCGCATGGCGGAAAGACTGCCGAACTCGTGCGCGTTACGCTGCAGCAGCCGCGGAAGCGTCGTCGGCTCAACCACGCGCGCCTCCGGTCACCGCTGTCTTGCTCTCGCCGAGATAGGCCTTTATCACCTGCGAGTTGGATTGCATTTCGCCCGGCGTGCCTTCGGCGATTTTCTGTCCCATGTCGAGAACGGCCACGCGGTCGGAGATGTCCATGACCACGCCCATGTCGTGCTCGATCAGGATGACGGTCGTGCCCCGCTCCTCCTTCACGTCGAGGATGAAGCGGGCCATGTCCTCCTTCTCCTCCTGGTTCATGCCGCCCATCGGCTCGTCCAGCAGCAGCACCTTGGGATCCAGGGCCAGCGCCCGCCCGAGTTCCACGCGCTTGCGCAGGCCGTAGGCCAGCGAACCAGTGGCGCGTCGACGCAAGTCCTGGATCTTGAGGAACTCGATGATCTCCTCGACGCGCTCGCGGTGCTCGACCTCCTCGGTCTGGGCCAGACCCCAGTAGACGAACGAGGCGAACACGCCCGACTTCATGTGCACATGGCGACCCAGCATGAGGTTGTCCAGCACGGTCATGCCCCTGAACAGGGCGATGTTCTGGAATGTCCGCGCCACGCCAAGGGCCGCGATGCGGCTGGGGGCGAGATGAGT
>JBGPOV010000148.1:0-9240 GCA_041488255.1 Gammaproteobacteria bacterium | reverse complement strand
TCCACGGCAGGCACCGGGGGCAGGAACACATGCAGCGCGCCGCCCCGCACCTGGACGCAGAGCGAGGTCCGAATGCTCCTGCTCGCGGGCACCCCGCTTCGAATCGGCGCTGCGACTGGTGCCTCGGGCTCCCCCGCTTCACTCGCGTCGGTCGTAGCGAAGTCCAGCGGCGCGCGCTCCTCGAAGGGATCGGGCGGCAGCGGAAGGTCGTTGTCCGCGGCCGCCACCACCGGCAGCGAGTCCAGCGGCAACCGCAAGCCCATGGGTGAGTCGCCAGGAATCAGATACAGATGCTCGCGGCGCAGCGGCCACAAGCTGCTGCGCCAGCGGCGGCCTTTTCCTGTTGCGGCTGCGGGCTCAAGCGGCAGCACGTAGCCGGCGGGCAGCGTCATCTCGCCTTGCAGCAGGCGCGCCAGCCGAGAGCGCTCTGCCGGATCGGCCAGATCGCGCTGCAACGGGTCGAAGTTCACCGGGACATCCTGCTCCTTGCGCAGGATGTCCCAGATGTCCTCGTAGGCGGCGATGATGTAGTCGCGGTGCAACCCGAGACGCGCAGCCAGCACCCGCATGAACGCGTGGGCGTCGGTGTGCTTGTGACCGTAGTCCTTGCCGTCTTCGGCCAGCAGCTTGGCGTCGCGCCACAGCGGGAAGCCGTCGCTGCGCCACAGGCAGGTGAGCGCCCAGCGTGGCAACGGCTCGCCCGGATACCACTTGCCCTGTCCATAGTGCAGCAGGCCACCGGGCCCGAATCTGTGCTTGAGCTGATCGAGCAACTGGCCGGCGAGCCTGCGCTTGTCCTCGCCCAGCGCGGTGTAGTTCCATTCCACGCCTTCCATGTCGTCGACGGAGACGAAAGTCGGCTCCCCGCCCATGGTAAGCCGCACATCGCCGCGCACGAGCTCCGCCTCCACCTCGCGCCCCAGCGTTTCGATCTCGTTCCACTGCACCGCCGTGTAGGGCTTGGTCACGCGCGGGTCCTCGTGGATGCGCGTGATCTTCATCTCGAAGCCGAACGTCGTCTCGCACACGTCCGTGAAGCCGAAGATGGGCGCGGCGCTGGCAGGCACCGCGGTGCACGCGAGCGGGATGTGACCTTCGCCTGCCATGAGCCCCGACGTTGCGTCCATGCCGACCCAGCCGGCCCCTGGAAGATAGGCTTCGGCCCAGGCATGCAGGTCGGTAAAGTCCTGCGCCGGACCCGCCGGGCCTTCCAGCGGTTTGACGTCGGCGGTGAGCTGGATCAAATACCCCGACACGAAGCGCGCGGCGAAGCCAAGGTGGCGCAGGATCTGCACCAGCAACCAGCCGCTATCGCGGCACGAGCCCTTCCGCAGGCCCAGCGTGTCCTCGGGCTCGTAGACGCCCGGCTCCAAGCGCACGATGTATCGGATGTCCCGCGCCAGCCTGCGGTTCAAGTCGACCAGCATATCCACCGTGCTGGCGCGCCCGCCGCTCAGCAGGTCAGACTTGGCGCGCTCGATCCACTGCGTCAGCAGCGGCCCGGCCGGCTCCACTTCGCGGAACGGGGCCAGGTCGCGCGCCAATGCCTCTGAATAGGCGAACGGGTAACCCTGAGCGTATTCCTCCACGAAGAAGTCGAACGGGTTGATGACGGTCATGTCGGCCACC
Source organism: Gammaproteobacteria bacterium (assembly GCA_041488255.1). Lineage (GTDB taxonomy): Bacteria > Pseudomonadota > Gammaproteobacteria > Burkholderiales > SHXO01 > SHXO01. The sequence continues at coordinate 7,611 of JBGPOV010000148.1, read as the reverse complement.
AGGTCGACCTCGACGACCAACTCGCGCGCTTTCTCCGGGAACACGTAACGGGCGACCCAGTTGCCGTAACCGTCCTGCTGCCAGTTCAAGAAGTGCTTGGCGGGCTGTGCCTTCAGCGAATAAGAGAGGACCGGCGTGCGGCAGTGGGATGCCGGCCGCAGCCGCACCTCGTGCGGGCTCAAGCCGACCAGGCGGTCGAAGGCATACGTGGTCTTGTGGTGCAGCGCTACCTGGATGGTCATCAGGCCAAACCCGGATCAACCACCGGCCTCACCCCATCCAGTCGGGATTGGGCAGCTCGCCGAACACTCGGCGCAAGCCCGCGCCCCACCCCTGGCGCAGCATGTTGAAGTAGGGGTTGCCGTCCTCGATGCGCTTTTGCAATCCGACGCGCAGCGCATCGCGCGGGTACCAGAGCATGTCGAGCGGCAGCCCAACCGAAATGTTGCTGCGGATCGTCGAGTCGAAGGAGACGAGCACGCACTTGGCGGCGTCCGCCGGATGGGTGGCGGTGGTGATGACGCGATCCAGCACCGGCTTGCCATACTTGCTCTCGCCCAGTTGGAAATAGATGGTGTCGTAGGTGGCCTCGATGAAGTTGCCTTGAGGATAGATGTGGAACAGCCGCTGATCCTCGCCGCGGATCTGTCCGCCGAGAATCATAGAGGCGCTGGCCTCGACGCTGCCTTGCGCCAGGAACGCCCCGTCGCGCCGTTGCACCTCGCGCAACGCGTCGCCCAGCACACAGGCCACGTCGTACAGGCTGCTCGCGCTCCAGATTGTGGGTACGCCCGGATCGGCGTTGCGGTGCTTGTCCAGGATATTGATGACGCTCTGGGTCACCGAGAGGTTGCCCGAGCTGAGCAGCACCATCACGCGGTCGTCGATGCGCTCGAACACCTTCATCTTGGAGAAGGTGGCGATGTGGTCGACGCCGGCGTTGGTGCGCGAGTCGGAACAGAACAGACTGCCTGAGTCGAGCCGAAAGGCTACGCAGTAAGTCATGACGGGTGGAGCTCGAAATGGACGATTCGGGCATGATAGCGGCCCGCCGGGAAGCGGGGCAAGCCTGGGCTGCAAGCACCGTCAGCTGAGGGTGAAGTAGCTGCGGTTGATCTCTTGCCCGAGGGCGTCGGTCTGGGTCAGGAAATCCGTCAGGTATTCGTGCAGGCCCCGATTGAAGATCACGTCGATGCGCCCGAAGTGCAGCTCGGACCACAGCGCACCCGCCCGGCGCAGCGCCTCCGTCGCTTGCCGCCGGGCCAGCAGCTGCATGATGTCGTAGGTCTCACGCATGCAGGCGTGCAGCGAACGCGGCATGTCGTCGCGCAGGATCAGCAGCTCCGCCACCCGCAACGGCGTGATGACGTCGCGGTAGACCTTGCGGTACGACTCGAACGCGCTCACCGAGCGCAGCACCGCGGCCCACTGATAATAGTCCACCGCCCCACCCACGTCCTCGACGCTCGGCAGCAGCACGTGGTATTTCACGTCCAGGATGCGGGCGGTGTTGTCGGCGCGCTCCAGGAAGATGCCCAGCCGGTTGAAGTGAAAGGCCTCGTCCTTCAGCGCGGTGCCGACGGTAACGCCGCGAAACAGGTGGGCGCGCTCCTTCACCCAGTCGAAGAACTGGCTCACACCCTCCGAGTCCAGGCGCGACTCGTTGAAGTGCTGCAGCTCTAACCAAGTTGAGTTGAGCACCTCCCACATCTCCGAGGTGACGGCGCCTCGCACCGCGCGCGCATTCTCCCGGGCCGCCCTGGCGCAGGAGAGGATGCTGGACGGGTTGTCCGCATCGAGCACCATGTAGCGCAGCACGTCGTGCGATCCGACCGTGCTGTAGCGCCCGCTGAACGGGAACAGCGTGCCGGTGATGTTGAGCGGCGCGAACCACTCCTTCTGCGCCACGGACGGGTCCTGCGGCATGAGCGACATGCGATAGGTCACGTCGAGGATGCGCGCCGTGTTCTCGCCGCGCTCGACGTAGCGGGCCATCCAGAAGAGGTTGTTTGCGGTCCGGCTCAGCATCGTGGCGCGAGTCACTGGTGGACTGTAACAACGGAATCCAGAGCACGCTCCCTCTCCCCTTGCGGGAGAGGCAGCAGATATAAGATCCCTCTCCCCCTGGGAGAGGGAAGGGTGAGGGCCGGGTGAGGGGTACTCCCGAATCGGCTGTTACAGTCCACTATTAGTCACGAATCAAGCCGTCACCCCACCACCCAAGTATCCTTCGTTCCCCCACCCTGGGACGAGTTCACCACCAGCGAGCCCTCCTTCAGTGCCACGCGCGTGAGGCCGCCGGGCACCATGACCACGTCCTTGCCCGACAGCACGAAGGGCCGCAGGTCGATGTGTCGCGGCGCCACGACGTCGTCCACGAACGTCGGGCATGTGGACAGGCTCAGAGTCGGCTGAGCGATGAACTTGTGGGGCGCGTCGAGCACGCGTTGCCTGTATGCCTCGCGCTCGCGCGCCGTGGAGGTCGGGCCGATCAGCATGCCGTAGCCGCCCGACCCCTGCGCCTCCTTGACCACCAGCTCCGGGAGGTGCTCCAGCACGTACGCCAGGTCCTCCTCGTTCTCCAGCCGCCACGTGGGCACGTTGGAGAGGATGGGCTCTTCGCCGATATAGAAGCGGATGATGTCCGGCACATAGGGATACACCGATTTGTCGTCGGCCACGCCGGTACCTACGGCGTTGGCCAGCGTCACATGCCCTTTGCGGTAGGCCGAAACGAGCCCCGGCACGCCGAGCATGGAATCGGACCGGAAGGCCGCCGGGTCGAGAAAGTCGTCGTCGATGCGCCGGTAGATCACGTCCACCGGCTGCGGGCCACTGGTGGTGCGCATGTACACGACGTCGTCCTTGACGAACAAGTCCGCGCCCTCCACCAGCTCGATGCCCATCTGCTGGGCCAGGAACGCGTGCTCGAAGTACGCGGAGTTGAACTGCCCGGGCGTGAGCAGCACCACCACTGGATTGTGCACGCCATGCGGCGCCACGCTCCTCAGCATGTCGAGCAGCAGGTCGGGGTAGTGCTCCACCGGCGCGATAGACTGCTGGGCGAACAGCTCGGGCACGAGCCGCATCATCATCTTGCGGTTCTCGAGCATGTACGAGACCCCGGACGGGGTGCGCAGGTTGTCCTCCAGCACGTAATACTCGCCCTGCCCGGCTCGCACCAGGTCCACCCCCGCGATGTGAGCGTAGATGCCGCCGGGCACGTCGATCCCCTGCATCTCGCGGCGGTACTGCGCGTTGTTCAGGACCTTGTCTTCCGGGATCTTGCCCGCCTTGACGATCTCGCGGTCGTGGTAGACATCGTGCAGGAACATGTTCAGCGCTCGCACCCGCTGGCGCAGTCCGGCATGCAGCTGGCGCCATTCGGCCAGCGGGATGATATGCGGCAGGATGTCGAACGGGATCAGCCGCTCGGCGCCGCTGTCCTCGCCGTACACCGCAAAGGTGATCCCGACGCGGTGAAACAGCATCTGGGCGGCCTTGCGCATGTGGTTGACGCGCTCCGGCGCCGTACCCGCCAACCACAGCGACAGCCGGGCGTAATGCGGGCGCACGCTGCCGTCGGGCGCGTACATTTCATTGAAGCAGTTGTCGGAAAACATGCCGGATGGGTCACAGAGCGTTGTTTCGCCGATGGGGTTTTGCATTTGATGTGCCCACGCCGGCGCCTGCGCCCGAAACCCTCCGTAACTGCAAACGGATGAGGGAGTTAGATCATCTGAGCGGCCCCGCGCAGCCGCCACCCGAGGCCGTGATGCACCAAAAGGGGCTCCAGTCTCAGTTGCATCGCCCTCGATTGGTGCGCGCCACCCATCCTACTCCGCGTACAGGCGGGCGATAATACGCACTACCTGTTCGACGACTGCGGCGACCGCTGCGCGGTGGCCGTCCTCCTTCAGCGTGCCGTCCTCGTGGAACGCGCTCGCGGCATGGGCCAGAGCGAACTGGGTCGGCAGCACAAGCACGCTGAGCGTGGTCAGCACCTGCCGCACCGTCAGCAGGGCTCGAACCCCACCCAGGTTGCCGGGTGAAGCCGACAAGAGCCCGGCTACTTTGCCTTTGAAGGCGAGATAACGTGGCTCATCGGGTTGCGGGCGCGAGATCCAATCGATGGTGTTCTTGAGCACGCCCGAGATGGAGCTGTTGTACTCGGGGCAGGACAGCAGGAATGCCTGGTTGGCCACCATCAGGGCCTTCAGGTCCCGCGCCTTGGGTGGCAGCCCATCGGTTCGCTCCAGATCGCCGTCGTACAAGGGCATGGGGTACTCGCGCAGGTCGATCAGCGTGACCTCACCGCCGGCCTCCTCGGCGGCGCCGACCGCGACGCGGATCAGCTTCTTGTTCCAGGATTGGGTCCGGGTGGCACCGGCAAAGGCGAGGATCTTCGGTCGGCTCACCGCTTTCTCGCAGCATACAGCTGGTGCAAGCTGATCTTTCTGACCTCGGCCTTGCTGGTTTCGATGTGGGCGCACAGTAACATGACCGCCTGATCGGAGCGGCGCCGCAGTACGGCGCGCAGGATCTGCCCGTGCTCCTGATAGGTCGCGGCGATGCGGTGGGGTTCGGTGAAGTCCAGGCGCCGCAGAATCCGGATGCGCTCGGTGACGTCGCGATGGCAGCGCAGCACCTCCGGGTTGCCCGCGGTGGCCACTAGCGAAGAATGGAAGTCCTCGTCCAGGCGCGCAACTTCGTCGCCGTTGCTGAACCTCTCCTCTGCCGCCACCAGCCAGATCGCCTTGAGGTGCTCGAGTTGCGCGCGCTCGGCGCGGTCGCACAGTTGGCGCACCGCGGCGACCTCGAGGACGATGCGCAGATCGTAGAGGTCATCGAAGAGCTTGAAGTCCAGCTCGCCCACGCTCCACCCGGCGCGGAAGTGGACCTTGAGATACCCCTCCTTCTGCAGCCGCTGCAGGCCCTCGCGCACCGGCGTGCGACTGACGTTGAAGCGAGCCGCGATCTGGCCCTCGGTGAAGCGATCGCCCGGCAGCAGGCGGAAGTCGAAGATGTCCTGCTTGATGCGCAGGTACACCGCCTCAGCCAGCGACGGCTTGCGCGCCTCTTCCGCCGTTTTCGGTTTGCGTACTCCGCCCCTTGCCTGCAGCACAGCCACCCCGCTGGGAAGTTGATACATCCGGCCCCCGCATGGGCTCTGGGCCGCGGGAACACCCGATTGCCCTCTATCATCCGATCTCCCCGGTCGATTGACAACCGGCCACCGCAGATTGCGGCTGGCTTGAGAACCGGGGGCGGCGACCGCATTTTCCCCCTGACCTTCAGGAGACCCACGTGCCACGCAGCCAGAAACGCCAGCCGCGCCTGTTCCTCGTAGACGACCCGGACCCGAGGGCGGAGGCGCCCGACACACCGCGGCCACGCGAGCTGAGCGACGACGACCTGCTCGACGCTTACTCGCGCGCGGTGGTGAGCGCCGCCGAGACGGTCAGCCCGGCGGTGGTAAAGATCGATGTCTCCAAGCGCGCGACGGACGCGCCCGGGTCACGCCCTGCGGCGCGACAACGCGAGGCGCACGGGAGCGGCTCGGGCTTCGTTTTCACGCCGGACGGGCTGATCCTGACCAACAGCCATGTGGCCGGCGGCGCCTCTCGGATCGATGTCGCCCTCTCGGACGGCCAGCGCTTCGACGCCCATCTGATCGGCGAGGATCCGCACACCGACCTGGCCGTGATCAAGATCTCCGGGCCGAAGCTAGCGACCGCTGCGCTCGGCAACTCGCGCAGCGTGCGCGTAGGCCAGCTCGCGATCGCCATCGGCAATCCCTATGGCTTCGAGTGCACCGTCACGGCAGGCGTGGTAAGCGCGCTGGGCCGCAGCTTGCGGGCGCAGTCCGGCCGCCTGATCGACGACGTGATCCAGACCGATGCCGCGCTCAACCCGGGCAACTCGGGGGGGCCGTTGGTGAACTCGAACGGCGAAGTGATCGGCGTGAACACCGCCATCATCATGCCGGCCCAGGGGATCTGCTTCGCCACCGCTATCGATACGGCCAAAGTGGTAGTAGGCCAGCTGCTGCGTCACGGGCGGGTGCGCCGCGGCTACATCGGCGTGGCCGGGCAGAACGCCCCGCTTTCGCGGCGGGTGGTGCGCTACTTCGACTTGCCGGTGGAGAGCGGCGTGCGGGTCATGTCGGTGGAGACAGGCAGCCCGGCGCTCGAGGCGGGTCTGGAGGAAGGCGACGTGATCGTGGCTTGGGACGAAAGCTCCGTTCCGAGCATCGATGCGCTGCACCGGCTGCTCACGGAGCAGTACGTAGGCGCCAGCGCCGAGGTGACCCTCCTGCGCAGGGCGCAGAAGCTGACGCGCACGATCCGGCCGACGGAACTGAAGACGCGCTAAGCCGCTCCGAAGCGGGGCACGCTAGCGGTCACTGCCGCGTTGACGACCCGCTGCTTCGTCATCAGCTCCGCGAACGCCTCGGGCGCCAGAGGCTTGCCGAACAGGAAGCCCTGCCCGTAGTTGCACCCGTATTGGTTGAGGAAGGAGAGCTGGGTGTCGTCCTCCACACCCTCGGCTAGGACCTTGATGTTGAGGTTGCGCGCCAGCCCGATGATGGCGCGAACGATGGCCGCCTCGTTGTTGTCCGTGGTGATGTCGCGGATTAAGGACTGATCGATCTTGAGGATGTCCAACGGCAAACGGTTCAGGTATCTCATGTTCGAGTACCCGATCCCGAAGTCGTCGATCGAGATCGAGATCCCATGCGACTTCAAGCGCTCCAAGGTTGAGATCGAGGCCTCGGCGTCGTGCATGACAGCGCTCTCGGTCAGCTCGATCTCGACCAGCCGGGGGTCGACGTGCGAGGCCACCATCGCCGCCACGACCCGGTCGGCCAGGTTGCCGCGACGGAACTGGCGCGCCGAGACGTTGACCGCCACCTTCAGCGCAAACCCTTCCCGCTGCCAGGCGCGTAGCTGCTCGCAGGCCGCCCTCAGCACCCACTCCCCGAGTTCGACGATCAGATCGGACTCCTCGGCAACCGGGATGAACTTCGCCGGGAGGATCAAGCCCAGGCTGGGGTGCTGCCAGCGCACCAGAGACTCGGCGCCGATGACTTGGTTGGTGGTGAGGTCGATGGTGGGCTGGTAGAACAGGCGCAGCTCGCCGCGATGGATCGCGCGCCGCAGCCCGCTCTCCAGCATCACCTTCTCGCGCACCTCGCGGTTGAGGTCCTCGGTGAAGTAGCGGTAGCTGTTGCGCCCGGAGTCCTTCGCGCTGTACATCGCCCGGTCTGCATGTTTGACCAGCTCGTCGGGATCGGAACCGTCGCGCGGAAACAGGCTGATGCCGATGCTGGCCGACACGTACAGCTCCTGCTCGCCGTCGCTGAAGGGACGCGAGAACTCGCTCAGCACGCGCTGCGCGACCTCGCCCACGACCTGCGCACTGGCGGCGTCGGGAAGCATGATGGTGAATTCATCGCCGCCCAGGCGTGCAACCGTGTCGGTGTCGCGCAAGCAGGTCGTCAAGCGTTCCGCCACCTGCTTGAGCAGCGTATCCCCGATGACGCGCCCGAAGGAGTCGTTCACCGTCTTGAAGCGGTCGAGATCGATGAACATCAGCGCGACCTGTCCG
>JBGPOV010000147.1:0-9252 GCA_041488255.1 Gammaproteobacteria bacterium | reverse complement strand
CCAGCTCGCAGGTACCGCCATCGAGCACAAGGTCGACCGCGTCGCCCAGCTCCTCGCGCACGTGCTGCGCAGTGGTTGGGCTGATGCGTCCGAAGCGGTTGGCCGAGGGCGCCGCGATGCCGCCGCCGAAGGCCCCCAGCAGCTGCTGCGCAATCGCATGAGCCGGCGCGCGCAGCCCCACTGTATCCTGCCCGCCGGTCACTTCGTCCAGGACCGCGCCCGCGCGTTTGAGAACCAACGTGAGCGGCCCCGGCCAGAAGCGTTCCGTCAAGCGCTTCGCCACGGGCGGGATGTCCCGCGCCCAGCGCGGGAGGTCGTGGGCGCTCGTCACGTGCACGATCACCGGGTGATCTGCGGGGCGGCCTTTGGCTTCGAACATCCGGCGCAGGGCGCGGGGGTTGGATGCATCCGCGCCCAGTCCGTACACGGTCTCGGTGGGAAACGCGACCAGCCCACCCGCGCGCAGTATCTCGGCTGCGTTTGCGATGTCGGAATCAGAGACGAAACTCATTCACCACGGTTCATGTCTTTGGGTTCGCGGTGAGCAACCGCAAAGCCTCGCGGTATTTCTGGGCGGTCTTGACCAGCACGTCCAGGGGAAGGGCGGGGGCGGGTGGAGTCTTGTCCCAGTCTTGCGCCTCCAGCCAATCGCGCACGAACTGCTTGTCGAAGCTGGGCGGCCTCCTTCCTGCGCGGTACTGCTCGGCCGGCCAGAACCGCGAGGAGTCCGGCGTGAGCGCCTCGTCGATCAGATAGAGCTTGCCGGCCGCGTCGGTGCCGAACTCGAACTTGGTGTCGGCGATGATGATGTCGCGAGTGCGCGCGTACTCGGCCGCTTCGGTGTACAGCGCGACAGCCTTGTCACGGACCTGGGCAGCAGTGGCCGGCCCGAGCAGCTTTTCCGCCTCGGCGAAGGCGATGTTCTCGTCGTGGGTGCCGGCGGGCGCCTTGGTCGATGGCGTGAAGATCGCCTGCGGCAGCTCGTCGGCCTCCCGCAGTCCGGCGGGCAGCGCAACGCCGCAGATCGCACCGCTGCCGCGGTACTCCTTCCAGCCAGCGCCGGCAAGGTAGCCGCGCACGATGGCTTCGATCGGCAGTGGCTTCAAGCGGCGCACGACGCAGGCACGCGCGACGACCTGTTCGCGCTCGCCGGGTGACACTAGGGATTCGGGGGCGACGTCGAGCAGATGGTTGGGTATGACATGCGCCAGCTTGCCGAACCAAAAGTTGGACAGCGCCGTGAGCACTTCGCCCTTGCCCGGGACGGCAGTGGGCAGGACTACGTCGAAGGCTGACAACCGATCGGTCTGGATGATGAGCAGACGCTCGTCATCTACCGCGTAGATGTCGCGCACCTTGCCGCGGTGAAGCAACTGCAGAGAACGGAGCGCGGACTCGAACAGTGTCTTGGTCATCGAGAAGTGTTGGCCGATCGGGCGGGCGGCGCCCAAACCCGGAGTATATGTATGATGGTCACGCTGCTCTCCGTGTCCCGGGCTCTAGGCTATGCGCTCCTGAGTCTGCCGGCCTGGGCCTCGGACAGCAACAGCGACTTCGCCTCCAGGGCCACCGCCAGAGCCGCCTCGCCGCTGTCAGCCAGCACCGTGTAGTGCCCCATCTTGCGCCCGGGCCGCGCTTCGGCCTTCCCGTATAGGTGCAGTTTGGCGCCGGGGTGGCGCAGCACATGCTCCCAGGACGGCTCGCCGCTGGCCCACATCTCGCCCAGCAGGTTGACCATCACCGCCGGGCAATGCAGCTGCGTTGCACCCAGCGGCACGCCGCACAGGACACGGGCCTGTTGCTCGAACTGGGAGGTGACGCAGGCGTCGATCGTGTAGTGCCCGCTGTTGTGCGGCCGCGGCGCGATTTCGTTGGCCAGCAACCGGCCATCGCGCAGCACGAAGAACTCCACGCACAGCACGCCGTGGTAGTTGAGACGCGAGGCGACGGTCATCGCCGCAATGCGCGCCTGCTCGGCCAGTGTCCTGGGGATCCGCGCCGGTACGATGCTGACATCGAGGATCCCGTGCGCATGCTGGTTCTCCGCCGCGGGCCAGCTCACGACCGAACCGTCGAAGCCGCGCGCGACGACCACTGAAAGCTCGAGGTCCAGCCGCAGCACGCGCTCCAGTACGCAGGGTTGGGCGCCGAGGTTGATGAACGCCGCACGCGCTTCCTCCAAGGTCGTCACTCGCGCCTGGCCCTTGCCGTCGTAACCGAGTCGGCTGCGTTTCAGGATGCCAGGCAGCAGCGGTGCCACGCCGTCGTCGAGATCCTGCGCGCGGTGCACTGCGCAGTAGGGGGCGACGTCGATGCCGGCCGAGGTCAGAAACTGCTTCTCCGCAATACGGTCCTGAGCCACCGCCACACTGTCGGCCGCAGGGCTCACGACACAATGTTGCGCCAGGAAGCTCACGGCTGCGGCCGGAACGTTCTCGAACTCGGTGGTGGCCGCAGCGCAACGGGAAGCGAGTTCCTGGAGCGCGTCGGGCTCGAGATAGTCGGCCGCGATGTGATCGTCCGCAACGCTGCCGGCGGGGCTGTCGCTGCCGGGATCGAGCACGACCACTTTGTACCCCATGCTCTGGGCGGCCATGGTGAACATGCGGCCGAGCTGGCCGCCACCGAGCAGGCCGAGCCAGGCGCCAGGCGGGATCATGCTCGCAAGGTCAGTTGGCAGGCGGCAGCTGCATCGCCTTCACCGCCGTTTCTTGGGCGCGGCGGAACTCGCCCAGCTTCTGCGCCAGCGTCCCATCGGTGGCGGCCAGCATTGCGACCGCGAACAGAGCAGCATTCGCGGCGCCTGCTGCGCCGATCGCGAACGTGGCGACCGGGACGCCCTTCGGCATCTGCACGATCGACAGCAGCGAATCGAGGCCCTGCAAATGGCGGCTGGGTACCGGCACGCCGAGCACGGGGACTGCGGTCTTCGCCGCCAGCATGCCGGGAAGGTGCGCGGCGCCGCCCGCGCCGGCGATGATGCAGCGCAGGCCGCGCTGCGCGGCCGCCTCGGCGTAGCGGAACATCTCGTCCGGCGTGCGGTGCGCAGATACGACGCGGCATTCGTACGCGACGCCGAAGCTCTCCAGCTGCCGCGCCGCGTGCTGCATGACCCCCCAGTCGCTGTCGCTGCCCATGACAATCCCCACCAGCGCCTCGCTCATAGCGGTCCCCGCCATCAGGCCCAATGCTCGCCGACTTTGATGATCTTCAGCGTATTGGTCCCGCCGGGCTGGCCGATGGGCTCGCCGACGGTGACCACGATGAGGTCCCCCTCGCGTACCACCCCCGCATCGACCAGTTTCTGCTCAGCCAGACGTAAAAGGGTCTCGCGGTTGTCTCCCACATACTGGAGCATGAGTGGGTAGACGTCACGGAACAGAGACAGGCGGTAGCGGGTGGAAACCTCGGGGGTCAGCGCATAGATCGGCACGCCGCAATTGAGCCGCGACATCCACAACGCGGTGGAGCCGGACTGGGTGAGCGCTGCTATGGCTTTCACCTTAAGGTGGTAGGCGGTGAACAGCGCGCCCATGGCGATGGACTGGTCCACGCGCGTGAACACGCGATCCAGGAACTCGCGGTCCAGTGTCACCTCGCTGGATTTCTCCGCCTCCAGGCATATGCGAGCCATCGCCTCCACCGTCTCCACCGGATATTTCCCGCTCGCCGTTTCGGCCGAGAGCATCACCGCATCGGTGCCGTCCAGCACGGCGTTGGCCACGTCCGACACCTCCGCTCGGGTGGGCACAGGGTTGGTGATCATGGACTCCATCATCTGGGTGGCGGTGATGGTGAGCTTGTTCCTTTCGCGCGCCAGCCGAATCATGCGCTTCTGCATCGCCGGGACCGCGGCGTCGCCCACTTCCACCGCCAGATCGCCGCGCGCCACCATGATGCCATCGGAGGCGTCGATGATCTCGGCCAGCGCCGTCATCGCCTCCGCCCGCTCGATCTTGGCGATGAGTAGAGCCTGCCCGCCGGCCGCGCGCATCAGCTCGCGCGCCATGTACATGTCCGCGCCGCTCTTCGGGAAGGACACGGCGAGAAAGTCCGCCTTGAGCTGGGCCGCGACCCTGATGTCGTCCATATCCTTGGCAGTAAGCGCCGGGGCGGTCAACCCACCGCCCTGGCGGTTGATGCCTTTGTTGTTGGACAGCTCCCCGCCGTGCCGGACCACGGTGCGAATCTGGCTGCCTTGCACCTCGCGCACGTCGAGCACGATGCGGCCATCGTCGAGCAGCAACACGTCGCCAGCCCGGACGTCACGCGGCAGTTCCTTGTAGTCCAGGCCAACGCGCTCCTGGCTTCCCAACCCGGAGTCGGCATCGAGCACGAACGCCGCGCCCTTCTGCAGCCGTATGCTGCCGGCCTCGAACTTGCCGATGCGGATCTTCGGACCTTGGAGGTCGACCATCACGCCAACGGTACGTTCGAGCGCGCGCGACACCTCGCGCAGCAGCTCGGCACGTTGGACATGATCCTCGCGCTGGCCGTGCGAGAAATTCATCCGCACGACGTCCACGCCGGCCGCGATCATCCGCTTGAGCACCTCGCGCTCGCTGCTCGCCGGGCCGAGGGTGGCTACGATTTTCGTGCTTCGTTGCATCGGTTCAAGTGGCTTTGCCGACGCCGCGCTGCTCGAGAATTTCAACCGCGGGCAGTTTCTTGCCCTCGAGGAACTCGAGGAACGCGCCGCCTGCGGTGGATACATAGCCGATCTTGCCCGTGACGCCGAACTTGGCCAGCGCGGCAACGGTCTCCCCGCCGCCGGCCAGGGAGAAGGCCGAGGAGGAAGCGATGGCTTGCGCGACGGCGCGCGTGCCGGCTGCGAACTGATCGTGCTCGAACACGCCCAGCGGTCCGTTCCACACGATGGTCCCCGCCTGCTTGAGCACACCACTGAGCGCCGCCGCAGTCTTCGGGCCGATGTCCAGAATCAGGTCGTCCGCGGCGATCTGCGAGGCATCCTTCGTGGTCGCCGCCGCAGTCGCGGACAATTCCTTTGCGACCACTACGTCGACCGGCAGGGGGACGTTCCCGCCCTGCGCTTTGATCTGCGTCATGACCTTGGCCGCCTCGGCCACCAGATTGGGCTCCGACAGCGACTTGCCGATCGTCAACCCGGCGGCCAGCATGAAGGTGTTGGCGATCCCGCCGCCGACGATCAGTTGATCTACCTTGCGCGCCAGCTCCGCGAGGATGGTAAGCTTGGTGGAGACCTTGGCGCCGCCGACGATCGCCACCAGCGGCCGTCTCGGCTTGTCCAGCGCTTTGCCCAGGGCTTCCAGCTCGGCGGACAGCAAAGGGCCGGCACAGGCCACAGGCGCATACTTGGCGATGCCGTGGGTGGTAGCCTCCGCGCGATGGGCGGTCGCAAACGCATCGTTGACGTAGACGTCGCACAGCGCCGCCATTTTCCGCGCGAGACCATCGTCATTGCTCTTCTCGCCCTTATTGAAGCGGCAGTTCTCCAGCAAGACCGCTTTGCCCGGCTCTGCACTGACGCCATCGAGCCAAGCCCGCTGGAGCGGGACCTCGGCCCCCAGCAGCTCCGACAAGCGCCTCGCGACCGGCGCCAGCGATTCCTTCTCGTCGAACTGGCCCTCGGTCGGACGGCCCAGGTGGGAAACCAGCAGCAGGCGTGCGCCCTTGGACAACGCATGCCTGATACCGGGAAGCGACGCTCGAATACGCGTGTCGTCGGTGATGACCCCGTCCTGCATAGGAACGTTGAAGTCCTCGCGGATCAGCACGCGCTTACCCGCGAGCTCGAGCTCGGTCATTTTCAGTATCGCCACCACATCACCTTAGAATCGGACCACGAAGACACGAAAGCACGAAGAAGAATGACACCGGGGTCCCTTCGTGTCTTCGTGCCTTCGTGGTGCAATTGCTGTCTTAACCTTGGGCTACTTCGCGGCCATTAGCGCGGAGAAGCCTCTGTATTGTGGCTCCGGCCGGGCGCCAGAGGCGCCCTTAACATCGCGGAGCGATGTTAGCCTTCGCCCCAACCGAATGGGGTTGGGCCCCGTCGCCGCTTACTTGGCATTCATCAATGCCACTGTCGTGTCCAGCATCCTATTGCTGAAACCCTGTGCGTTGTGGCTCCGGCCGGGCGCCAGAGGCGCCCTTAACATCGCAAAGCGATGTTAGCCTTCGCCGCAACGAATGGGGTCGGGCCCCGTCGCCGCCTACTTGGCATTCATCAATGCCACTGTCGTGTCCAGCATCCTATTGCTGAAACCCCATTCATTGTCATACCACGCCGAGACTTTGACCAAGGTTTTCTCGGACACCTTGGTGAGCGTGGCGTCGAAGATGCTCGAGTGTGGGTCGTGGTTGAAGTCCATAGACACCAGCGGGTCTTTGTTGTAGGCCAGGATGCCTTTCAGCTCGCCTTCAGAGGCGGCCTTTAGCACACCGTTGACTTCATCGACCGAGGTCGGACGCTTGGCGACGAAGCTCAGGTCCACCAGCGAGACGTTGATGGTGGGCACGCGGATCGCGTACCCATCCAGCTTGCCCGCCAGCTCCGGCAGCACGAGGCCGACCGCTGCCGCGGCTCCTGTCTTGGTCGGGATCTGCGACTGGGTGGCGGAGCGGGCCCGGCGCAGATCCTCGTGGTACACATCGATCAGCACCTGGTCGTTGGTGTAGGCGTGGATAGTGGTCATCAGGCCGCACACCACACCGATCTTGTCGTGCAGCGGCTTGACCAGCGGAGCCAGGCAGTTGGTGGTGCAGGAGGCGTTCGAAACGACGGTGTGGGTGCTCTTGAGCACGTTATGGTTGACGCCATACACCACTGTGGCATCGACGTCCTTGCCCCCGGGAGCGGAGATGATGACTTTCTTGGCGCCGCCCTTCAGGTGTGCCGAGGCCCTTTCCTTACTGGTGAACAGACCGGTGCACTCCAGGACCACGTCCACGCCCAAGTCCTTCCACGGCAGCTGGGACGGATCGCGCTGGGCCAACACCTTGATGCGATCGCCGTTGACGATCATCGCATCGCCTTCGACCACGACCGTGCCTTTGAACTTGCCGTGCACCGTGTCGTAGCGCGTAAGATGCGCATTGGTCTCCGGACTGCCCAGGTCGTTCACCGCCACGATCTGGATGTCCTTGTTGCGCCCGGATTCGTAGAGGGCACGCAATATGTTGCGGCCAATGCGGCCATAGCCGTTGATGGCGACGCGGATCGTCATGGAAGCTGCTCCGAAAGAGTTGAGGAAAGCGAGGGCGTAAACGCGATTCTACCCCAGGCGCAAGTGCCGGCGCGTCATTGCTTAAGCCCTGGCGCTCTCGTATAGTAGGCCTCACGCCCGCGTCGGAGCCGACGCGAGACGAAATTAGACAGCGTCAAAACACCCCTCTGGAGGAGAACTCATGAAACGATCCCTGCTCGCGGTCGCCCTCGGTGCGATCGCTCTGACGCCCTGTGCGCCCGTGTACGCCGGCGAAGTCGAGGTCTTGCATTGGTGGACGTCGGGCGGCGAAGCAAAGTCCGTGGCCGAGCTCAAGAAAGAGCTCGAAGCCAAGGGCGACACGTGGAAGGACTTTGCCGTGGCCGGCGGCGGCGGTGAGACGGCGATGACCGTGCTCAAATCGCGCGTCGTATCCGGCCAACCGCCGACCGCGGCGCAGGTGAAAGGGCCTGGCATCCAGGAGTGGGCCGCCGAGGGCGTGCTGGCCAACCTGGACGACACCGCCAAGGCCGGCAACTGGAATTCCCTGCTCCCGCCGGTGGTCAGCAACGTGATGAAGTACCAGGGTCATTACGTCGCGGTGCCGGTTAACGTGCACCGGGTGAACTGGATGTGGGCCAATCCCGAGGTATTCAAGAAGGCGGGCGCCAAGATCCCGACCAACTGGGACGAGTTCGCCGTAGCCGCGGACAAGATCCAGAAGGCGGGCTTGATCGCGGTTGCGCACGGCGGACAACCTTGGCAGGACGCTACTCTGTTCGAGTCGATCTCGCTCGGCGTGGGCGGGGCCGAGTGGTACCACAAGGCTTATGTGGAGCTGGATCCCAAGGCGCTGAACAGCCCGACGATGGAGAAGTCCTTCGCTACCCTGCGCATGGTCCAGAAGTACATCGACAAGGACGCTGCAAACCGCGACTGGAATCTGGCCACCGCCATGGTGATCAACGGCAAGGCCGGCATGCAGTTCATGGGCGACTGGGCCAAGGGCGAGTTCACCGCGGCCGGCAAGGTCGCGGGCCGGGACTACATCTGCGCACCCGCCCCGGGCAACAAGGGCGCCTACACCTTCAACATCGACAGCTTCATCATGTTCCAGCAGAAGGATCCGAGCAAACAACAAGCCCAGAAGGACCTCGCCTCGGCCATCATGGACGTCCACTTCCAAGAGGTCTTCAACCTGAACAAAGGATCGATTCCGGTGCGCCTGGGCATGAACCTGGACAAGTTCGACCAGTGCGCCAAGGACTCCGCTGCGGATTTTGTCGCCTCGTCCAAGACCGGTGCGCTGGTACCGAGCTGGGCACATGAAATGGCCATGCCGCCTGCCAACAAGGGTGCCATGTTCGATGTCGTCACGGCTTTCATGAACACCCCCAGCATGACCCCGAAGCAGGCGGCCGAGAAGATGGCCACTGCCGGCAAGAAGCAGAGCTAAGACAATCGCCGGCGGGGCCTAGTTAGCCCCGCCGGTCGCTGCGCGATTCACCAAGACGGGAGGCGCGTGAATCCCCATCCGGTTGCGGAAGGCGCTGCTCTCGTGCGCCCGCGCAAAGGCCTCGCCGACTATTTCGAAACCGCGTTGCCGAAGATCGTGCTCGGCCCGACGCTGCTGTGCGCGCTCATCTTCGTCTATGGCTTCATCCTCTGGACCGCCTGGCTGTCTTTAACCGAATCGCGCCTGCTTCCGCGCTACGAGTTCGAAGGTCTGGTGCAATACATCGCGCTGTTCGCGAACGCACGCTGGTGGACGGCACTCAGGAACCTCGGCATCTTCGGCGGCCTGTTCATCGCCCTGTGTCTTGCGACCGGCCTGCTTCTGGCCATCCTGCTGGATCAGCGCATCCGGGCGGAAGGCTTTCTGCGCGCCATCTACCTGTACCCGATGGCATTGTCGTTCATCGTGACCGGCACAGCCTGGCGGTGGATTCTCAATCCGGGGCTCGGTTTCGAACATCTCGTCCGGCAACTCGGTTTCGAGCACTTCACCTTCGACTGGATCGTCACGCCGGGGATGTCCATTTACGCGGTGGTCATCGCGGGCGCT
>JBGPOV010000146.1:0-9279 GCA_041488255.1 Gammaproteobacteria bacterium | reverse complement strand
CCCACGCTTCCGAGCTCGATTACGGGAGCGCGAACACGTACAGTACGTTGCTGGGGACTTGGGCCTTCAACTCCGGAGTGGCGCTCACGAACCACTGCGGCCACGCCCCGCCCAGACCAACCTCGATGGCGATGTACTGTTTCCCGTCGACCATGTACGACATCGGAGGAGCATTGATCGCGGAGCCGGTCTCGAAGCGCCAGACCTCTTCCAGTGTATTGGCATCCAGAGCCGTGACCTGACCTTCCGCCTGGCCCATGAACACAAGCCCGCCGGCCGTGGTGAGCAACCCACCCAGCATCGGATGCTTGGTCCAGTGCTTGGCAACCACCTTGCCGTTGGAAACGTCGATGGCGGTCACGCTGCCGGTGATGCGTCCACAATTTACATCTTCGAAGGTCGTGAATGGAGCACCACCCAGGAACAGGTCGCGCGGCTTGTGGGCGCCGGGAACTTGCACTTCCGCAAACGCCTTGTTGCAACCCTCGATGACGGGGATGTAGTACCAGCCCGTGTTAGGACTGTAAGAGGTCGGAGGCCAGTTCTTCCCGCCCATGTGACCGGGTTCGAGGGTTCCTTCTATTTCGCCGCGTCCCTTGGTTGCATTACCGCGTCCGGCTGATGTGCCTTTCGCGTAGGGTTGAACATCGACCTTTGGGTTATAGGACACGGGTTTCCCTTTTGCGTCCAAACCCGGGGTCCAGTTCAGTTTGGCGACGAACTGGGTTCCCCAAAGAAACTGGCCCGTCTTGCGGTCCAGGGCATAGGCGAATCCATTGCGGTTGGAGTGGAGCGTGGCCCGCACGAATTTGCCATTGATGTTGGTGTCGACGAACGTGTTTTCCGCGATGGAGTCGTAGTCATAGGGATCGTTCGGCGTGTGCTGAAATCCCCAGCGGATCTTGCCGGTGTCCGCATCGAGCCCGAGCGTGCTGTCCGTCCAGAGGTTGTCGCCCGGGCGAAAGGCGTTGTCCCAATCCGGGCCGGGATTGGCCGTTCCCCACACGATGAGATTCAGTTCGGGATCGTAGGAACCGGTGACCCAGGTCGTTCCGCCGCCGGTTTTCCAGGCATCGTATTTGTCCTTCCAGGTTTCATGGCCCGGCTCACCCGGTCCAGGAATCGTGTAGGTCCTCCAGCGCCGTTTGCCGGTGTTCACGTCCAGGGCTTCGATCCAGCCGCGCACGCCGAATTCGGCGCCGGCCATCCCGGTAACCACCATGTCCTTCACGATCAGCGGGGCTCCGGTGAAGACCTCGGCATTCCCGGGATCCGCCACCTGCACTTCCCATATCTTGCTGCCGTCGGTCTTATTGAGGGCCACCACACGGCCGTCGATCACAACTGAAATCACCTTGTTGCCGCTCAGCGCGACGCCGCGGTTGTTGATCCCGCAGCAGGTCACGGTCGGAGCATAGTTCCGGTCCGGCGCGGGGTCGTACTTCCAGACCTGCCTCGGCACGCCACCGTGGACGTCCAACTTGGTGACTTCGCCCCACCCCGTGGTCAAGTACAGAAAGCCGTCCTCGGCAAGCGGAGTTCCTTCCAGCCCGGCAAATGGGAACACGAGGACGTCTTTGCCGCCGCCTACCGTGCCGCCCATCGCCCACGTGAAGGCGACTCTCAGATTCTTGACGTTGGATTTGTTGATTTGATCAAGGCCCGAGAACCGATGGGCCTCGTAGTTGCCGTGATGATTAAGCCAATTCTGCGGCTCACGCTCGCTATTGATCAGGCGGTCTGGGGTCACATCGGCCCCAACAGCCGCAGTCGAAAGCCCTGCCACGGCCAAGATGGCCCCAAGTCCTGCAATGGAAAAACGCAGTATCGTTTTCATTTTCTCCTCCTTGGAAGATCGACGAGAGGAATTCTCCTAAGAAGCAACTCTCGCGGCGCATTCGTAGAAGGCCCGCCCGTCCCAACTCATTCTACAGCCAAATCACGCACCGGGAAATATCGCCTGTTGTTCAGATTCGACCCCTATTGCGCTCTGCAGCAGAAGTGAAGTGGCTGAGCAGAACGTGGAGTTGGCGGAGAGAGCGGGAGAACCCGGCAGTGGTGTAGCGGCGACCGTCCTCCCTTGGGGAGCCATTTCCCGGATTGACTTGCCGGCCGCTCGATCGGTATCTTGAGCACACTGCACGGGCGCGAGGCGTGGCGTCCAATCCCGGTCGTGATCATTACGGCCAAGGACCTGACCGCCGCGCAGCGCGAGCGGCTCGACGGCTGGGTGATTCGGATCCTGCAGAAAGGCGCCTACGGGCAGGAGATCTGCTGGCGGAGGTGCGCGCGCTGGTGGCCGCCTCGATCGGCCGCCGGAAGGGGGAAGCACATGACCAAGATCCTGCTGGTCGAGGACAACGAGATGAACCGCGACATGCTCTCGCGCCGGCTGCAGAAGCAAGGCTACGAAGTCGTCATCGCCGTCGACGGCGAAGAAGGCGTGGCAAAGGCGCAGACCGAAGCGCCGGCGCTGATTCTCATGGACATGAGCCTGCCCGGCGTCGACGGCTGGGAAGCGACGCGGCGGCTCAAGGCAGCAGCTCGGACGCAGAAGATCCCGATCATCGCCCTGACCGCGCACGCGATGACGGACGACCGCGAGAAGGCTATGGCGGCAGGCTGCGACGACTTCGACACCAAACCGGTCGAGCTGCCCCGGCTCTTGTCCAAGATTCAAGCGTTGCTCGGACGGAGTGCCGTGCCGTGAGTATGGATCGAGCCGCGCTCGCCCACCTGCGCCACGAGCTGCGGACGCCGCTGAACCACATCATCGGGTACAGCGAGATGCTGCTCGAGGACGTGGCGGACGGTGACCCGGCCGGGCTCGAGCCGGGCCTGCGTCGAGTGCACGCGGATGCGCAGCAGCTGCTCAGCGTCATCAACGAGCTCGTCCACGCCGATGCGGATCAGCTCGACTTCGAACGCCTGTCGGCCGAGCTGACGGGTCCGCTGGGTTCAGTCATGACGGGCGCGGAAGCGCTGAGGCTTCAGGCTGAGCGGGTGGGCGCGCAGCGGGCAAGCCAGGATCTCGAGCGGATTGCCCTCGCCGCAACCGCGCTGCGGTCCGTGATCACGAATGGAGTCGCCGCGCCCACCGAGCAATCCGCCACAAGGACGGGGCAGGGCGCGGCAGCAGCGCCGATGGAAGCGGGCGTGATCCTGGTCGTGGACGACAACGCTGCCAATCGAGAGATGCTGGGGCGCCGGCTGGAGCGGGAAGGACATCAGGTTCAGCTGGCCGCCGGTGGGCGTGAAGCGCTCGAGCTGCTGCGGGCGCGGCGCGTGGACCTGGTGCTGCTCGATGTAATGATGCCGGAACTGGATGGGTACGAGGTCCTGCAGCAGCTCAAGGCGGATGCGACCTTGCGGGACGTCCCCGTGCTGATGATTTCTGCGGTCGATGAGATAGAGAGCGTCGTGCGCTGCATCGAGCTGGGAGCGGAGGACTACCTGCCGAAGCCATTCGACCCGGTATTGCTGCGAGCGCGCATCGGGGCTTGCCTCGATAAAAAGCGGCTGCGCGACCGAGAAGCGCAGCATCTCCAGGAGCTGGCAGAGTGGAACCGGACGCTTGAGCAGCGCGTCGCGGAGCAGGTCGCCCTGGTCGAGAGGCTCGGCCGCCTCAAGCGTTTCTTCTCCCCACAGCTCGCCGAGCTCATCGTGGCGGGCGGCACAGACGATCCGCTCAAAACCCATCGGCGCGAGGTGACTGTCTGCTTCCTCGATCTGCGCGGGTTTACCGCGTTTGCCGAGACCGCGGAGCCCGAGGAGGTCATGGGCGTGCTGCGGGAGTATCACGCCGTGATGGGGAAACTCATTCTGGAGCACGAAGGCACGCTCGAGCGCTTCACCGGCGACGGCATGATGATCTTCTTCAATGACCCTGTGCCGGTGGCCAATCCCGGTGAGCGGGCGGTGCGCATGGCGCTGGCGATGCGCGACCGTGTCGCGGAGCTGATCGGCAAATGGCGCAAGCTCGGCTACGAGCTCGACCTGGGCATCGGCATCGCGCAAGGCTACGCGACGATCGGCGCGATCGGCTTCGAGGGACGCTGGGACTACGGCGCGATCGGCTCGGTGACCAACCTTGCGGCCCGCCTGTGCGGCGAAGCCAAGCCCGGCCAGATCCTAGTTTCCAAGCGCGTCCTGGCGATGACGGAGAGGTTGCTGGAGGTCGCGTCAGCGGGCGAGCTCTCGCTCAAAGGGTTCCACCGCCCGATCCCGGCGTACAGCGTCCTGGGGTTGAAGGCCTAGCGAGAAGATCGGCCTCAATCCCACATTTCATTCCGCACGGGTCTCAACCTCCTGCCGCGATGTTCGTTCGAGCGGAACGACTTCCTCCCTTGCGCCCGAAGGGCGCGGGGGAGGGGTGGGGGGCGCAAGGGGAATCATCCCCCATCCCCACCTTCCCCCGCGAGCGGGGGAAGGAGCCTTAGGTTCGACGGAGCTTCGTTGGTGATCAGCGCTCGACAAGGCCCCACGAAGCGAAGTGGGTACGTCATCATTCCGAGAAATAGTCAAGGAGATTGGCATGAAGAGCTTTATCCTCGAATTTCGGGAGTTCGTGAGCAGGGGCAACGTGGTCGATCTTGCCGTCGGCATCATCATCGGCGTGGCCTTTGGCAAGATCGTCGATTCGGTGGTCAACGACCTCATCATGCCCGTCCTCGCCGGGGCGCTGGGCAAGGCGGACTTCTCCGGCTTGTTCATCCCGCTCGCAGAACCGCCGGCCGTGCCGCCCACCCTGGAGGCTTTCAAAAGAGCCGGTATACCGATGATCGCCTACGGCAACTTCCTCACCATCGTGCTGAACTTCGTCATCCTGGCCTTCGTCGTCTTCGTCATGGTGAAGCTGATCAACCGCCTCAAGCGCCGGGCTACGCCTGCCGAGCTGCCCTCTTCCCCCGAGGAGATCGTCCTTCTGCGCGAGATCCGCGACGCGGTGAAGCGCCCCTGAACTAGCCGCCCACTGCAGTTCACCCTCTCCCTGTGGGAGAGGGGCGTGCCGGAACGTGGAGCAGGGGCCGGCGCAACTCGGAGCAGGGGCCCCACTCGTGGGGATGCGACAGTGGAGCCGGCCAAGGCGCGTCGCCCGCCGGCCCTTGCGCGTCTGCGGGGTCACATCCCAGAGGGAACCCTGTTCCGCCCTCCGACGCGCCCTTTGGGGATGCGACCGTGGAGGCACGCACAAGCACGCGCGAACCCGGCACGTTGCATCCCGCTCCGGGGTCGCATCCATCGGCCAAGGCCGACGGAACCTGCTCCGCCCTCCGCGGGCGCGGTGAGGGACCGCAGTTCGGTTCAGCGCATCTTGGTCAGTCAGCCCCTCTTCCCTCATCCCCACCCTTCTCCCGGAGGGAGAAGGGACCAAGGACATGCGCGCTGCAAGGTGGCTGGGGTAAGCTTGTATGATCGAAACATGTCGGAGGTGATTTGAACATGCGCCCAGTCGCCGTGGTGTGCCTCATCCTGGCCGCCATCCTCTCCCCGCCAGCTTTGGGCGCGGCGGCGAAGGTCGCGTCCTGCCCGCCGGGAAGGCAGCCCAACATCCAGACGCTGCAGGGCATGTTCACCGTGCACGTCGTGTGCGAGCGGGTGATGTTCGAGATCCCGCCGGCGATGCTGAACCGGGACATTCTCGCCAACACCGAGTTCGCGGCGCTTTCTACCGGCTCCGATTTCGTGGCGCCCGGCTCCGCGGTGGACAACCGCGTCGTCCGCCTCACCAGGCTGGGCAACAAGGTGTACCTGGAGGACGTGCGTTTTGAGATCTGGGCGAGCGAGAAGTCGAACCTGCAGCGCGGGGTGGAGGCCGCGTCCCTGCGCCCAGCGCTGCGCGCCTTCGACGTCATTCGCGAGGGCAAGGGCGGCGCGCCCATCATCGACATCACCAGCATT
The DNA here is from genome assembly GCA_041488255.1 of Gammaproteobacteria bacterium. GTDB lineage: Bacteria > Pseudomonadota > Gammaproteobacteria > Burkholderiales > SHXO01 > SHXO01. Next base: position 3,378 of record JBGPOV010000146.1, on the reverse strand, counting down.
CTGGTGGGCGAGGTGCCGGCGGGCTTCGCGCTGGACCTGATGAAGCAGTTCCACATGCGCATGGTCGATCCGCGCCGCTCCTACGTGCAGTCGGTAAAGGCCTTTCCGCAAAACATCGACATCCGCTTCTATCAGACCTGGGTGCCCGATCCGGCGGAGCTGTTCAAAGCCGGGGACGACGAGAAGCGTGCCATCTCGGCGGGCTTTATCTTCCAGACCAGCCTGCACCTGCTGCCTGAGCACCCCATGCAGGGGCGTTACTGGGACGAGCGCGTGGGCTACTTCGCGGTCACTTTCGACGACTACGGCACCGAGGAGCACGGCAAGGTTACGCGCGGTTACATCCAGCGCTTCCGGCTGGAGAAGAAAGACATCAACGCCGCGGTATCCGAGCCGGTGAGACCGATCGTGTTCTACATCAGCCCCGAAGTGCCCGAGGAGTGGCGGCCCTATATCAAGCGCGGCATCGAGGACTGGCAGCAGGTCTTCGAGAAGGCCGGGTTCCGCAACGCCATCCAGGCCCGCGATGCCCCGACGCCCAAGCAGGACCCCGAATGGGATCCCGAGGACGTGCGCTACAACGTGATCCGCTGGACTCCGAGCGGGCGGGCGAACGCCATGGGCCCCGCGGTGATCGATCCGCGCAGCGGCGAGGTGATCTCCTCGCACGCGATCTTCTTCCACAACGTGTTGCGCTTGGCGGAGCGCTGGTATTTCACCCAGGTCGGCCCGCTCGATGCGCGCGCGAAGAAGCTGCCCCTGCCCAACGACCTCATGGGCGAGCTGCTGCGCTACGTCGTCTCGCACGAGATCGGCCACGCCATTGGGCTACGCCACAACTTCAAGGGGCACTCGGCCTACTCCGTCCAGCAGCTGCGCAGCCGCGAGTGGACCGATCGGTGGGGAAGCACCGCCTCGATCATGGATTATGCGCGCATGAACTACGTCGCACAGCCTGGCGACAAAGCCTATTTGCTGCCGAAGTTCGGCCCCTACGACTACTTCGCCATCGACTGGGGTTACCGCCAGTTCACCGAGACGGTGGTGAAGGACGGCAAGAAGGTGACCCAAGTCCTGAGCAGCGACGCCGAGATCGCCAAGCTGGACGAGCTTGCCGCGCGGCAGGTCAACGAGCCGATGCTGCGCTTCGGCGGCGAAGACGACTTGGCGGCGATCGACCCCAAAGTCAACACCAACGTGGTCGGCGGCGACCCGATGGGGGCCGCCGATATGGGTCTGCGCAACATCGACCGGGTGGTGCCCATGCTGATCCCGGCCACCACCAAGCTGGGCGGCAGCTACCAGCAGCTCCACGAGATGTGGGACGCGCTGGTCCTCCAGCGGCATCGCGAGCTCAATGCGGTGGCCAAGATGATCGGCGGTGTGGAGGAGACCCGCTATCAGGCCGGGCGCGGCACAGTGCCGTTCAAGCCGGTGCCCCCGGACACGCAACGCGCGGCTGTAAAGTTCCTGCTCAACCGCGGTTTCACGACGCCGCGCGCCATGCTCGACCCCGAGGTGCTGCTGCGCGTGGCGCAGACCGGGGCCACGGACGGGTTGCAGGATTCCAATCTGAAGCTGCTGCAACGGATTGTCGAGGCCGGCGTGTTCCAGCGCATGGCGGAGGCACAGGCGCTGAATCGGAACGGCAAAGGGTACACCGGCCTGGACATGCTCTACGATCTCAACGACGGCTTGTTCAGCGAGCTCGCCTCGCCCACACCGAACATCGATCTCTACCGGCGGGAGCTGCAACGCGCCTACGTGAACCTGCTCGTGCAACGCATCGAAGGTCCTCCCACCGAATTCCGCGCGGGGATACGATTGGGGGCGGGAGACCTGACGAAAAAAATCAATCCGGCCGTCAAGAAAGCGAAAGGCGTCACGGCGGCTCACCTTTACGATCTGTCCATCGAGCTGGGACGCATTCGCTAGCTGGTTGTTGAAAAACCCCCTCTCCGGCAGAGATGCAGAGATAAGGTCCCTCTCCCTCCGGGAGAGGGTAGGGTGAGGGCAGCGTCGCGAGACGCCTGGGAGAGGGGGAATGTTGCAACCCGAGCGAGGAGGCCGCCATGCTCAAGCCGATGATCCGCGCCCTGCTCAAGGTCGCGTTTCGCGTCCGCGTAGAAGGGGACGCGAGCCACTTTTCCGAGGCGCGGCTACTCATTATCGCCAATCACCAGTCCCTGCTAGATGGCTTGATCCTGGCGGCATTTCTGCCGGTGGATCCGGTCTTCGTCGTGCACAGCGAGGTGACCCGCAACCCCGTCTACCGGTGGCTGCTGTCATTGAGCGAATACCTGGCCGTGGACCCGACCAATCCCATGGCCATGAAGCGCGTGATCCGGCTGATCGAGTCCGGCCGCCCGGTGGTGATCTTCCCCGAAGGGCGCATCACGCTGACCGGCAGCCTCATGAAGGTATACGACGGGCCTGCCTTCGTCGCCGCCAGAACCCGGGCTGTCATTGCGCCGGTGCGGCTGGATGGCGCCACGCGCACTTACTTCAGCCGCCTTTCGGGCAGCAATCCGCGCGCGCTGTTTCCGCGCATAACCGTCTCGCTGCAGCCGCCCACTTCGATCGTGATGCCTCTAGGGGAGACCGGCCGCATGCGCCGCAGGAAAGCGGGAGAAAGCATGCGCAGGATCATGCAGGAGATGATCTTCCGCTCGCATCCGATCCAGACGCTGTACGACGCGCTGCTCGATGCGATGCGCATCTGCGGGCGCGGCCGCAAGCTGGTGGAGGACATGAAGCAGACCGAGTACTCCTACAACACCCTGCTCAAGATGACGCTGGTGCTGGGGCTGCTGGTTCGCCGCAACAGCGCGCGTGGCGAGACGGTCGGTATCCTGCTGCCCAATCTGGCCGCGACCCTGTGCATGGTGATCGGAATGACAGCGTTCCGCCGCATCCCTGCCATGCTGAACTACACGGCGGGAACCGAAGGCATGCAGAGCGCTTGCGTGGCGGCACGCATCTCCACGATCGTCACGTCTCGTAAGTTCCTCGACACGGCCAGGCTGCAGGGGCAGGTGGACGCGCTGAAGGGCGTCAAGGTCATCTGTCTCGAAGACCTGCAGCCCACCGTGACCGCTGGGGTCAAGCTGTGGGCCCTGCTGCACCTGCTCTTCCCCAAGCTGCTGGGAAGGGGCGTCAGCTCCGATTCGCCGGCAGTGGTGCTGTTCACCTCCGGCTCGGAGGGACGGCCGAAGGGGGTGGTGCTATCGCATCGCGCCATCCTGTCCAACATCGCGCAGATCCGGGCCATCACCGATTTCACGTCGGAGGACCGCATCTTCAATGCGCTGCCCATCTTCCACAGCTTCGGCCTGACGGGCGGCGGACTGCTTCCGATCCTGACCGGCATCAAGCTGT
>JBGPOV010000145.1:0-9314 GCA_041488255.1 Gammaproteobacteria bacterium | reverse complement strand
TGCGGGCAGATGAAATGGATGTGTGCGTCCAGCGCTCCCGCGGTGGCGATCATGCCTTCGCCCGCGATGATCTCGGTGGCCGCGCCAATCACGATGTCCACCCCGGGCTGGATATCGGGATTGCCGGCCTTCCCGATGGCGCTGATGCGGCCGTGCTTCATCCCGATGTCGGCCTTGACGATGCCCCAGTGGTCCACGATCAGCGCGTTGGTGATCACGGTGTCGGCCACGTCGCCGGCACGGCGTTGGCCCTGGCCCATGCCGTCGCGGATCACCTTGCCGCCACCGAACTTCACCTCCTCGCCGTAGATCGTGCAGTCCTTCTCCACTTCGATCCACAGGTCGGTATCCGCCAGCCGGAGCTTGTCGCCGGTGGTCGGACCGAACATCTCGGCATAGGCCGAGCGCGGGATCTTGACCGCCATCAGAGTTTCCCCATCACTTTGCCCAGGAAACCGTAGACCACGCGATCGCCCCCGAACGCGACCAACTCCACGGTGCGCTCTTGCCCGGGCTCGAAGCGCACCGCCGTCCCGGCCGCGATGTTGAGCCGGAAGCCGCGCGAGCGTTCGCGGTCGAACCGCAAAGCTGAGTTCGTCTCGTAGAAATGATAGTGCGAGCCCACCTGGATCGGCCGGTCGCCGGTGTTGGCGACCTCGAGCGTGATCGTCTGCCGCCCGGCGTTCAGCTCGATCTCGCCGGGCAGGGTCTTCATTTCTCCTGGAATCATGGCTTCGTGATTCGTCGCTCGTGAAAGTTTAGCTCACCCTCGACGCTCGCTGCTTCTCACCCTTCACCTCCTTCACTTCCTTCACCTCCTTTGCGCGGCACCGTTCAGGTTATGGGGTGGTGCACCGTGACGAGCTTGGTCCCGTCGGGGAAGGTCGCCTCGACCTGGATCTCGGGAACCATCTCGGGCACGCCTTCCATCACGTCCCGGCGCCCTAGCAGGGTGGTACCGAAGCTCATCAGTTCGGCGACGCTCTTGCCGTCTCGCGCGCCCTCCAGGATCGCCGCGGTGATATAGGCCACCGCCTCGGGATAGTTGAGCTTGAGCCCGCGCGCCTTGCGCCGCTCGGCCAGCAAGGCGGCGGTGAAAATCAGCAGCTTGTCCTTCTCTCTTGGCGTCAATTCCATCAGCCACCCCCGCGCTCCTTTGCCGCGCGCCTCCAGTCTCTAGTTTCCAGCACTTCAGGCGTTCCAGATCCGAGGCAGGCATACCTCCCGTCCCAGCAACGCGGGCCGCGCGACGCGCCACAGCGCCACGAAGTAGCCGCGCGCCGCCTCAGTGGAAGCCCCGAGGTAGCGCGCCACCAACACGCCGGGAAACGCCGTCACACCGAACTGCGCATCGCCCTCAGGCACGACTGCGCGGCACGCGTCCAGCAGCCCGCGCTCGATAACCGTGGCGGCCGCAAGGAAGGTCCCCATGACCGGGCGTCCCGCGAGGCCGGCCGGAGATTGCAGCAGCGCTGCGCCGCCCTCGATACGCGCATAGTCGCCCCACAACCTCCGTCCGGCCTGCAGGACCTCGGTGCGGCCGCGCAGCTCACCAGCTTCGAAGCGTTCGCCGGAGGCTGTTCGTCCCAGCCGCGTGATGTCCCAACCGATGAAGCACGCACCCTGCGCCAGCTGGACCAGACTGCTCATCCGCGCCTGGGCGCGGTCGAAAACGATGTTCTCCTGCGGGAACCACTCGAGGCTTGCGCCGGTACCGATCGCCAGCACCGCCCGCTGCTCCGCCACCGGGCCCAACGAACGGTACCACTTGGCCGCGCCGGGGGTCGTGATCAGAACCTGAGCCCCGGCGTTTACGACGACCTCGACCTCGAGGCGATCACCGCCCGCGATTCCGCCTGGCGGGTGCAGTAGCACCGAGTGACATAGCGCGCTGCCCTCGGGGTACAACGGCTTTTGCACCATCAGCGGCCCGGTGTGCCGCCGGCCAATCAGCCGTGTCGCTCCGTCTCTTTGCTCGTAGCCCAGCTCCAACCTGGCCTGCCAGCCGTCCGCCTCCCGCGCCGGCTGCAGGTCACGCAGGTTCATACCACCAGGTAACTGCGCAGGTCGTCGGCGTTCATGTCGGCGCTCACGCCTCGCTTTACGATCTCGCCGCGGCGCAGGATCAAGTACTGGTCAGCCAGCTCGCGCGCGAACTCAAAATACTGTTCCACCAAGAGGATCGCCATGTCCCCACGCTCGGACAAAGCCTGGATCGCGCGCTCGATGTCCTTGATGATGGAGGGCTGAATGCCCTCGGTAGGCTCGTCCAGGATCAGCAGCTTCGGCCTCATGACCAGCGCCCGCGCGATCGCGAGTTGCTGCTGCTGCCCGCCGGACAGGTCGCCCCCACGCCGCCGCAGCATCTGCTTCAGCACCGGGAACATCTCGAATACGTCGCCGGGGATGTCGGACGGTTTGCCGTGCCTATGGCTGGCCAGCCCCATGAGCAGATTCTCCTCGACCGTCAGCCGCGGAAAGATCTCGCGCCCCTGTGGCACGTAGCCCAGTCCCAGCCGCACGCGAACGAAGGGCGGCAGGCCGCTGATCTCCTGTCCGTCCAGGCTGATGCTGCCGCTCGTTACCGACACCACGCCCATCAGGCATTTCAGGAGCGTGCTCTTGCCAACCCCATTGCGCCCGAGCAGCGCGGTGCATTGACCCCTGGGCACCTCGAAGCTCACGTCGCGCAGCGTCTGGCTGCTGCCGTAATGCTGATTCAGCTTCTCGATCTGGAGCATGGTCACCGGCCCAGATAGACCTCGATCACGCGCTCGTCGTTCTTGATCTTGTCCATGGGCCCCTCCGCCAGCACGCTGCCTTCGTGCAGCACCGTGACCTGGTTCGCAATGCGGCCGATGAACTCCATGTCGTGCTCCACGACGACTACCGAATGCTTGCCGGCCAACGCAGTGAACAGCTCCGCGGTGCGCTCGGTCTCTTCGTCGGTCATCCCCGCCACCGGCTCGTCGAGGAGCAGCAGCTTCGGCTCCTGCATGAGCAGCATGCCGATCTCGAGCCATTGCTTCTGCCCATGGGACAATACACCCGCCGGCCGGTCCGCCTCGCCGGTGAGCTGGATCTGGTCCAGCGTCTGCGCGATGCGGTCGAGCTGCTCGGAGGCGAGCCGCGCCCGCAGGCTGGCCCACACTCGCTTGTCGGTCTTCATGGCCAGCTCCAGGTTCTCGAAGACCGTGTGATTTTCGAACACGGTGGGCTTTTGGAACTTGCGTCCGATCCCGGCCTGTGCGATCTCGGCCTCGGTGAGCCGCGTCAGGTCAATGGTTTGGCCAAAGAACGCGGAGCCGGCGTCCGGTTGAGTCTTGCCCGTGATCACGTCCATCATGGTGGTCTTCCCCGCGCCGTTGGGCCCGATCACGCAGCGCAGCTCGCCGGCATCCACCGTCAGGGTCAGTTTGTCGAGCGCCTTGAAGCCGTCGAAACTGACGGTGATGTCCTCCAGGTACAGGATCGGGCCGTGGCTTACGTCGAGCCCCTCTCCCACCACGCGTCCGAGCGTACCACCCAGGCCCTCGGCCGGACTCACGCTCGGCAGTTTGCTCATTTTCTGGCCTCCTTGCCAAGCACGGGTGCCGCCGCGGCCGGCCGGGCGCTTCGCCTCGGCATCGAGGCGATCCCGACCACTTCCCTGGGCAGGAACAGCGTCACCAAGATGAACAGCAGCCCCAGGAAAAACAGCCAGTACTCGGGGAAGGACTGGGTGAAGAAGCTCTTGGCCCCGTTCACGAGCGCGGCGCCCACCACCGGGCCGAGCAGGGTGCCGCGACCACCCACCGCCACCCAGATGGCGATCTCGATCGAGTTGGCGGGCGACATTTCGCTCGGGTTGATGATCCCCACCTGCGGCACGTACAGTGCGCCCGCGATGCCGCACATCACCGCGGACAGGGTCCAGATGAACAGCTTGTACCACAGCGGGTTGTAGCCCGAGAACATGAGCCGGGTCTCGGAGTCGCGGATAGCGGTCAGCACGCGCCCCAGCTTCGAGCGGATGATGGAACGGGAAAGCACGATGGCCCCGGCGAGATACAGGCCGGTGATGGCGAACAGTGCCGCTCGCGTGCCAGGCTCGGCGATGCGCCACCCCAGGATGCGCTTGAAGTCGGTGAAGCCGTTGTTGCCGCCGAACCCGGTATCGTTGCGGAAGAACAGCAGCATGAAGGCGAAGGTGAGCGCCTGCGTGATGATGGAAAAGTAGACGCCCTTGATGCGCGAGCGGAACGCGAAGAAGCCGAACACGAAAGCGAGCAGGCCGGGCACCAGCACCACCAGCAGCGCCGCGTACCAGAAGTGATCGGTGAACGACCAGTACCAGGGGTAGGCCTTCCAGTCCAGGAACACCATGAAGTCCGGCAGGTCGCTCTGGTATTGCCCCTCGTGGCCGATCATCCGCATCAAATGCATCCCGAAAGCATAGCCACCAAGCGCGAAGAATACGCCATGGCCGAGGCTCAAGATGCCCGTGTAGCCCCAGATCAAGTTCATGGCCACTGCCACGATGCAGTAGCACATGATCTTGCCGACCAGGGTCACGAAGTAAGCCGAGAGGTGGAACGGATTGCCCGCCGGCACCAGCACGAATAGGACCGGCACCACCACCGCAACCGCCAAGGCGAAAGCCAACAGCGCCGTCCATCCCTTCGCGCCAAACAACGGTTGGCGTTCCGCGGAGACGAAGATGGGGAAATCGTGGCTGCGCACTGCTCATGCCTCCAAAGCCCGGCCCTTCAGCGCGAACAAGCCCTGCGGGCGCTTCTGGATGAAGGCGATGATCAGCACCAGGATCAGGATCTTGGTCAGCACCGCGCCGATATGCGGCTCGAGCAGCTTGCTCGCCACCCCCAACCCGAGCGCGGCGTACACCGTCCCTGCGAGCTGCCCAACCCCACCCAGCACCACGACCATGAAGGAGTCGATGATGTAGGACTGACCCAGCTCCGGTCCCACATTGCCGATCTGCGACAGTGCTACGCCAGCCAGGCCGGCGACGCCCGACCCGAGGCCGAAGGCGAGCAGGTCCACACGCCCGATGTTGACCCCCATGCAGGAGGCCATGCTCCGATTCTGTGTGACACCGCGCACAAACAGCCCCAGCCGGGTGCGCGACAGCGTCAGCCACATGAGCAGCAAAATGACGAGCGCAAACACGATGATCACGATGCGGCTGTAGGGCAGCGTCACGTTCGCGAACTGAATTCCCCCCGACATCCAGGACGGGTTGGCCACTTCCACGTTCTGCGCGCCGAAGATCTGGCGCACCAGCTGGATCAGGAACAGGCTGATGCCCCAGGTCGCGAGCAGCGTCTCGAGCGGTCTGCCGTACAGCCAGCGGATCACGCTGCGTTCCAGGGCCATGCCCACCAGGCCCGAGGACAGAAACGCTACCGGCACGGCGATCACCGGGTACCATTCGATCAGCCCGGGGAAATGGCTTCTGACCACCTGCTGCGTCACATAGGTCGCGTAGGCCCCGATCATGATCATCTCGCCGTGTGCCATATTGATCACGCCGAGCAGCCCGTAGGTTATGGCCAGGCCCAGGGCCGCCAGCAGCAATATGCTACCGAGGCTCAATCCAGTGAAAAGACGCCCGGCGTAGTCCCCGAACACGACCCGGCGGTCGATCGTCTTGATCGCCAGTGCGGCCGCCTCGCGCACCTTCTCGTCGGGCTCGACGAACCGGTCATTGGAGTCCTTCTCCAGGAGCGGGAGAAGCAGAGTCTTGGTGCGCTGCTGGTTGCTCTCACCGAGCAGCTTGACCGCTGCCAGCCGCAGCGTCGGATCGGCGCTCTTGATGGCGATGCCGGCTCGGGTCTGCTCCAGGCTAGCGCGGATCTGAGGATCGGCCTCCTTCTCCAGCGCCTTGTTGAGCATCGGCAGAAGCGACTCGGAGGTGGAGCTTTCCATCCCGCGCGCCGCCTTGAGGCGTGTCTCCCGATCGGCCGAGAACAAGGCAAACGCGGACAGGGCCGACTGGAGCGCGCCGCGGACGCGATTGTTGATCCCTACGGGCTCGAGACCTTCCGGGACTGTGGCGAGCGGCTCACCTGTAACCGCATCCTTAGCCATCGCGCCGTCGAGAATAACGACGCGTCCGTCAGGTGCTACGTTGAGGGTGCCGTCGCGCAGCGCTTCCAGGACGGGCAGCGCCGCGGGGTCGGCAGCGCTCGCCAGCTGGGCGATGGCCTGCAGCTTGGTCGACGCGTCCTCGCTGGCGAGCTTCTTGACGACATCGGCATCCAGCGCCCACGTCGAGGGAACGACGGCCAGCAGCGCCACCACCAGCAGCGCCAGCAGCGGCCGCAGCGCTGATGTCAACGAGGAGCTCAACGGATCCCCACCAGGGTTGGGTACGAAAGCCCGAGGCTCCAGAGCCCCAGGTCGAGGCGGAGCAGGGCCGGCTGCCGGCCGGCCCTGCTGCCTCCATGCAGGCGCCTTACCTACACGTTCTGTTTCTTCTCGTTGCCGGGCACGAATGGGCTCCACGGCTGGGCACGGATAGTCGTCTTGGTCTTCCACACCACGTTGAACTGACCGTTCGCCTGGATCTCGCCGATCATCACCGGCTTCCACAGGTGATGATTGGTCTCGTCCATCTTCAGCGTGAAGCCGCACGGCGCCTTGAAGGTCTGCCCGCACACGGCCGGACGCACCTTGTCCACCGCGATCGACTTCGCCTTCTCTACGCCCTGCGCCCACATGTGGATGCCCACGTAGGTGGCTTCCATCGGATCGTTCGTCACCACCGTGTCGAGGTTGGGCACGCTGTTCTTCTTGGCCCACTCCTTGTAAGCGGCGATGAACTTGTCGTTCACCGGGTTCTTGACCGATTCGAAGTAATTCCACGCGGCTAGATGGCCCACCAGCGGCTTGGTGTCGATCCCGCGCAGTTCCTCTTCACCCACCGAGAAGGCCACGACCGGAACGTCGGTCGCCTTCAACCCCTGGTTGCCCAGTTCCTTGTAGAAGGGCACGTTGGAGTCGCCGTTAATGGTGGACACCACCGCGGTCTTGCCGCCGGCGGCGAACTTCTTGATGTTGCCGACGATGGTCTGGTAGTCGCTATGGCCGAATGGCGTGTAGATCTCCTCGATATCCTTTTCGTCGACTTTCTTGGCCTTGAGGAAGGCGCGCAAGATCTTATTTGTCGTGCGCGGGTAAACGTAGTCGGTTCCGAGCAGGAACCAGCGCTTTGCCGCACCACCCTCATCGCCCATCAGATACTCGACGGCGGGGATGGCCTGTTGGTTAGGCGCGGCACCGGTATAGAAGACGTTTTGGGACAACTCTTCGCCTTCGTACTGCACGGGATAGAACAGCAGCCCGTTCAGCTCTTCGAAGACGGGCAGAACCGACTTGCGCGATACCGAGGTCCAGCAGCCGAACACCACCGCGACTTTGTCCTGGGTGATGAGCTGGCGGGCCTTCTCGGCGAAGAGCGGCCAGTTTGAGGCAGGATCGACGACCACCGGCTCGAGCTTGCGCCCCATCACGCCGCCTTTCGCGTTGATCTCTTCGAACGTCATGAGCGCGGTGTTCTTCAGCGCGGTCTCGCTGATCGCCATGGTCCCGGACAGCGAGTGCAGCACACCCACCTTGATGGGCGTGTTGTCGGCGGCGAATACGTTGGTCGACCAGGGCGCGTAGGTAGCAGCAACTAAACCGGCCGAGGTCTTCAGAAATTGACGTCTTTTCATTGAGCGATCCCCCTGTCAGGTTGAGGAACAAACTGGTCATGCCCGGCGTGCTGCGCGGCGCGGGTCATGCGCTGCGCGTACGAACCGGGGCTCCTCCTTCTTACAGTGCAGCGGTTCCGCAACAAGCGTGCCGAGCGATTTCAGAGGCGTCCGTGCGGCATCTTTTTTGTTCTTAGTTCATGCTTTTGCGCCGTTTTCGCGAACGCGGCTGGAGGGATGATCGAAAGCGCTGGAGAAGTGTGTCGCACCGAAACGGTGCCGGCACGCGGGTGTGATGCACGATCGGAGTGCAGCAAAAATCAATGCTTCAGGCTAACCCCTTGCAAACTCCCGATACCTGTATATAATCACAGTAACCAGGAGGGGCCATGAACGAATTGACCGCACGTCAGGCCGAAGTGCTGCAGCTGATCGCCGATTTTCTCCAGGCCACCGGCTTTCCGCCCACCCGGGCGGAGATTGCCGAACAGCTCGGCTTCCGCTCCCCCAATGCCGCCGAGGACCATCTCAGGGCTCTGGAGCGCAAGGGCCACATCGAGATGCTGCCGGGCGCCTCCCGGGGCATCCGCTTGCGGGAGAACCTGGGCATCCCAGTGGTGGGCCGGGTGGCTGCGGGCGGCCCGATTCTGGCCGAACAACATATTCAGGGCCACTACCAGCTCGATCCGGCTCTGTTCAAGCCGCGCGCCGACTATCTATTGAAAGTGCGGGGCATGAGCATGCGCGACGTCGGCATCCTGGAAGGAGATCTGCTGGCCGTGCACCGCACGTCCGATGCGCGCTCGGGCCAGATCGTGGTGGCGCGGCTCGGCAACGAGGTCACGGTCAAGCGCTTCAGGCGCCAGGGTAATCAGGTGCAGCTGCTGCCCGAGAACCCTGACTTCGAACCCATCCTGGTGGATCTCAAGCGCGACTTCTTCGCCATCGAGGGCCTCGGCGTGGGAATCATTCGGAACGGCAAGAGCTTATAAAGGAGAAACAGCATGGAACGCGACAAAGCACTCGGTATTCTCAAAATCTTAGCCGACGGCATCGACCCCAGCACGGGTGAACAGTTTCCCTCTAGCAGCCCCTATCAGTATCCAGACACGGTCCGTGCGCTCTACTACGCCGTCCAGACCCTGGAAAACCCTGCCCGCACGGGAGAGCGCAGCGCGACTCAGAAGAACCAGCCCGAAAATGCGGGACGGCCGTGGTCGGACGAAGAAGAGGCGCAGCTGGGCAAAGCTTTCGAGTCGGGCAAGACCGTCCTCGATCTGGCCCAGGAGCACAAACGCAGCCGGATCGCGATCGAAGCCCGGCTCGTGAAGCTGGGGAAGATCCCTGCTCCGCAAAGCGGAACCATGCGCTATCCGATCAAAGGGCGCAGCGGGACGACGAGCGGCGTGTCCGACAGCGCGCCGATGTAACACTACCTCTTCGACAGAACCTGCCCAGCCTGGGTGTAGCACCCCCTCTCCCCTTGCGGGAGAGAGCCTGCCCCGGACTCGATCCGGGGGCCAGGGTGAAGGACCCCCTCTCCCCTTGCGGGAGAGGGCTGGGGTGAGATACCGTCTTTCTCGTCAAGCAGTTTGTGGAGTGTAGTCCTGTTGATTT
>JBGPOV010000144.1:0-9358 GCA_041488255.1 Gammaproteobacteria bacterium | reverse complement strand
GACCCTGACGCTTCCCCCGCTGCGGGAACGCCCAGAGGACGTCTTGCTCCTCGCCGAGCATTTCTTATCCCGCACGTGCGCGGACTACGGTCTTGTGCCGCCGAGGCGCTTCTCCGCCGACGCTCGCTCGGCCCTCCAAGGGTATCGCTGGCCAGGCAATGTCAGGGAGTTGAGCAACGTTATCGAGAGCGCGGTCCTGTTAGCGGAGGAGTCGACGATCACCGCTGCCATGCTAGGGCTCTCTGCGAGATCCGAGACGGATGCCGGCTGGTCACGCTTCGACGACCGAGTGGGCCATCTGGAGCGCGAGCAGCTCCTGGGCGCGCTCAACGATACGAATTGGAACGTCAGCCGCGCGGCGATACAGCTCGGAATCTCACGCAACCGGCTTCGCTACCGGATCGAAAAGCATCGTCTGGACACCGGTCGACACCTGGTCCGTCCTGGTCAACGCCAAGCGCGGCCCACCGAGGCGGCGCCAACATCCCCGGTTGATCCGCCGGCCAACGCCGCGGCAGGCTTGCTATGGGAGGGACGACACCTGGCATTACTGAGAGTCGATCTCCTGCCCCCAGCGACAGCCGGACCAGCGCTGGATCCTGGACGGGCCCTGACCGTGATCGCCGACAAGATCCGCAGCTTCGGCGGCTGCATCGAAGAACTCGCTGCGACGACGATCGTTGGCGCCTTCGGCCTCGAGCCGATCGAAAACGCTCCCAGCAACGCTGCTCTCGCGGCTCTCGCTATCCGGAACACTGCCGAGCGGGCTCGGCGGGTCGACTCACGGGTTCCCGCCGTCAAGATCGCGGTTCACACCGGCCAATTGCTGGTGGGTCGGGTCGATGGCCGTGCACAGATCAACCTCAAGGACAAACGCGCAACAGAAAACATTCTTGCCGGGCTTAGCGATGTCGGCCAATCCAACAGTATCGTCATAAGCGCAGCGGCCGCCCCGTTCCTCGAACGACGCTTCGAACTCGCGCGCGACGGCCCCGTGGACGGCGGCGCGGGCCTGCTCTACCGCCTCACCCGTCCCGAGCGTACCGGCTTCGGGCTTGGGGGGCGAGCCCTCGCGCGGTTCGTGGGCCGCCAGCGTGAACTGACGGTCGTCGGCGACCAGCTTGCGCAGGCCGAACGACATCGCGGGCAGATCGTCGCCGTCGTCGGGGAGCCCGGTGTTGGGAAGTCTCGCTTCGTCTACGAGGTAACGCGCGCGGATTGCCTGTGGGGGTGGCGCGTCTTGAGCTGCAGGGCATTCTCGTACGGTGTCACCACACCATCACTTCCGGTCGTCGAGCTTCTCAAGGGCTACTTCCAGATCGATGACGCAGAAACACCGTCACAGATCCGCGACAAAGTTTCTCAGAAGATCCTCCAACAAGACAGCCGACTCGAGTCGCATCTGCCGGCACTGCTCGCTCTGCTCGACGTTTCGACCGAGGATCCGCTGTGGCGCGCCCTTGAGCCGGGGCGGCGCCGACAGCGAACCCTCAACGCGGTCAAGCACATGTTGCTGCAGGAGAGCGTGGCGCAGCCGCTGCTGGTGATCTTCGAAGACCTCCATTGGATCGACACCGAGACCCAGGGCCTGCTCGATAGCCTGGCTGAGAGCTTGCCGGCGGCGCGCGTCCTCTTGCTGGTGACGTATCGGCCGGAGTACCAGCACCGCTGGGGCGCCAAGACCTACTACACCCAGCTTCACCTTGGTCCGCTCACAGGCGAAAGCGCTCAGGCGCTGCTGCAGCAGCTGGTTGGAGACGATCCTTCGCTTCTACCACTCAAGCGGCTGCTCATTGAGCGCACCGAGGGCAACCCCTTGTTCCTGGAAGAGAGCGTTCGGGCGCTGGCGGAGACCGGCGCTCTTCAGGGTAGCCGCGGGGCCTACCGGCTCGACGCGACTGCCGCCAGCCTCGAAGTCCCCGCCACCATCCAAGCCATCCTGGCCGCGCGCATAGACCGACTCTCACCGGAAGATAAGCGCCTGCTGCAGGCGGCTGCGGTCATCGGCAAGGATATCCCGTACGCGCTGCTGGCGGCGATCGGGGAGCAACCTGACGACATGCTGCGGCGCGGGCTCGCCCATCTGCAGGAAGCGGAGTTCCTTTACGAGACGCAGCTCTTCCCGGACCTCGAGCACACCTTTAAGCATGCGCTGACCCACGAGGTCGCCTACGGGAGCCTGCTGCAGGACCGGCGCCGCAACCTTCACGCGCAGATCGTGGTCGCGATCGAGCGACTCTATGCGGACCGGTTGAGCGAACATGTCGAGCGCCTCGCCCACCATGCACTGCGTGGTCAGCTGTGGGACCAGGCGGTCCGCTATGGCCGGCAGGCGGGGACCCGAGCACTCGACCGCTCGGCCGCTCGGGAGGCGCTCGCCCACTTCGAGCAGGCGCGAGTTGCACTCCAGGAGCAGCCTGAGAGCCGGGAACGGACCGAGCAGCTCATCGACCTGTGCTTCGAGCAGCGCAACGCCCTCTTACCGCTCGGTGAGTTCGCGCGGCTGGGCGACTGCGTGAACGAGGGGCGCGCGCTAGCGGAGGAGCTCGGGGATCAGCGGCGGCTCGGGTGGGCGCTTGCATACCAGTCGCATCAGCAGAGCGTCCTCGGCGAACTCGCTCGATCAATCGAAGCGGGGCAGAGCGCGTGCGTTATCGCCGAAACGGTCGGCGCCCTCGGGCTGCGTGTGGTCGCGAACCACTACTTGGGTCAGGCGCTCTGTTGGTCGGGCGACCCGCGCCAAGCGGCCGACGCCGAAGGCGCGACCATCACCCTCCTCAAGGGGGCGCCACCCGGCGAGCGCTTCGGGCTGGCAACGCCACCGGGGGTGGCCGCCCGTTGGATCCTGGCGGCGGTTCTGGCCGAGCTAGGAGAGTTCGCGCAGGCCATCGCCACAGCGGAAGAGAGCCTGCGGATCGCCCAGAGCGCCGGCCATGCCTACAGCGAGGTCTGGGCGCGCGTTGGCCTTGGCTACGCCCGTCTGCGCCAGGGGGACTTCGCGCAAGCAACCCGGGCGCTGGAGCAAGGTCTTGCGCTCACCCGGGAGATGGAGTTTCGTCTCGCATTGCCATTCGTCGCGGCGTCCCTGGGCTCCGCCTATCTCTGGTCTGGACGCGCGGCCGACGCGGTGCTGTTGCTGGAGGAGGCAGTCAACGCGATCATGCCGGGCCACCGTCCGTGGCTCATCCCGCTCCTGACCGAGGCCTATTTGGTCCTTGGACGGATCGCTGAGGCGCGCGAGCAGGCGGAGCAGGCGGTGGCGCTGGCGCGCGGGCACCCTCAGCGGGCCTGGGAAGCCTGGGGTCTGAAACTGCTTGGCGACGTCCGCGCCCACGAGGCCGTCGAGATCGAGCAGGACGGGGTCGATCAGGGCGGGACCGAGCAGGCCGGGGATACGTATCGGCAGGCGCTCGCGCTCGCGACGGAGCTGGGCATGCGCCCGCTCGTGGCCCACTGTCACTTCGGCCTCGGCAGGCTGTACGCGAGCCCTCACCCCCAGCCCCTCTCCCGACCCTCACCCTACCCTCTCCCGCAAGCGGGAGAGGGACCTGTCTGTCTGTTGGGGGAGAGGGTGGCTAGGACGAGCAAGCGGGAGCAGGCACGAACGCACTTCACGACCGCTACCACGATGTATCGCGAGATGGACATGCGGTTCTGGCTGGAGCAAGCGGAAGTGGCGCTGAGCCTCTGATGAAGCTTGCAATCGAGAGCTGGTTGGCAGCGGATCGCCTACGCTCGCCGGTCAGCGCTGGTCGAGCCCTCTGGGAAGGAATACATAGTTCCGATAATATTCCCAGGGCTTTCTGTGCGGGAACTCTAAGGACCTGGCGAAGTCGATGCGCTGGCCGCGATGGAAGAAGAACCCCTGGTAGCCCAGCTCACCCAGGTATTTCGGGATCTCGCCTTTTGCCGCCTCAGGATCGTGTATCTCAAGCAACAACGTGGGCCTGTCGCGCGCCAGAATACGCCGGCTTCCCCGGAGCACTTCGTACTCATGTCCTTCGGTATCGCACTTGATAAAGCGCACCGGCGTCGAATCGACGTAATACTCGTCGAGCGTCGTTACCTCGACTTCGATGGGTTCCCAGCTTGGGCGAAGACGGCGGAGGCTCGCACCGCCATACCCTGGCTCAGGCCGGAACAGCATGCGACTGCCTGCCGACGAGGATAGGGCTTTGTTCACGATCTCGAGGTTCGGCAGCTCGAAAGCCGACTTCATTTCCGCCAAGTGGCGCGCCAGCTCCGGCTGCGGCTCGAACGCAATGACCCGACCAGCGGGACCTGCGGTCTTGCTCATCCAATAGGAATAGATGCCCAGGTTCGCGCCGACATCTATGACGACCTGCCCCGCGAGCGGCAGTCGGAGAAGATAGGCGAGGCTGCTCCGCTCCGTCCTCAGCCGGTAGCGCCAGAACCGGTGGATCATATGCAGCTTGTCGATGGTCTTCATCGTCTATGTTCACAATCCAGGGCCGCTCGGCACGGTGACTGACAGTGACGTGCCGATCCGGGGCGTCGATCCTGCGGACGCGAGCAACTCGCCGCATCGACGACACCGGCCTCGCAACCTCTGGCACGTTAGCGCTGCTAAACCCGGCCAGGCGCGCGCATCGAGTCGATGCGCAGGGCCACTTGGCTACCTGTCCGGATGTAGCCGATGTAAGTGAACTTGACCTCTTTCGTTTGCGCGAACTCTGACCAGGCACTCGAATCCCGACGTTCTCGGCCCGAGGTACTGCGAGGAGGCACTTCTTGATCTCGTGGCGCACCCTCCGCCCTGCAAGCTGTCATTCGCCAATGTGAGTCTATCCGTCACTATCATTACAAAAAATGAGGAGCCCGTCATTCGCCGCTGCCTCAGGTGGTCGCGTCGCGCCTTTCGTCTGACGGGCGCTTCGCTGCCAGAGGCTGCCACTCACGCATCCTCAGTTGCAAACATTCGGAAAGTGCCAAGGGGCGCTCTGGTTTGCGATCCCACTGTGCATCCTCTTCGCCGCCCATCCTTAGCTGCTCTCGCCGCTGTTGCAGATCATCCGATCATCCACCGCGTCATTGCCACGTTCCTGCTCAAACGAGCAGGATTGACACTCACCCAAGCTCACACGCGGGCGGTCACGCTCATGCCTTGACTGCGTGCCACCCGGCGGCCATGATGCTGTCGGCGCGATGGCAATTGAAAGCGCCCAGAACATAATTTACGTCCTGCGGCACGATCACAAACGAGGGAGGAGCGCGATGAACAGGTTCTGGACGGCACTGGCACTGGCCGGAGCGGGCTTCCTGGCATCCGGGACGGCGCAGGCTGAGCCGGTCAAGATCGCCATCATCGAGACGCTGTCTGGCGGTCAGGCCGCTGTCGGTAAGATGTTCCTCACGGCAATCAACTACGGCCTCATCAAGCTGAACAACGAGAAGGTCTGGCCCGACGGCATCGTGATCCTCGAGTACGACAACCAAGGCGGGCCCTCGGAGGCCGCCGACAAGGTGAAGGCCGCCATCAACGACGGCGCTCACATCATCATCCAAGGCGCGTCCTCCGCCATCGGCGGCCAGATCACCGAGGACGTGCGCAAGCACAACCTGCGTAATCCCGGCAAGGAGATCATCTACTTCAACGTCGGTGCCGAGGCGATGGAGTTCACCGGGTCCAAGTGCCACTTCTATCATTTCCGCTGGAACGGCAACGCCGAGATCCGGCTGCGCGCGCTGCTGACGGCGATGAAGGACACCAAGACCCTCGGCACCAGGGTGTACGTGATCGGCCAGAATTACAGCTGGGGCCACGACGTCGAGCGTCTGGTCAAGGAGTACGCCAAGTTCGGCAACTACACCGTGGTAGGCGACGTCATCCACGACGTGAACAAGATCCAGGATTTCGCGCCCTACGTCGTCCAGATCAAGGAGGCCAACCCGGACACCGTCATCACCGGCAACTGGAGCAGCGACCTCCTCCTGCTGATGAAGGCGGCCGGTGATTCCGGCCTCAAGGTGCGCTTCGCCACGTACTGGATGGACCAGCCGGGCAACGTGGCCAACGCCGGCGCGACCGCCATCGGCCACTTCAACGTCTCGAGCTTCTACCCCGAGGCTAACGGCGAGGCGACGGCGAAGTTCGCCGACGACTTCAAGGCCAAGATGGGGCAGTACCCGGTGTTCATCCAGGGGCACACCGTCCACGGCATCTGGGGGCTCGGCGAGGCGCTGAAGAAGGTGAAGCCGGGGCCCGACGGCAAGCTCAACGTCAAGCAACTCGCCTTCGCCATGGAGACCGTGAGCTTCAACACCAGCATGGGAGAGGTCGCGATGCGCAAGGAGGATCACCAGGCCCTGCTACCGCTGGTGGTCGCCACCGTCTCCAAGGATGCCAAGTACAAAGTGGACGGCACCGACATGGGCTTCAAGCCGATCCGCCTGATCTCGGGGAAGGACGCCGCGAGCCCGGTGCAGTCGAGCTGCAAGATGGAGCGCCCGGGCGCCTGAGACCGTCCCCGTCCCGGTGACGGACCGGAGCGCCCGGCCCGCGGCCGCAGGCGCTCCGGCGCTCTCCCGTTACTCTTTCGCGGAGCGCGTGGCGTGGAATTCCTCCTCGTCTCAGTGCTGAACGGCGTCATTCACGGGCTCCTGCTGTTCATGGTGTCGGCCGGCCTCACGCTTATCTTCGGCATGATGGGCGTGCTCAACTTCGCCCACGCGTGGTTCTACATGCTGGGCGCCTACGTCGGCTTCACGCTCACCCGCACGGTGGGGTTCTGGGCCGGTCTGATCGCCGCCCCGCTCATCGTCGGGCTCTGCGGCGCTCTGGTCGAACGGTACATGCTGCGCCGCGTGCATCGGTACGGCCACACCCACGAGCTGCTCCTGACCTTCGGCCTCGCGTTCATCATCGAAGAGGTGATCAAGCTCTTCTACGGCGACTTTCCAGTGAACTACGCCATGCCGCCCTACATGAAGTTCGCGGCGTTCACCCTGTACGAGACGAACTATCCCTTCTACCGGCTGTTCATGGGCGGGGTTGCCCTCGTCATGTTCGCCGTGCTCTACGTGCTCCTGACACGCACCCGGGTCGGCATCATCGTGCGGGCCGCCACCTACCGGCCAGTGATGGTAGAGGCGCTCGGCCACAACCTGCCGGTGATCTTCATGAGCGTGTTCGCCGCCGGCGCCGCCCTCGCCGGCCTGGCCGGCGCCGTCGCCGGCGCCTTCTTCCCGACCGGCCCCAACATGGCCGTCGACTTCGGTACGCTGGTGTTCGTCGTGGTCGTCGTCGGCGGGCTCGGCTCGCTGGAAGGCGCGCTGGTCGCCTCGCTCATGATCGGCTTGTTCATTTCCTTCTCGGCCGGCCTCAACTGGTCGCTCGCCGACCTCCTCGCCATCGTCGGCCTCGGCGGCTGGGCGCGCGAGGTGGGCGGCCTCCTGACCCTTCAGCTCTCGACGGTGGCGGCCAGCATGCCGTTCCTGCTCATGCTGCTGGTGCTGCTGATCCGCCCGGCCGGGCTCTTCGGTGAGCGCCAGTGATGATCCGGTCCGGCCAGATCGGCGTCGGCGTCCTCGTCGCCCTCCTGCTCGCGCTGCCGCTGATGCTCACGCCCAACCTGATGAACGCCGCCATCAAGATGATGATCGCCGGGCTGTTCGCGCTGTCGTTCAGCCTCGCGATGGGGCAGGCCGGCATGCTGTCCTTCGGCCACTCCGCCTACTACGGCCTCGGCGCCTTCGCCACGCTGCACCTGATGAAGGCGGTGGAGGGGAGCCTCGTGACCTGGCCAACCCCGCTCCTGCCGCTGGCCGGCGCCGCCGCTGGATTCCTGTGCGGCGTCGCGTTCGGCTGGCTGGCCACCCAGCGCACCGGCGTCTACTTCGCCATGGTGACGCTCGCGCTGGCCGAGCTGCTCTTCACGCTCGCGCCGACCTGGAACTCCGTCTTCGGGGGCGAGGCCGGCATCTCCACGATGCGGATGAATTCGTGGTCGATCAACTTCGCGAGCGACACCGCGGTCTACTACCTGACGTTCGCGTGGGTCGCCGTGTCGACGTGGTGCCTGTGGGCGTTCACCCGCACGCCGATGGGGCGGCTCGCCCTGGCCATCCGCGACAATGAGCACCGCGTCCGCTTCCTCGGCTTCAACACCCACCGGGCCAAGACACTGATCTTCGCCACTTCCACTATGTTCACCGGCGTGGCCGGGGCATTGCTCGCCATCGCCAACGAGGCGACCAACTATACGATCTTCAGCGCCCAGGCATCGGCCAATGTGGTGCTGCAGACCTTCATCGGCGGGGCGGGCACCTTCTTCGGGCCGGCGCTGGGCGCGGCCATCATGACGTTCTTCGCGCGCATGACGTCCGACCTAACGCGCTCCTGGCTTCTGTACCAGGGCCTCATCTTCGTGATCGTAATGCTCTTCGTGCCGGACGGCATCGGCGGCCTGATCTCGGCGCACACGCGCCGGCTGGGGAGGACCGCCGTCAGGCACCTGATCCTGCCGTATCTCCTGTGCGCGGTCGTCGGGGCGCTGCTCGCCGTGGGCGTGGTCTTCACCGTTGAGAGCGTACATGTCGTGATGTCGGACGCATACTCGGTCCTGCGCCGCGCCCACGGAGGCGCCCTGGTGCCGTACCCGCTGTTCGGGCGGACATTCGATCCCCAGTCTCCGTGGACCTGGGCCATTCCCGTGGTTTCGATCCTGGCCGGCGCCGCGCTGCTGCCGCTCACCGGGCGCCTGACCCGCCGGGGATGGAGCCAGGCGCTCCAGGAGCGCGCGGCATGAGTCCCGCCGCGCCGGTCCTGGTGCTGCGCGACGTGCGCAAGGCGTTCGGAGACACCGTCATCATCCGTGGGGTCAACCTAGAGGTGATGCGCGGCCAGCGCCATGCCCTGATCGGCCCGAATGGCGCGGGCAAGTCCACGCTGTTCAACCTGATCTCCGGGCACTACTTGCCGAGCACGGGCCAGATCCTGCTCAACGAGCAGTCGATTGCCGGGCTCAGTCCGTATGTGATCAACCGCCGCGGCCTGTCGCGCTCGTTCCAGATCACCAACCTGTTCCCGCGCATGAGCGTGGCGGAGAACCTGCGCATCTCGGTGATGGGGCGGTACGGCTATCGCTTCACCCTATTCCGGCCGGTGCGACGGCTCGCCCGGGTGAACGCGGAGGTGGACGAGTACCTGGAGAAGCTCCGCCTCACCCGCCGGCGCGACGATCCGGCCGGCTCGCTTGCCTACTCCGAGCAGCGCACGCTCGAGATCGGCATGGCGCTCGCCACCAACCCCGAGATCCTGCTGCTGGACGAGCCGACGGGCGGCATGTCGCGCGAGGAGTCGGCCTACACCGTGGCCCTGATCCGCTCGGTGACCGAG
>JBGPOV010000143.1:0-9386 GCA_041488255.1 Gammaproteobacteria bacterium | reverse complement strand
GTCGAGGGGATCGAGCGCGTCTACGCCGATCGTCTGGCCGAGCATGTCGACCGCCTCACCCACCATGCCTTCCGCGGCGAACTTTGGCACAAAGCGACTTACTATCTGAGCCAGACCGGCTCGCTCGCCTCGCAGCCGAGTGTCGGCGCCCTCATCGACGGCCCCGAGAGTCCGGCCCACCTCTGGTGGTGCGGGGAGCACGACCGGGCCATAACACTCGCGCGCGAGGAACAGGCCATAAGCGCGAGCTTCGGAAATTTCGCCGGGGCCATCGCCTCCAACCTCCGACTGGGGCAGGCCTACCATTCACTCGGGGAGTACTCAAAGGCGATTGAAGTGCTCGAGCGGAACGTGGCGCTGCTCGAGGGTGACCTGCGCCAGGAGATGTTCGGACTAGAGGGCTTGCCGTCGGTCTTCTCCCGCGCGTGGCTCGCGCTCTGCCTGGCGGAGCAGGGGAGGTTCGACGAGGCCGCGGCGCACACCGAGGAGGCGGTCGCGCTCGCGGAAGCTGAGAATCATGTCTACAGCCTCGTCGTCGCCCACGCGGGAAGGGGAATGCTTCACGGCCGGCACGGCGATTACGCGAAGGCGATCGAATCTCTCGAGCGCGGCCTCGCGATTGGCCACGTGTCCGACATTCCGGTTCTCTTCCCGCTGATTGCTGCGCCCCTTGGATGGGTGTACGCACGCGCCGGCCGGCACGACGAAGGGCTGCGACTCCTGCAGGATGCCGTCCAACGGGCCGAGGCGATGGAGTTTGCCGCCAACCACGCACTCCGCCTCGCGTGGCTGGGCGAGGTATACCTCCTGACCGGGGACGGGGATGCCGCGAAGCGCCTCGGGCTAAGCGCTCTAGATTTCGCGCGACGGCATGGTGAGCGAGGACACCAAGCCTACGTCCTGAGGCTACTCGGAGAGCTGGCGATGAAGGAGAGCGTGCCGGACGTCGAACAGGCCGCCGAGCACTATCGCGCCGCGCTCGCGCTGGCGCAGATGCTTGGAATGCAACCTCTGATCACCGCTCTCGCTAGCTGCCTTCCTTGACCTCGACGATCTCGTCGGCGAGCGAGCCGTGCGCCTCCCGGTGCACGGCCTCGGCAGCCTCTTTGCTCGGGGCCTCGACGAGGCAGAAGACCTTGCCCGTGCCCTCGTCGAACCAATACCTCAGGTACTTGACGCCATGCTTGTGCTGGCACGCCAAGTCCTTCTTGTGCGCCTCTGCAACGCCAGCAGCCGTCAGCCCGTCGACCTTGTTATGTACGTCTAGATAGAGTGGCATGTCCTCAAACCCCCTCGGTGTGGATAAGGCCAACCCGCAGCGGGGGATTGTCGTCTAGCGCGCGCAACAGCGTCAAGGACCACGCGCGAGCCGGGCAGCTATGCCATTCATCCGCAAGACCGGCAAACAGCGGCGTGCTCAGAGATGGAATGCGGGCCTTGAACGGCCCGCGTACTGCGGCTTACTTCACCGTGTAGCCGCGCCCGTCGAGACAAGCGGTTATCGCCCGTTGATAATCCGCGTTCTTCTGTGCCGCCGGGGCAGCGCCGGGCGAGAGCGTCGGATCGTAGGCGGTCTGGTTCACTGCCCAGCGATGGCACTCGTAGCGATCGGCCGCCTGTTGCTGGTCGGTCTGACCCTGGCGGGGATAGACGAAAAGCTGTTCTTGCGGCGCCTGAGCCACGTTGCTGGGAGGCGGCTGCTCCACAATGACGTTGCTCGGTGGCGGCGCCACCACGGTGAAGCCCTGCGGGCCTTGCACGTAGTAGACGTCGTTGGCGTAGTAGTAAGGCACTGCGCCCACCCATAACGTGGTATAGAACGGCGGCAACAGCGGGACCACGACGCCGATTGGCGGGGCGACGACGACGAAGCGTGCCGGACCCTCAGCGCGATACCACACCCCGGCGGAAAAATAGAACTGCACGCCGGCATGGACCACCAGCCGAGGACTGGGCGGCAGCGCCCCGAACACATACCCGCGCGGCGGGTAGTAGCGATCGTGATGGTAGCGCGCGTCCAGGAACTGATGCTCGTGGAACTCGTGCTCGCGGAACTCATGCTCACGATAACCGTGCTCGTCCGCATACGTCATCGACACGGCACCTGCCGACACGGCGAACATCAGCGCCAACCCGAGCCGGCTCACTGTGTGAAAGCGAGACATCGCTGACCTCCTTGCTCTCCAGAAAGGGGGCAACACGCGTGCCTGTCGCCCCGCTTGCACGCGCTCAGCTCCCGCGTCGCGCATGCCACCGCAGCAGCTTCTCGTCGGCGATCTGCTGTTGCTCGGGGCTCAATGCCGCATACAGCGTCTTCGCGGCCTCACCCACCGTTTCGAAGGCAGTTGTGCGCTCCTTCATCCACGCCACCTGCCGATCTATGCGCTCCGGGGCCGTTTGCGCGGCCGTCTTGTTCCTGCCCTGATGCCACGCTTTGAATTGCTCCATCTGCTGCAGTACGGTGCTTGTAAATGCGGACCACTGCGGCTCCTGTTCCGGGGTGATGGCCAGCTCGGACTTCAGCCGGGTCAGCCGCTGCTGCGCAAACGCGACCGGATCGTGTCGCTTGGCGTCAGCTTCGGCGGGGTCGGCGCGCGCGCTCGCAATCGTCGCATCCTCCCGCTCCACGTCCGCGGATTGAGCAAAACTCGGGGCGCTAACGGCAATGGCGCTCAACACAAGAGGTACTGCAATCAGAACAAGCTTTCTCGTTGCTTTCATGTAAGTCTCCTCGATTAAGTGTGGGCCGACGCATCCGAGCGCGGCACGGGTGGTACACGCTGGATTAGAGCAAACGCGTGTAAGCGCCATATTGCGCGCAGGCGGATTTTCGTAACGGCGTGTTGCCCTTGTTGCAAGCCAGGGCAGGCTTTTGATGCACGGACGGCCCGCAAGCGACTCGCGAGCAGGCGGACGGAGGATGCGGCGCTGCGCCGCAGTGTCAGGCGGCGAAACGCGCTTCGAACAGCCCGCGCACGCCGGGACGAGCAGCAAACACACCACCGGCGAGCGGCTCGCGCGCGAGCTGCTCGGGGGTGAGCCGCTGGCGCGCGGTCGAGATATAGAGGGTGTCCAGGTCCTTGCCCCCGAAACAGCAGCACGTCGGATTGGATACTGGCAGCTCGATCACGCGGTCGATCTTCCCGTCCGGCGTGTAGCGCACCACTCTCCAGCCGCCATACTCCGCGTTCCACAGGCAGCCGGCGGCGTCGACGCAGGAGCCGTCGGGACGGCCGGGCTGGTTGGTGCAGTCGGCGAACACGCGCTCGTTGCGCATGCCACCTGTGGCCAGGTCGAAATCATAGGCCCAGATGGTCTGCAGGTGCGTGTCCGCGAAGTACATCACGCGATCGTCCGCGCTCCAGGCGATGCTGTTGGGGATCACGATGCCGCCGCGCATGTTGGTACATCGACCGTCCGGATCCAACCGATAAAGCGAGCCGGACGGCAGACGCGGCCCATCGCTCATGGTGCCGGACCAGAACCGCCCAGCGCGATCGCAGCGCCCGTCGTTGAATCTGTTCCCGGCGATGTCGCGCTCCGGCGCGGCGACTAGCTTCAAAACGCCGGATCCAGGGTCCAGCATGTAGAGCCCCGACTTCATGCCGGCGATCATCGTGCCGCCGGAACGAGTCAGGCCGAAGCTGCCGATGGCTTCCGACAGCGACACAGCGCGAACCTCACCGTTGGCCGGGTTGTAACGCTTGAGCGAGGGCCCACGGATGTCCACCCACCACAGAACTTGGTCGCGGTCACACCAGACGGTACACTCGCCCAGCACGTCTTCACTGCGAACTACGCATTGCGCCGCGGTCGGCATCGCCGCCCTCCGTTCGGGCCATCGTTGCGGGTGGCTGCTCTACGCCCCCACTGGAGGCGATTATAGCCCCGAGCCTCGCGCAGCCCGAAAGCGCGGCCAAGAGCTCACAATTCGATGTCCGAAAATGGCGAGCCGGCGGCCAGGCCGGCGCTTACAATGGGGCCATGCTGCTCGACGCAACACACTGCTATCACGCGCTCAGGACGCACGATCCCCGCTTCGACGGGCGCTTCTTCGTGGGCGTATCGTCGACGCGGATCTATTGCCGCCCGGTGTGCACCGTCAAGACGCCGAAGCAAGAGAACTGCCGCTTCTTCCCCAGCGCGGCGGCCGCCGAGTCGTCCGGATTCCGTCCCTGCTTGCGCTGCCGCCCCGAGTTGGCGCCGGGCAATGCAAGCATCGATGCGCGCGCCCGGCTGGCGCAGGCCGCCGCCGGTCTGATCGAGGACGGGCTGCTCAACGAGAGCGGTATCGATCGGCTGGCGGCGCGGTTG
Source organism: Gammaproteobacteria bacterium (assembly GCA_041488255.1). Classification (GTDB taxonomy): domain Bacteria; phylum Pseudomonadota; class Gammaproteobacteria; order Burkholderiales; family SHXO01; genus SHXO01. Next base: position 5,072 of record JBGPOV010000143.1, on the reverse strand, counting down.
GGCGTGACCGATCGCCACCTGCGCCGGGTGTTCCAGACCGAGTTCGGCGTCTCGCCGGTGGCATTCGCGCAGACACAGCGCCTGCTTCTGGCCAAGCGGCTGTTGACCGACACGGCAATGTCGATCACCGAAGTAGCGCTGGCCAGCGGCTTTGGCAGTCTGCGGCGATTCAATGCGCTATTGCGCACCCGTTATCGATGCAGTCCCTCGGATCTTCGCCGGCAGGCCAGCGGCCCGCACCCGTCCGACGTGCTCGCTTTTCAGCTCGGTTATCGGCCGCCGCTCGACTGGGACGCGCTGCTGTCCTTCCTCGGCAGGCGCGCAATCGAGGGCGTGGAGCGCATCGATGATCTGCGATATCTGCGTACGGTCCATGTCGAGCAGGGCGGGAAGCGCCACACCGGTTGGATCGCGGCAGGGCCGGCCAAACGCAAGCCGGCGGTCGAGCTGCAGATGTCCGCATCGCTCGCCGCCGCCGTACCGGCTGTGCTGGCGCGCGCGAAGCGGCTGTTCGACCTCTCCTGCAACCCAGCCGAGATCGCGCTCGCGCTGGGGCCACTGGCGGTACGCCGCCCGGGGCTGAGGTTGCCTGGCGCCTTCGACGGCTTTGAGCTCGCGGTGCGCGCGATCCTCGGGCAACAGATCACGGTGAAGGCTGCCCGGACCTTGGCCGGCCGCTTCGCCGTCGCGTTCGGCGAATCGATCGAGACACCCGTTCCGTCGTTAGGCTGGCTGTTCCCTTCGGCCGAGCGGGTAGCAGCGCTGAAGCCCTCCGACGTCGCCGCAGTCGGCGTGGTAGCTGCGCGCGCCAACGCCATAGTGTCGCTCGCGCGGGCGGTGTGTGCCGGCAGGCTGGCGCTCGACCCCGGCGCAGAGGTCGCAGCGACATTGGACCGGCTGCGGACGCTGCCGGGCATCGGCGAGTGGACCGCCCAGTACATCGCCATGCGCGCCCTTTCCTGGCCAGACGCCTTCCCTCACACGGACTACGGCGTGCTCAAAGCCTTGGGCGAAAGGGACGCGCGCAAGGCACTGGCACGCGCGTCGGGATGGCAACCTTGGCGCGCCTACGCCGTCATGCATCTGTGGAGATCACTAGAGGAGACCAATCGATGACGCTCTATACCTATTTCGATAGCCCGCTTGGGCGCATGCTGCTCACCTCGAACGGATGCGCGCTGAGCGGCGTATATTTTGTTGGACAGAAACACGCAGCCATGCCCGCCGGAGACTGGGCGCAGGAGCCTCGCGCAGCGCTGTTCGCGCAGGCGCAGACAGAGCTCGCGCAGTACTTCGCCGGCGAGCGCAAGTGCTTCGATCTTCCGCTCGCGCCGGCAGGCACGTCGTTCCAGACGCGCGTGTGGCAGGCACTGCGCGCGATCCCTTGCGGCACGACGAGGACATACAAGGAGCTGGCCCAGTCCCTCGGCGTACCACGCAGCGGGCGGGCGGTCGCCGCCGCTGTGGGGCGCAACCCGATCTCGGTCGTCGCCCCCTGCCACCGTGTCATCGGCAGCGATGGGTCGCTTACCGGTTACGCCGGCGGGCTGGAGCGGAAGCGTGCGCTGCTCGAGTTGGAGGCTGCCGGCAGACCCGCGCGGGTGCACGCAGGTTCACGCAAACGCGGAAGCCCCGACGCGCAGATGCAGATCATGAGCACTGCGCCGGCCGGCCAGCACCCGCGGAACTGATCAGGACAGGCGGACGCGCAATCCAGACGCGCTCAGGGCCGCCATTCGCGGTAGCCGTCGATGCGGCCGTCGGCGTCCACCGCCTCGAGGCGCACCGGAAACCCCCACAGCCGCCCGAGGTGACGCAGGACCTCGTTGGCCTGGTCCTCCGCCAGAGGGCGCCCGCGGAATACTTGGTTGCGCAGGGCGAGGGAGCGGTCGCCGTCGCGCTCGTAGCGCGCCACTTGGATGTCGGGCAGCATGTTCTCGCGCTTGTACTGGTCAGCCATCATCCGGCGCACGCGCTTGTAGCCCTGCTCGTCGTGGATGCTGTCAATCTCCAGCTCCGCTTTGCCGACGTGGTCCGCAACAACGAACAGACGCAGCTCGCGGATCAGCCGCGGCGAGAGGTACTGGGCGATGAAGGACTCGTCCTTGAAGTTGCGCATCGCGAAGTCCAGCGACTTGCGCCAGTCCGTCCCGGCGAGCTCCGGGAACCACGCGGCGTCTTCCTCGGTTGGATCCTCGCAGATGCGCCGGATGTCGTGCATCATGGCAAAGCCCAGGGCGTACGGGTTCAGTCCGTGGTAGCCATCCTGATCGAATCCGCGCTGCGTCACGACATTGGTGTGGCTGTGCAGGAACTCCAGCATGAATGCATCGTCCACCAGCCTTTTGTCGTAGAGCCGGCTCATCAGGGTGTAATGCCAGAACGTGGCCCACCCTTCGTTCATCACCTTGGTCTGGGTCTGCGGATAGAAGTACTGGGATAGTTTGCGGACGATGCGCACCAGCTCCCGCTGCCAGGGGGCGAGCCGCGGCGAGTGCTTCTCGACAAAGTAGAGGATGTTCTCCTCCGGCTCTTCGGGGAAGACCGCGGCTGAGGTGGCGGTCGAGGAGGGCGCCGGCGGCGGCAGCGTGCGCCACAGGTCGTTGAACTGGCGCCGCTGGTGCTCCTCGATCTCCTTGCGGCGCGCCTCCTTTTCCTTGGCCGACTGGGGCTGCGGCCGCCTGTAGCGGTCCACGCCGTATTCCATCAGCGCGTGGCAGGAGTCCAGCACCTCCTCCACTTCGGCCACACCATAGCGCTGCTCGCACTCCATCACGTAGCGCCGCGCAAACACCAGATAGTCGAGGATGGCGTCGGCCTGCGTGAACTGCTTGAACAGGTAATTGCCCTTGAAGAAGGAGTTGTGTCCGTAGCTGGCATGGGCGATCACCAACGCCTGCATCATCAGCGAGTTTTCCTCCATCAGGTAGGCGATGCAGGGACTGGAGTTGATGACAATTTCATAGGCCAGGCCCTGATAGCCCCTGCGGTAGGCCTGTTCGTGACGGATGAAGGCCTTTCCGTAGGACCAGTGCGGATACCCCAGGGGCAGGCCGGCGGACGCATAAGCGTCCAGCATCTGCTCCGAGTTGATGATCTCGATCTGGTTGGGGTAGGTGTCGAGCTCGAATTCGGCGGCGGTCTGCGCGATCGCCTCGTCGTAGCGCTGCAGCAGCTCGAACTCCCACTCCGGTCCATGCGGGAGCGGGCTCATACCGCCCCCGTCTCTTCGGTCATAGGGATGCGGGCCCCTGCTCCCGGGCTCATACCTTCTCCTTACGGAACAGATCGCGGAAGACCGGGTAGATCTCCTGCGGCCGGGATACTTTGCGCATGGCGAAATTGAGGTCGGAGTTTTTAACCTCCTCGTACTCCACCCACAGGCTGCTGCTGCCGGACTGGTTTTCGTCGGGACACTCGATATAGGCGAAGTAGCGCGTCAGGGGCAGCAGTTGCTCGCGTAGAAAGCGTGCGCTCTTGGCCGGGTCGGCACCGAAAGCGTCGCCGTCGGAGGCCTGCGCGGCGTAGATGTTCCAGTCCGACTTCTGGTAACGCGCCTCGCAGATCTGCTGCATCAGCTCCAGGGCGGAGTACACCACCGTGCCGCCGCTTTGAGTGTCGTAGAAGAAGGTGTCCTCGTCCACTTCCTGGGCTTCGTCGGTGTGTCGGATGAAGACCAGCTCGACGCGCTCGTACTTGCGGGTCAAGAACAGGTACAGGAGCGTAAAGAAGCGCTTCGCGAGGTCTTTCTTGCGCTCGTCCATGGACGCCGAGACGTCCATCAGGCAGAACATGACCGCGCGCGCAGCCGGCTTCGGCACCGCCACGCGATGCCGGTAACGCAAGTCGACGTCGTCCAGGAAGGGCAGCCGCGCCAGGCGCCCCTCCAGGTCGAGGATCAGACCCTCGAGCGCCGCGATGCGCGCCTGGGGCTGGCCGGCCCGGGCCGCCGCTTCCAGCGCCTCGCGCGCTTGCTCCAGCTCCTCGCGCAGCGGGCCACCCAGCGCGATGCGCCGCGCCAGGGCCGTCTTCATGGTGCGGCCCACGCTGAGGTTGGCGGGCGTGCCTTCCTTGACGTAGCCGGCCCGCACCAGCTTCTTGTCTTCGGACTCGGCGATGGCGGTGCGCATCAGATTGGGCAGCTCGAGGTCCTCGAAAAAGATGTTCAGGAACTCCTCGCGCGAGAGCGTAAAGACAAAGTCGTCGACGCTCTCGCCGGCGCCGGACTCGCTGCCGCCACCGCCGCCGCCACCGCCCTCGGGCCGCGGGATCTTGTCACCGCGCACGAACTCCTTGTTGCCCGGATGGACGGATTCCCAGTCGCCGCCTGCACCGTAGCGGAAACCCGGCTCGGAAATGTCCTTGGCCGGGACCTTGACGTCGCCGCCTTTGGCCATGTCCGTGATGGAGCGCTCGGCGATCATGCCCTTGACCGAGCGCCGGATGTGCTCTTTGTAGCGCCGGATGAAGCGCTCGCGGTTGACGGCGCTCTTGTTGCGCCCGTTCAGCCGGCGATCGATGAGATAGTTCATGTCAAAGGCGCGCGGAAGGCATACGGCCGGGAACCAAGTCTCCGGCCCGGACTGACCCGACCCGGCGCCTGGCCCCGGACTCCCGACCGCGGATCATGATGACTTCTGGACCCGCAAGTACCACTCGGATAGCAGCCGTACCTGCTTCTCGGTGTAGCCTTTGGCCACCATGCGGTCGACGAAGTTCTGGTGCTTTTTCTGGTCCTCGGCAGAGGCCTTCGCGTTGAAGGAGATCACCGGCAGCAGGTCCTCGGTGCTGGAGAACATCTTCTTCTCGATCACCTCGCGCAGCTTCTCGTAGCTGCTCCAGGCCGGGTTCTTCCCGGCGTTGTTGGCTCTCGCCCGCAGCACGAAGTTCACGATCTCGTTGCGGAAGTCCTTCGGGTTGGCGATGCCCGCGGGCTTCTCGATCTTCTCCAGCTCGGTGTTGAGCGCCGCGCGGTCGAAGAACTCGCCGGTGTCCGGGTCGCGAAAGTCCTCGTCCTGGATCCAGCAGTCGGCATAGGTCACGTAGCGGTCGAATATGTTCTGGCCGTACTC
>JBGPOV010000142.1:0-9417 GCA_041488255.1 Gammaproteobacteria bacterium | reverse complement strand
TGCTGGCGCAGACTTCTCAGGTGCAACGCGCAGCGCCCAAGGGACGGCAACTGCCGGCGGCCCCGTCAGCGGGTCGCTCGATCAGCGGCGAATTCGCGATGCACGCCATCGCCACGACGATGCCGGCGGACGCCGTGGTGGTCGAGGAAGCCCCCTCGCACCGCAACGCCCTGCACGACTACTTTCCGATTCGTACCAGCGGCGGCTTCTATGCCTGCGCCAGCGGCGGCCTCGGGTGGGCGTTGCCGGCGGCGGTCGGCGTGGCACTGGCGGACCCGTCGCGCAAAGTGATCGCCGTGCTCGGGGACGGCTCGAGCCTGTACACCATCCAGGGGCTGTGGACCGCCGCTCAGCTTCGCCTTCCCATCACCTTCGTCGTCCTCAACAACGCCGGCTATGCCGCTGTGAAGTCGCTCGGCGCGCGCATGGGCATCTCGCACATGCCGGGCAGCGACGTTCCCGGTGTCGATTTCATAGACGTTGCACGCGGCTTCGGGTGCCGGAGCTCACGCGTCGATCAGTCGGTGCAGCTGGCGCCGGCGCTGGCCCAAGCCTACGCTTCGAACGAGCCGTGGCTGGTCGACGTGCGCATGGATCGCGCGGTCCAACAGCTCTACTGAGCAGGGTGCGCGTGATCCGGCGGGCGTTCCTGGCTGCCGCTCTGTGTACGGCGTGCGGCGTGCTGGCGGCCGAACCCTTCGAAGTGGTGATCGCCAACGGTCGCGTCATCGACCCGGAGTCTGGATTGGACGCGGTGCGCAACGTGGGCATCCGCGGCGGCGCGATCGAAGCGGTGAGCGACGCACCACTCAAAGGCCTGGAGCTCATCGATGCGCGCGGAATGGTGGTCGCTCCCGGCTTCATCAATCTGCATTGGCACGGCAAGGACCCGCGCAGCGACTACTACGAGGCGATGGATGGCGTGACGTCGACCTTCGAGCTGGAGATCGGCGTGGCGGATGTCGACCACTGGTACGATGAGCGCGCCGGCCGCATGCCGATCAACTACGGCGTCGCGATCGGGCATGCGCCGGTGCGCATGGCGGTGATGGGCGATCCCGGCGACTTCCTTCCCGCAGGGGATGCGGCGCGCAAGCCGGCGACCGGAGCCGAGCTGGCCGAGATCGAACGACAGGTGGAGCACGGCCTGCAGCGTGGCGCGGTGGGGATGGGTTTCCACCTCGCTTCCACCCCCGCGGCATCGCGCTGGGAGGTCCTCCAGATGTTCCGGCTCGCTGCGCGCTACGGTACGACCGCCTTCATTCACATCCGCGGCGCGTCCAGTGCGGGCAGCGCAGACCGCGAGGAAGGGCTGTTCGAAGCCATCGGCGTGTCCGCGGTGAGCGGCGCGCCGGTGCATGTTGCGCATATCAACAGCAGCGGGCAGACGTCAACCGCGCGCATGTTGCGCATCATCGAGGAGGCGCGCACACACGGCTTGGACGTGACCACGGAGTGCTATCCCTACACCGCCGGCGCGACACGCATCGAGTCCATTGTGTTCGACAGCTGGACGGACAAGCCCAAGGAGGAATACGAGAAACTCCAGTGGGCCGCGACCGGCGAGCGGCTGACCCAGGAGACTTTCCTCCAATACCGCAAGCAGGGCGGGCTGGTGTTGATCCACGCCAATACGGAGGACGTGATCCGCACAGCCGTTGCGAGCCCGCTCACGATTTTCGCCAGCGATGGCTTCGACGTCCATCCGCGTAACGGCCACCCGCGTTCAGCCGGCACCTACTCTCGCATCCTCGGGCGCTATGTCCGGGAGCAGGGCGTTCTCACCCTGATCTCCGCCCTGCGCAAGATGACGCTGATGCCCGCGCAGCGGCTCGAGGCGCGCGTCCCGCAGATGCGCAACAAGGGCCGCATTCGGGTCGGCGCGGACGCCGACATCGTGGTGTTCGATCCGGATCGCATCATCGACCGAGCGACCTACGAGCAGCCCGCGGTGTACGCCGAAGGCATGCACCACGTCATCGTCGGCGGGCGGTTCGCCGTACGCGACGGCCGGGTGGTCGAGGGCGCGACGCCGGGTAAGCCGGTGCGCGCGGCCATCACGCCGCAGTAGCGCGCAGGGGCTCACCTGACACCGGTCCGTGTTAGGGCGTCAATTCAGTGTGGGCGCGCCCTCTTTGGAGCCTGGCGGCTCGGCGGTGGGAAGCTTGAGCGTGAACCCCCATTCGGCCTTCTCCACCGCGCCCTGCAGCAGCTTGATCAGGCCGTGCAGCAGGGGCGCGTCCAGCGTGAGGAAGATGCCCTGGCCCTGCGCCGGCAGCATACCCAGGATCATCCGGCCGTCGTCCGCCTTGCGCCGCTGCAGGCGCGCCACCAGCAGCGGATTGTCGCCCAGGGGTCGGGCGCGGGAGGTGTCCTCGTAGGCCTTGGAGAAGCTCGCCTGGCTCAGGGCTTTCTCGTGCTGGAACTCGAACAGGACGCGCTTGATATGCGGGTCCGTCGCACGGGCCGCGATCTGCGGCTCGGATTCCGCGAAGCTTACCAGCAGCGGCCACAGCCGCATCACGCAGCGGCGGGTCAGCCAGAGCAGGGCCTCCTCGCTGCTGGCGGTGGACACCCGCATCAACAGCCGGTCCTGCTCGGCGTCGTACTCGATCTTGACTTGATGCAGACGCATAGAGCCGCCTCAATCATACCCGGGCTTTGGCCATGGAGCACTAGACGCCGAGCAGCGACTTCAGCTCTGCAAGGACTGGCATCTCCGCGAGCTGTTCGGCGGTCAGCTTGTCCCAGTCGATACCCGCGGGGGCGCGAGGCGGTTGCGCGATCTCGATCAGCTCGGCGGGCGTCGCGATGATCGACACCGGCACGTCGTGCGGTCCGGTCGGGAACTGCTCCAGGATCTGCAGCGGGTGCACCGTGGTGGCCACCGGCACGGCAAGGTGACCCAGCTCGCGCAAGATCGCGTACTCCAGGTCCGCATAGCCATGTCCTTTGCCCAGGCGGCGGCCGTCGCGCGTCACTGCGACGCAGCCCATGACGATCGCGTCGATCTTCGGCAGCTGGTCGAGTAGCAGCGCCTCGCCCCAGTGGCCGCCCAGCTTCATGCTGGCGGCATCCCAGTAGTGCTCCTTCGGAATGCGCTCGGGGTCCAGGCGGTAGAACCCGCCTTGCAACCGAGGCGTTGGCGTGAGCACCGCGATCCCTCGATCGAGCAGGCCTTTGCGCACGTAACGCTGGGGCGAGTCCGGATTCACCTTGACGCACTTTGCGCTCTGAAACGCAGGGTGGTCGAGGAGCAGGGCCGCGGCGCGATCGGCGCCCTCGAAATTGGGGATGCGTCCCTTTAAGGGGAACGGAAACCGCGCGACGCTATGCTCGACGAGCGCCTTCCACACGGCCTGGCGCGCGTCGGCCTTGTCGGAGAGGCGCTGCGGCGGCGGAGCCGGTGGTTCCCGGTTCGGCGGCCACGGACGGGGTCGATTCATTCTCGGGCGATCGGTTAAGGGGCCCGGGCACAGGCCCCCAGGCGGCGTCAATACTACGACGGAAGCAGCCTAGCCGTTGCTGGCTGGCAGCTCTGTCTCTGCGCTTTCTCCCAAAGGTTATAGCCGTTCGCTAGCGAAAAATGACCGCTCATCCCTCAGCCGGGTCGAGGTGGCCCCGAACTTGCGGAGGTCGGAACAGAGCCCTGACAGGTTCGTCAACGACGGAGGCAAATCATGTCGTCATGCTCATGGTCACACCTCGGCCGCCTCGCCAGCCTGGCTGTCGTGCTTTCGTCCGCTCCGATGGCGCAGGCCGAACAGGTTCAGGGGTACGGTTTCACGGAGGCCGCGCAGGAAATCACGCAGCTGTTCTGGCTAGCGGAGACGGCCACCGCGTGCGGCTGGGCGAGTGCGGAGGACACGGCCAAGTTCAAGTACTTCACGGTGCGCTATCTCTCCGCACACCTGTCCGGCAGCTACAAGGTGGCGCTGGTGTCGCTGGTGACCGAGGACGGTTACGAGGACAAGGTGCGGCGCGCCGCGCTGCAAAGCGCACAGGACAACTGCGCCAGCGCGCGCTGGCAGACCGGCTGGTCGGCCTACAAGGCGGCCGCCGACCAGCACGAGCAGGAGTTCTAACCCCTAGGCAAAGGCGGGGAACGGCTCGAATTCGCCGCGCAGCACCTCGCCCGTGGTCCTGAAGCCGAGCCAGCCCTGCAGCAGCGTGGCATACACGCGCCGGAAGTCTCGGATCTTGATTCCGGTCAGGACAGCAGCGCGGCGAGCTCCGCGGGAGCAGGCGTGCGCAGCAGGAGATTCTTCAACTCCCAGGCCTGCTCCGGCTCGAGCTTCTCGAAGTACTGGACTTCTCCGGACACCAGCGCGGCGAACGCGATGCCGTCGCGAAACACTACGCGGTTGGAGTAAAGCGCCGGAACCTTGGGGCCGGGCAGCAGAATGCCCGCGAGATTCAGCGGATCGACGCCGCTGACGGCGCTGAGCTTGCCCGCCTTGTCCTCGTTGCGCGTTCCGCGCAGCACGCCCACCGCTTCGGGAAGGGCAAACTGCTCGCCCGAGAAACCGGCCACGAAGCGACCGCCGCGGATTTCCCCGCGTGTTTCGAGCCGCCGCAAGGCCATCAGCAGCTCGCGCCAGGGTGGCAGCCATTCGGCTTCCCGGGCCAGCAGGCGCCAGAACACCACGCCGTAGCGCTTGAGCAGCGTGCGCGCGATCTGCTCGAGCGTCTCGCGCGGCAGGCTGCGGCTGGCGCCATCACCCTGCGCAACGCGCCGGATCAACGCCCAGCGTCCGGCGTCTTCTACGCCGAGCAGCGCGGTGCGCCGCCGCCGTCCGCCCGCCAGGGGCTTGCGCCGCTCCGACGGCAGCAGCAGCGCGCGCAGGCCGCTGAAGCCGTCCGAGTTCACCAGCCCGACGGCCACCAGCTCGCCCAGTGCTTCCTCGACGAAGGTGCGGGGCAGATCGAGCCCCTGCACGATATCGTCGAAGAACGAGGCGCCCCGCTGCCCAAGAAAATCAGCCACCGCCTGGGCGCGCGAGCTCAGCCGCAGGGCTTCAGGGCTGGCCGGCTTGACCAGCGCCGTCCACACCGGCAGGTTCTTGCGCGTGATCAGCGTCACCGGCGTTGCGCGCACTGGGCTGGGCCCTTGCGCCCGGTCCCCGCTGAGCCTTGGGGCCTCCAGGCGCGTCCAGACTACCCGCCCGGCCAAACACAGGTCGTCGAGCCAGGCCGGGTCGTAGCCCGAGACTCGAGCGGGCAAGATCTCAGCTTCCCACGCCGCCGCCGCTGCTTCGAACCCTTCCAGCTGCGAGACGATCGCGGCCACCGCATCCGGGCCCTCCATGCGTTCGCCTGGCGCAGTGTGCTGCCAGTCGAGGAGAAAGCGCATGAAGTCGGCGGCACCCACCGGCTCGATCTCCTTGCGCAGCCGCTTGACCGTGTAGCGGTTAATGCGCGCCAACAGCCTGCGCTCGCACCATTCGTCCTGCGCGGCACCAGAGGTGTAGCTGCCGCGCATGGCGAACCCTTCCGACTCCAGCGCCAGAAGTGCGGCATCGACATCGACGAGCGTGACGCAGAGGGATTCGGCGAGGGTGCGCGCGGTGATGGGGCCAAGGCCCTCCAGCCTGCCGCGCACGATCTCGGTCAGCGCGTCCTCTCGCGTCCAGGTCTCGGCGGCGTAGTCCTTGGGAACCGTGACGGCAGGCTCCGCGACTGCGGCGGGATGCACGGCAAAGAACTCCGGCGCGCGTTCCGCAGCGACCCACACGCGGCGTGGTCGACTCGCGAGTACCCCCTCACCCCGACCCTCTCCCGCGGGGGGAGAGGGAGGTACTTTGCTTGCGTCCGCCAAGACTCCCTCTCCCGCTTGGGCGAGAGAGGGCGGGAAAGACAGAAGCGTGGCCCGGCCCGCTGCGGCCAGTCCACCCAGCTCCTTCTCCCATCCAGCATTTGTGCGCATCTCCTGTTGCGTCACAAAGCCGAGCCACAGCAACGCATCGTGGAGCTCGTCGGCATTGTCGGCTTGGGGCCAAGCCTCTTCCCGCACGCGGGCGATGGCCTCGGGATCGAGGCGGCCGATGTCGGCCGCGCTTTCGGGATCCAGCCAGCGCCGGCTGACCACGGCTTGCGTGCGGCGCTCCTCCAGCGGCGCATCGTCGAGAAATGCGTAGGGCCGCGCGGTGAGAATCTCGAGGGCCAGGGGCGAGGGCGTAATGAGATCTCGCCCGGTCACGCGCACTTCGCCGTTCTCCAGACGGCGCAGCAGGTTCTCGAGCCCGTCGATGTCCATGGCCTGGTGCAGGCAGTCCGCGATGGTCTGCTGGACCAGCGGGTGGTCGGGAATCTCGCGATTGCCGACCAGGTTTTCCTGGCAGGCGAGCTGGTCCGGAAAGATCGACGCGATCAAGTCCTCGGCTTCCATCCGCTGGAGCTGCGGCGGTACTTTGCTTCCGCCCTTATAGCGCAGCAGCGCGAGAGCGATCGACGCATTCCAACGCCATCTAGTCATGAACATGGGCGCATCGAGCAGCGCTTGCACCAGCAGCTCACGCACCGTCTTCGCGTTCAGATAGCGGGCCACCTCGTCGAGCTGGAAGCTGTGCGCGGCGGTGAGCGACAGGATGATCGCGTCCTCGGTGGCCGCGGCCTGCAGCTCGAAGTTGAACTTGCGGCAGAAGCGCTTTCTCAGGCTCAGGCCCCATGCGCGGTTGATGCGGCTGCCGTAGGGCGAATGGATGATGAACTGCGTGCCGCCGGTCTCGTCGAAGAAGCGCTCGAACACCAGGTCGCGCTGGGTCGGAAGCCCGCCCAAAGCCGCCTTGGCCGCGGCGAGGTAGTCCACGATCTGGGCGGCGGCTTCCTCGGCGGCCCCGACCTGATCGACCAGGTAGCGCAGGGCGGCGTCCGGATGCGTCAGGCGTGCCTCGACCTCCTCGCGCAGCCGCGACACCGCGGCGGATACCTCGTCGGTGCGAGCCGGGGCCTCGCCCAGCCAGAACGGGATCGTAGGCGACAGGCCGTGCGCGTCTTCCACGCGTACACGCCCGGCTTCCACCCGCAGTATGCGATACGAGGTGTTGCCGAGCTGGAACACGTCGCCGGCCATGCTCTCCACCGCGAAGTCCTCGTTCACCGTGCCGATGACTTGCTCCTCCGGGACCAGGACCACGTTGTAGTCGGCGGTGTCGGGGATGGTACCGCCGCAGGTGATGGCAGTCAGCCGCAGGCCCTGGCGCGGCCGCAGCTTGCGGTTCACCGCGTCACGGTGCACGATGGCCTGACGGCGGCCGCGGCGCGTCGAGTAGCCCTCGGCCAGCATCTGCACCACTCCCGCGTACTCCTCGCGCGTGAGCCCGCGGTAAGGCCAGGCGCGATGCAGCAGCTCGTAGAGTGCATCCTCGCCCCACTCGCCGCAGGCGACTTCGGCAGCGATCTGCTGCGCCAACACGTCCAGCGGCTTGTCGGGCATGCGCAGCCGGTCCAGCTCTTCTCGCCTGACGGCGTCCAGGAGCGCCGTGCACTCCACCAGGTCGTCGCGCGAAAGCGGGAAGATGCGGCCCTTGGGCAACCCGCCGACGGCGTGGCCAGAGCGGCCAACGCGCTGGAGCAGGGCGGAGATGGAGCGCGGCGTGGAGATCTGGCACACCAGGTCCACGTGGCCGATGTCGATGCCCAGCTCCAGCGAGGACGTGGCGACCAAGGCCTTGAGCTCGCCGCGTTTGAGCTTCTGCTCGGCGTTGAGGCGCTGCTCGCGGGCCAGGCTGCCGTGATGGGAGGTCACCAGATGCTCGCCCAGGCGCTCCGTCAGCGCGCGTGCCAGCCGCTCGGCCAGACGCCGCGTGTTCACGAACACCAGGGTGGAGCGGTGCTCCTGGATCAAGCCGGTGAGGCGCTCGTAGAGCTGCCCCCAGACCTCGCCCGACATCACGGCTTCGAGCGGCGCTTCCGGTACTTCGATGGCGATATCCCGCCTGCGTACGTGGCCGGTGTCGACGATGACGCAGGCCGGCGGGTGGGCGGTCTTCGCATCGGTATCGTGCTCGAACAAATCTTTTGCCGGGCGGCCGCCGAGCCCCACCAGGAAGCGCGCGACTTCGTCGATCGGCTTCTGCGTCGCCGACAAGCCCACGCGCGTCAGGCGGTTGCCGGTGATGTGCTCCAGGCGCTCGAGCGACAGCGCGAGGTGTGATCCGCGCTTGTTGGGCGCGAGCGCATGGATCTCGTCGACGATGACGGTGCGCGCGCTGGCCAGCGTCTTGCGCCCGGATTCGCTGGTGAGCAGGATGTAGAGCGACTCCGGTGTAGTCACCAGGATGTGCGGCGGCTTGCGCCGCATACGGTCGCGGTCGGCCTGCGGCGTGTCGCCGGTGCGCACCAGCGTGCGGATCTCGACCTCCGGGAATCCCAGCGCCTCGAGCTCCTGGCGGATGCCGGCGAGCGGCTCCTCCAGGTTCTTGTGGATGTCGTTGGAAAGTGCCTTGAGTGGCGAGACGTACACGACCTGGGTCTGGTCGCGTAGCTGGTGGCGCACGCCCTGGCGCACCAAGGCATCGATCGCGGCCAGAAACGCCGCCAACGTCTTGCCCGACCCGGTGGGCGCAGCGATCAGCACATGCTGCCCCGACTGGATCACAGGCCAGGCCTGGAGCTGCGGCTCGGTGGGCGCGGTGTAGGTGCGCCGGAACCAGTTGGCGACGGCGGGATGAAAGTTATCGAGTGGGTTCATATGGGCCGACATTTTGCCAGTCCCCACCCGCTCATGGGATGAGCCAGCCCGCTGCTGCTCGCCGAAGCATCGGGGCGCGGGCGCTACGGCTGGACAACCACGAGCGGCACGATCATCTCGTCCGCAGTCACGCCCGCGTGCACCCCGATCTGGCGGTGGCGCGCCTCGCCTGGCAGCCAGTCTTTGATCGTCCAATTGTCTTTCATCACCAACGTGTAGTCACCGACGCGCTCCTTGAGCCTTGGGTGAGGCGCTCCAGGGCCGAACCAGCCTTGCTCGATCAGGGTTTCGCTGCGGTACAGCCGGGCTTGGTCGGCCAGCGCGCCTTGCACGTACTGCTCGAAGTCCCGCGCCCTGTCCGCGTGGACGTAGCAGTAAGCTGCACGCCGCTCGCCGCACAGGGGGAGCCGCAGCATGGTTGCAAGGAACGGGTGGTCGTCGAGCTCGATCAGCCGGTCCGGCGGCGAGTCGATGAAGCCATGGTCCGCGGTGACAATCACCGTGGCGTCCAAGCCGGCCGCCTGCGCCACGAACGTGGAAAACGCATCATCGAACCGTCGCATCAGCTGCTCGGCCTTGCGGCTGTTGACCCCATGCTCGTGAGCAACGGAGTCGAAATCGGCATAGTAGGCATAGATGTAACGACGGCCGGCCGCCGCGCGCAGGCAGCTCAGGATCGAGGCGAAGAGCTGTTCCCGCGATCCGTAGCCGCGCCGCTCGGCGCT
>JBGPOV010000141.1:0-9499 GCA_041488255.1 Gammaproteobacteria bacterium | reverse complement strand
TTCTTTGCCGCCAGCGGTTTGCCGGGCTTGCTGCTGAGGGGCACCGAGGGGGAGCCCTTCGCCGACCCCCGCCGGCGGCCGAAGATCGAATGGTTCGACCAGGGGAAGCGAGTGGTGCTGTTCGAGGAAGAGGCCGGCCCGGTCAAGCCTGTGGCCGGCCTGCCCGCCAATGTCGACGCCCACGCGACAGCCGCTTGGACCCGTCAGGCGCTCGACGGCGAGGCGCCAATCCCGCATCCCTTAGTCAACCAGCTCGCGTGTTGTCTGTACGCGTGCGGTTACACCGAGGATATGAACCAGGCCAAGGCTATCGCCGCAGTGGAGACTGGGAGTCTTGGGCCAGCGCGCCGCCGGACGCATCACGATCGTCCCCCCCGGGTCGTGCCGCGGTGAGTTCCGTGGAACGGGAACATCTTCGCGAGCCAGCAATGGTCCTGATCGCCGCATGACGACGCTCGACACGCACCGCTGCGCCTCTCGCGCCATTCCGCTTCCAGGTCCGGCGATGGCCATTCAGCGCCTCGAGTTGTGCCTGGGTTTGGCGAGCGTGGCCGCGCCCGGCAAGCCGAACGAGGACTTCTATGCGGTGGTTGCGCCGTCCGATGCCGACAGCATGGGCCGGGGTGTAATGCTGGCCGTAGCCGATGGCGTGAGCGGCGGCAGTTCAGGACGGATCGCTGCCCAGACTACGGTGCGCAGCGTCGCCGCCGACTATTACGCCACGCCTGCGCACTGGAGCGTGGGCCAATCGTTGGACCGGCTCCTGCGCGCGGCCAACGACTGGCTTTGGGCGCAGAACGGGCGCAGCGGAGACCACGACAACGCCGTGACCGCGGTAAGCCTGCTCGTATTACGCGATGGGCATTACTACCTCGGGCATGTGGGCGACACGCGTGTCTATCGCCTCCGCGGTGGCGTGTTCAAGCAGCTCACCACCGACCATACCTGGCAGCGGCGCGACATGCGCCACGTGCTGCGCCGGGCGGTCGGGCTCGACAGCCATCTGGTCGTGGACTTCGCGGACGGGGACGTTCAGCCAAGCGACACTTTCCTGATGGTTACCGACGGCGTGTGGGAGGTGCTGGGTGATGCCAGCATGACCGAGATCCTGCGCCAGGAGTTGGAGCCGCAGGTTGCGGCGCACGCCTTGGTCGAAGCGGCACACCGCCATCAGGCGGCCTACATGGGTCGCAACGATGCCACCGCGATCGTGTTCCGGATCGAACCGGCGCCCTGACCGGCTACCCGCGCCCCATCGACTCACCCTCAGTATCTTCACTGGACGCGTTCGGGCGCGTTCGAAGTTCAGCGCGGGCCCCGGATTGTTGATAAAGCATGTCAACAACTTGCCATTCGAAGCTGGTCTAGTATCCTGGAAGGGGGAGTCCACCCCAACCAACGAAGGAGGAGAACATGAAGAACCCGCTGGATTCGCTGTGGGGCACGATCATATCGGGGCTCGTGCTGACCCTGATCCTGTACTGGATCGTCAAACTCGCCCTGGGGAGCTAGCCATGGACTGGGGCGCATTCATTCACTACGGACTGGTACGTTGGCTGCACATCCTGGCGGGCGTGATGTGGATCGGCCTGCTCTACTACTTCAACTTCGTGCAGGTTGCGGCACTGAAGGCCGCGCAGGCGGACAACACGGCGGCCGGGATCACCCGGCACGTCGCGCCCCGCGCGTTGTTGTTCTTCCGCTGGGCGGCGGTGGTGACCTGGTTGGCGGGGGCCACGATACTGAGCAACCATTTCTTCGATGCTTTCCTGTTCCTGCAGAAAGTCTATGTCCCCATCGGCGTCGGCGCGTGGCTCGGCACCATCATGCTGTTCAACGTGTGGGTGCTGATCTGGCCGAACCAGAAGAAGATCCTGGGGCTTACGCAGGCCTCGGACGAGGAGAAGAACAAGGCGCGCCGCACCGCTTTCCTCGCCTCGCGCGCGAACACCGCGCTGTCCATGCCGATGCTGTTCTTCATGATCGCGAGCGGGGGGGTGTTCCGGACAGCGTTCTTCGGCGGTTAGCAGCTTTCATACCGCCGCGCAGACGACGACAACTCCAAGACCTTCCTGCGGTTTACTCCTGTGAGGGCGGCACGCGTTCCAGACCCTGGACGCGGTCGCCCGCCTTGATCCCGCGCTTCGTAAACCAGCCTCGATTCGCCTCCAGTGAGAACGCCGCGCTGGCCTGCGCGCCGTGCGCGTCCTCGGTCTGCGGCTGCATGTCCTCAATGTTGATGATGCGGCCACTGCGGTCGATGAAGGCAACCGACAGCGGGATCAGCGTGTTCTTCATCCACATCGCATGCCTGCCCTCGGTTTCATACACGAACAGCATGCCTTGGTTCTCGGGCAGAGCGTCGCGGAACATCAGCCCCGTGCGCCGCGTGTCCTCGGTATTCGCCACCTCGACTCGTATCGCATGCCCTTTGATCTTGAGCGGGTAGGTGAGCAACGGATCGGCCCAGGCCGCACCCGGCGCCTGAAAGGCCAGCGCGGTGACCACTGCGGCGGCTGCCAGTCGCAACTCATCGTCTCCATGCTATGCCGCCGACTGACGGCGCTCGCAAGTATCCCAGCCAGGGGCCAAGAAATCCACTGGCGCGTTGCATCGGCGCGCGCGACGGGGCTCGGCTGCGGAAGACAAGCTAACCGGCACTGCGCGCCGCGCAGCGCGTGCCTTGACAATGTCGCACCTTTTCGCCTACCGTTAACGCTCCAAAACATCGCCCGAGACATTCGGCCGCGTAGCGGCTCATGTCTTGGAGGCGAGCCTGTGGTGAGATTGAGAACACTAGAGTCAGCCGTGATGCTGAGGCTGCCTATGGCGCCGTTGCAGCAACTTTCCGGACAGCAGAGTCCTGTTGCCAGACAGGAACCCGCCACGCGCTGGCCGACTCCTCACCCGATTTCCACGTCTCGTGACTGGACACCCGGGCCCTCCATCGACCCGGGGTTGGGGCAGTGATGGTCTGACGGGCAGCGGCAGGCGTCGCCTGCCCACAGCAGATCTCGGGTGGAGGAGAAGCGTGAAGAAGAAGATGTTCGAAGATACCAAAGCCCCGTGCGATGACTGCCAGCGCCGGGCCGGCCAGCGCCGCGCCGTGTTGAAGGCCGCTCTCGGCTTGGGCATGAGTCTTCCCTTCCTCGACGTGGTCAGGGCTGCGACCAAGGATCCGGCGGCGGCGCCCCCAACCGCGGGCGACCAGTTCGTGTTCGTGCTTGGGGACAAGAAAGGTGAAATTATCAAAGTTGAGGATCTGCCCCTAGGAGGACCCCAGCAACTAGCCTATCCTATGGAACCCGCGGGCAGTGTCGTGCGCGATGGCTCCCGTCTGAACCAGGTGCTGCTGATCCGCTTCGACCCCGCGCAGCTCTCCCCGGAGGCTAAGGCGAACTCGGCCGAAGGTGTCGTGGCTTATTCGGCGATCTGCACCCACCAGGGCTGCGATGTGTCGCAATGGAAGGCCGATACGAATACCCTCTTGTGCGTTTGCCATGGCTCGCAGTTCGACCCCAAGGATCGCGCCAAGGTTACCTTTGGACCGGCGCCGCGGCGGCTCGCCATGCTGCCCGTCAAAGTGGAAGGGGGGGTCGTGACGGTCGCTAGCGCGTTCAGGGGGAAACCAGGTTTCATGGACTTGTGAGGCGGTTGTTGCTCAGACATGACTCACATGTGGTGTAGTAGCAGTTCAACCAACGGAGGAGGATTCCTGATGAAAACAATGAAAGGGCTTCCGATTTGCGTAGCTCTTTTGGGCGGCTTATTGCCCATAGCGGCCGCATATGGCGCCGGCTATACGGCGGTGACGGCGGCGCGGTTAAGCAACCCGGAGCCGGAAAACTGGCTGATGACCCGCGGCAACTACCAAGGCTGGAGCTACAGCCCGCTGGAACAGATCAACGCCGGCAACGTCAAGAAGCTGGTGCCGGTCTGGGCTTACTCCACCGGCGTGACCTCGGGCCATCAATCGCCGCCGATCGTCAACAACGGCATGATGTTTGTCAGCACGCCCAGTGCCCAAGTCATCGCGCTAGACGCGAAGACCGGCAGCCCCATCTGGCGCTACAAACGCGAATTGCCGGACGATTTCAGCGCGCTCCACAACACCAACCGCGGCGTTGCGCTGTACGGCGACAAAGTCTATGTAGTGGGTCTGGAGCCCGTGCTGATCGCCCTCGACGCCAAGACCGGCAAAGTGGTCTGGGAGCAAACCCTAGAGGACTACCATCATGGCTACTACAGCACCTTGGCACCTCTGATCGTCAACGGCAAAGTCATGGTAGGTGTTTCCGGCGGCGAGTTCGGCGTGCGCGGCTTTGTCGCGGCATACGACGCCGAAACCGGCAGCCAAGTCTGGAAAACCTACACGGTCCCAGGTCCTGGTGAGCCGGGAGGTGATACTTGGCAGACGGCTGATACCTGGAAGCGAGGGGGTGGTGGGACCTGGATGACGGGCACCTACGATCCCGACACCAACCTGGTGTTCTGGGGCGTCGGTAACGCCTCGCCGTGGTTCGGCGATCAGCGTCCGGGCGATAACCTCTACACGGCATCTACCATAGCTCTCGACCCCGCCAGTGGTGCGATCAAGGGACACTTCCAGTACCAACAGAACGAGTCCTGGGACTGGGACGAGATGAACGCCCCGATGGTGGTCGATTACAAGATGGGCGGCAAGTCGGTCAAAGGCCTGCTGAAGCCCGCGCGTAACGGCTATCTGTACTGGCTGTCGCGCAGCTCGGGTGGCGACATTGGCTTTGTCCATGCCACGAACTACGTCAAACAGGATGTGTTCAAGAGTATCGACCAGACGACCGGACGCCCGACGTATAACGAGGCCAATAAGCCTGGAACCGGGAAGAAGGCGAGTTTCTGCCCGTCGCTGTGGGGCGGCAAGGACTGGCCGTTCGAGGCGTACAACCCGAAGACCGGTATGGTCTACATCCCGGCTAACGAAAACCACTGCGGCTTCCTGGAAGGCAAAGTGCAGGAATACGTCGCCGGAAAGTGGTGGACGGGCGTGGACATCCCGGACATCGGCTTCACGGTGAACAAGGACGCAAAGTTCTTCGGCGACCTCCAGGCGTGGGATGTCTCGGGTGGCAAGAAAGTCTGGGACTATAAGGTCGAGAAATCGATGTTTTGGGGGCCGGTGTTGACTACCGGCGGTGGTCTGGTGTTCGCGGGTGGCACCAGTGACCGCAAGTTCCGCGCGTTCGACGCCAAAACTGGCCAGGTGCTGTGGCAGATCGGGACTAACTCCGGTGTTATTGCTCCCCCCTCCTCGTACTCGGTGGACGGAAAGCAGTATGTCGCGGTTGTATCCGGTTGGGGTGTTGACACCGCGTTCCAGCAGGGTCTGCTGCATAACCTGATGCCCAGTTGGGACGCAGCCGTACCGGAAGGTGGCGTGATCTGGGTGTTCGCGTTGTCGGAATGATGTCGCAATAAGGCACGGGCCGGGCCAGTGGCTCGGCTGATTCAATCTCGGGTCGGCTGCTCGTCGGGCAGCCGGCCCGGTTTATTTCTCCCGGGACAAAGAACGATGCAATGGGTCAAGTGTAGGAGATCTTTCCGCCTTTTTCTCAGCCTCACGTTTGCGGGTCTCGCACCGCTCGGCAGTGCTAGCATTGCAGCAGAAGTGCAGGACGCTGTGATCGTCAACGTCGAGGACGCCTCAGCAAAGGTAGGTGAGAAGGCGACCATCGTCGCGAAGATCACGGCCCGTGAGGGCTATCGGATTGCTGAGGATTATCGCAACCGGATTACCACCTTGTCGGCTTTGGATGATGGGGTCGAATTCGAGAACAAGGTGGTCCGCGGCTCAATGCAAGACGGGGACCTGGTGTTCAAGATCCGTGTGACGCCGAAAACGCCCGGCGCGCACGCCATAAATGGGGTTCTGCGGTTCGGCTTCATCAACAGTCTCGATGGCGACTACCATCTCGACATCAAATGGATGCCGCTGGTCGCGACGGTCACGGGGACGGAATAGCCGCGGCCGCGCCGGCCATCACTGCTGTCCCGTACTCCCGAAGCCGCCGGCCCCGCGCTCGCTGCGCGCGAACTCGTCGACGCGGTTGAAACGGACCCGCAGCACCGGCACGATCACCAGTTGCGCGATGCGCTCCAGGGGATTGAGGGTGAAAGCGGCGCTGCCCCTATTCCACACCGAAACGAAAATCTGCCCCTGATAGTCCGAGTCGATCAAGCCCACCAGGTTGCCCAGCACAATCCCATGCTTGTGGCCGAGGCCCGAGCGTGGAATCACCATAGCCGCAACGCCGGAGTCGGCGAGGTGTATGGCCATTCCCGTTGGCACCAGCTCGGTCTGGCCCGGCTTCAGCTCTAGCGGCTGTCCGATGCAAGCGCGTAGATCCAGGCCCGCGGAGCCCGGCGTAGCATAGGCCGGCATGTTGTCCGCGAGACGCAGATCGAGGATTTTCACATCGACGGTGCGCATCGGTGGCGCGTGTTCAGACCCACTGGGCGATGCGCAGGTTCGGCTCAGGGCCGAACCGCCTTGAGCTTGACCGATTGACCGCCCCGGTACAGGCGTGCGATGTGGTCGATGAGAAGGCGAGCCTGCGTCAGCTTGGGAGCTTTGGAAAGAGGGTGACGACCCGCGTCGTCGAGCAGAAGCAACTCGCTTTCCTCCGCGCCGATCGCGTCCTGCGCCAGGTTGGCGACCATCAGCGGCAGCTTCTTGCGCCGGCGCTTGTCCTCGGCGAACAGCTCTAAATCTTGGCTCTCGGCGGCGAAACCGACGCAGAAGGGCGGCTTGGGCCGGCCGGCGACGCTCGCTAGAATGTCCACTGTCGGCACCAGCTCTAGCGTGAGCGCCTGGTCGTGCTTTTTCACCTTCTGCTCCGCCGGCTTCGCGACCCGGTAATCCGCCACGGCGGCTACGCTGATGAAGATGTCGCAATCGGCGATGTTCGCCTGCACCGCTTCGAGCATATCTTGCGCAGACACGACTGGCACCAGGCGCGCTAGCGCCGGCGGCACCAGCGCCGTGGGGCCGGACACCAGGGTGACCTGTGCGCCGGCTTCCGACGCAGCCTGCGCTACGGCGTAACCCATTCGCCCTGAGCTGCGATTCGTGATCCCACGCACGGGGTCGATGGCCTCAAAGGTCGGCCCAGCGGTAACCAGGACACGCACACTGTGTAAGACTTGCGGCTGCAGAGCAGCCAGGATCTCGCGATGGATCTCCTCGGCTTCTAGCATGCGGCCCGGGCCTACCTCGCCGCACGCCTGATCGCCGCTCGCCGGACCCGCGATCCGCACGCCATCGGCTGCGAGCAGGTGCACGTTACGCCGGGTAGAGGCGTTGTCCCACATCTGTCGGTTCATGGCCGGCGCCACCAGCAGCGGGCATTGGCGCGCGAGGCATAGCGTCGACAACAGGTCGTCGGCCAGTCCCGCCGCGAGCTTCGCCAGGAAATCGGCGCTGGCAGGTGCAACGACGATGAGGTCGCGGTCGCGCGAGAGCTCGATGTGCCCCATCCCGTTGGGTACGGTCTCGTCCCACAGGTCCGTGAACACGGGTCTACCCGATAGCGCCTGCATCGTCGCGCTGGTCACGAAGCGGCAGGCGGCCTCAGTCATGACCACCTGCACGTCGGAGCCGTCTTGGACCAGCAGCCGGCATAGCTCCGCTGCCTTGTAGGCAGCGATGCCGCCGGTCATGCCGAGCAGGAGTCGGGGAGGAGTCGCACCCATTGGTGTAAGTAGCCAGGGATCTCGCACTCAAAGTGTAATATACACCCGCTGGCCCATGACGCGGCGCGGCAGCCATGCGACCGGGATATTGGCTTCGAAACTATGGCAATAAACGATTGGCCGAAGGGCGAGCGCCCGAGGGAGAAGCTTCTGACCAAAGGAGCTCGAGCTCTGAGCGAAGCGGAGCTTCTCGCCATCGTGCTGCGCACGGGTGTGCCGGGCAAAAGCGCGGTAGATCTCGGGCGGGAACTGCTGCAACGGTATGGCAACCTGTCGTCGCTGTTTGCCTCGGACCTCGAGCGCCTGCTCCTGATCAAGGGGCTCGGCTACGCCAAGGCGGTCCAGCTCCAGGCCGTCATCGAGCTGGCGCGCCGCGCGCTCGAGGAGCAGCTCCGGCCGGGGGTGAACCTGAATTCGCCCAAGGCTGTCCGCGATTTTCTCAGACTGGCGCTGCTGCGGCAGGACAAGGAGGTGTTCCTAGGCATCTTTCTCGATGCCCAGAACCGGGTCCTCGCCACGGAAGAATTGTCCGAAGGCACCCTGACGCAGACCTCGGTTTTCCCGCGCGAGGTCGTCAAGCGCGCTCTGCGTCACAACGCGGCGGCGCTCATCTTCGCCCACAATCACCCTTCCGGCTTGGCGGAACCGAGCCGTGCCGACGAGGTCCTTACGCAGGCGCTTAAGCAGGCGCTGACGCTGATAGATGTCAAGGTACTCGACCACTTCATCGTCGGCGGGAGCCACACCATGTCCTTCGCCGAGCGCGGCCTGCTCTAACCGCGGGGACTCGTAATCCGTGATTTGGCGCGTGCTCCGCTGCGCCTGGCAGTCCCGGATCACGTGAGCACCGCGCGCTCGACGAACAGCGCCAGGCCCACCGCCAGCACCGCTACCGAGATCGCAGTCACGGCGCGCGGCTCCCAGCGGAAGCGTCGCAGCCACATCAGCAGCGGAACGGCAACGATCACGGCGATTGCCTGTCCGGCTTCGACGCCGAGGTTGAAGTTGAGCAGGGCCCAGACCAGCCCTTCCTTGGGCAGCCCCAGCTCACGCAGCACGTTGGAGAAGCCGAAGCCGTGCATCAGCCCGAAGATGAAGGCCACCGCCCAGCGGTGCGACACGGTGTGCCGCATGAACAGGTTCTCGGCAGCCACATAGGCGATGGACAGGGCGATGGTGGCCTCGACCAGGCGCTCGGGCAGCATCACGATGTTCAGTGCGGCGAGCGCCAGGGTGATGCTGTGCGCCACGGTAAAAGCAGTGATGATCTTGAGCAGCGACCAGACATTCCCGCCGCGCAGGACCAGCGCCAGCAGGAACAGCAGATGGTCATAGCCGGTGAGGATGTGCTCGATGCCGAGCAGGAAGAAACTGCCGATCCCTCGTGTCGTGACGCCCTCTGACACGGTGACGCGCGCCTCACGTGCATTCGGGAGAAACACGAACTGCTGGCTGCCTCCGGGCCACTGGATGTTGGCGATGGTGTGATAGCCCGCGCCCAGCACGTCGAACAGATCGTCGTGGATGGTCAGCTCTCTCGCGATGTCCCCGCAGGTGAATTGAAGTTGCACCGCTACACTGCCGCCCTCCTGGGTTGGAGGAGTGATCGAGCCTGTCGCAGCCTGGCACGGCCGCCCGTCAGACGCGACGCGGATCCTGTCCTGGACCGCTTTGAGCAAGGGCGAGTAATCGGTGTTCGGTCCGGGCTGTCCGAGCTGCATCGCATTCGGGGTCTGGGACTCGGCCGAGGCGATGGCCAGCAACAGGT
>JBGPOV010000140.1:0-9505 GCA_041488255.1 Gammaproteobacteria bacterium | reverse complement strand
GCACCGGCAACAACCGGTTCCGCGTGGTCGGGCGGGACGGGCGCGTCATCGAGGACCGAGCGGTCGACCGGACCGCGACGGTCGTTTTCTTCATCGGAGACCGCTTCTACGGCACGATCACCGCGTTCGTCTCCGGGGCGGTCGCCGACCGCTACGCCTTTACTAGCTCACTGCCGGTTCAGATCCTGAAGATGCTCGGCCCGGCGCTCGAGCCGCTGATCGCGGGCCAGGCTGCCAGGATTGACTCCGCCGACTCACCCACCTCCCGCTAGCGCGGCGCCACAACCCCTTCGGCCCAGATCAGCACGTTCATCGTCGCGAGCGCCAAGGCGGACGACGCCACCGCCGGCTTCTGGGACAAGAAAACCGGGCGCGGAGCTTCCCGCGCCCGGTGAATCGAATTCCCGTCCGCCTTCCCCCAAGCTGCAAGCCTACGGCTGGGTAATGGTGTTGGTGCCAGCCAGCGACACTGCGCCGCCGGTGCGCGCCAAGGCTCTGCCAACCAGGTTTGCAGTGGTACCCAGGCTGATGCTCGCGAGCGCGACAATGTTGCCCTTCATCGCACTACCGCTCCCGAGCGTGGCCGAGCTGCCGACCTGCCAGTACACGTTGTTCGCCTGGGCCCCATTGGCCAGCACGACCGAGGCGGACGTGTTGACCGTGAGCGCGGACCCCGCCTGGAACACGTAGGTCCCCGTCCCACTGAGCGTGAGTGCCCCCGTCAAGTCAATCCCGGAGCCCGAGCAGTAGACACCAGGCGCGAGCGTCGTTCCACCCAGATTAGCGGAGATTGTGGTACCGCACGCCAGGCCCTTCAAACCATTGTACGCGGTGGTGAGGTCCAATTGCGCCGCGGCCGCGGCCGCGTCGGCTGCGTGCGTCACGCCTGTTCTCGTGCACGGCGTCGGGAAGCCAGTGATCGAGCTAGCCCCGCCCGGGCTGAGCCCGATATCGCCGTTGACGGTGGCCCCGGTGACACAACTTATCGCCGAGCCCGCCAGGATGCCGTAGGTCGATGTCGTCCCCAGGGAGGGGACGACGGGACCTGTGGAGGAGTTGCATGCCGCGAACAGCAGCGCCGCGAACGGGACAACAAGGAGCAATGGCGTGGTACGTCGGAGAAGAACGAACATTTTGATGCCTCCTGACACGTCTTAAGACTGCGTGAGCCTACAGGCGGCTCGGGATCCATTTCTCGCTGTCGGAGCTCCCTCGCCCGCAGCCGGTAAGCTGCCACCGAGTACCGCACGGCAACATCGCTTGCTGGGATGAAATGAGAGCTAGCTACTTGAGTACGGGCGTTAACTTCTGCGTCGTACCCTTAGGGATGGGACTGTGGGGCCACTACGCAAAGAAAAAGGGCGTCCCGGGACGGCCTCTTAATTGTTGCGCTAGAACCGGAGCGCTTGCGCAGCGGGCGGACAGCTCGACTGACCTGCCCGCCCCCCACGCGCTCCGCTTCGCTTCACACGCTTACCGGCTGTCCGGCTTTTTCTCGCTCGCGACGCGCTTGGACTTCTGCTTGGCGTCCTTGTCCTTGTCTGCGGCGTCCTCGGCCTTCGCGCGTTTGTCTGCGTCCTTGACGCGCTTGTCTGCGTCCTTGACGCGCTTGTCGGCGTCTTTCGCCTGGCGGTCGGCGGTCCGCTTCGCTTGTTTCGCGTCGGAGGCGGAGAGCCCAAGGCTCTGAAGCGTCTGCCCGACGCTCTTGCCGCTCTGCAGCCCGGACAGGATCGCCGGGGTCGTGATGTTGGGATGCGTCGCGCCGAGGTTGGCCGCCAGCACGTTAGCCGCGATAAAGTTGCCGCGGCTGAGCTTGGGGTTCGCCAGGCGGGCATGCTCGAAGGCGTTTTCCAGGGCTTCCGGCGTCGTGTTCAGCTTCGTCGCGATCCCCCGGAACCCCTTGAGATTCGCCGCTCTTTGCCGCTCGGCCGCCGAGCTGTCTGCGGCAGCTCGACCGGTGGGCACGTGCAGCGTGCGCGCCTGCTGCTGCGCCGTGGCGGTCGCGGACGCTGCCAGCATGGCCAGCGCCGTGAGCATGGTGCCCGCGTACCAGATCATCCGAGTGACTCTCATGGGGATTTTTCCCTAACGCGCCGCAACGGTCAGCGCTTGCGGCAGCGAGAACACAATCGTCGTCCCCGGCGTGACCACGACGTCGCGGCTCGCCCAGTGGACCGCCGCTGCCGTTCCTGCCGCAGCGCCCACCGCGCCGCCGATGATGGCGCCCTTGGTGTTTCCGCCGAT
Source organism: Gammaproteobacteria bacterium (assembly GCA_041488255.1). Classification (GTDB taxonomy): domain Bacteria; phylum Pseudomonadota; class Gammaproteobacteria; order Burkholderiales; family SHXO01; genus SHXO01. The sequence continues at coordinate 7,261 of JBGPOV010000140.1, read as the reverse complement.
GACACGGCCGGCAACTGCCCCGATCACGGCGCCGCCGCCCGCCTTCTCCACTTCGCCGACCGTCACGCCCCGCCCCACCAGTTGGTGCGGCACCGAGTTGACGGTCGAGCTAACCTGATACTTCTGGCCGCGGACCGTCACCGAGGTCACGACGAGCGCGATTTTCCCGTCCGCCTGGCTCTTGTTGGTGGCCGCCTCCAATTGCGCGACCCTGAGCTCGACCGGGGATCCTGCCGGGATTGCGACCTGGCCGTAGGCGTCCTTGACGTCGGCACTCACCGTCGCCCTCAGGGTCTCGCCCGCCTTGTTGTGGCGCGAGGAGAGAGAATCCTGAATTCTCGCTTCGATCGACGTCCCCGAGCTGAGGGTGCGCTGCGTCGGCCGACTAATGACCGTCCGGGCCGTACTAGCGGTCTCCTCTTTCCCAGATGCGGCTGAACACGCCACGAGGCCAAATACCAGCATCCCCGCGAGCAAAGTTTTCGACATACGTCCTCCGTCCCGGAGCCGTAAGATTGTCGTGGCTCCAAATCGACTGGTGCAGAACCGCAGACGATCTGAACGCCATCGCCCGCATACCGGAACCTGCTACCGGGTGCAACGACGGACCATCCCTCGCCGGGACGGAAGACGACTTAGCAATTGTGGGCGTGCGGGAGGACCTGTCGTGAGTCGAACGAACTAGCTACTTCGAGGCGGGCGAAACCGCCATGAGACCTTGATGCGCTTCGCCTGGTCGCCTCTCAACCGTGAGCCCCTCGGGCAGGATAAACAGGATCCGCGTCCCTCCCGCCCCCGCCACCGGCTCCAATGCAACCGTCGCGCTCACCGGATACACCTGCCCCCAGACCGTCACGGAGGTGACATCGAGCAGCGTGCTGGCGGGCGACCCCCGGAGCGCGATCCTGAGCCCTACCGGGCATCCTGCCGGAATCACGACCCAGCCGTGCGCATTCTTGACGTCGGCGCTCACGGTCGCCGTCAGCGGTGCGCCCGCCTTGTTGCGGCGCCAGGCGAACGGACCGTGAATCGTCGCCTCGATCAACGTCCCCGCCACGAGGGTCCGGTCCAGCGCCCGATTGCCAAACGGCCAGCGGTCGGCGTCACGATACTCGGGCTCCCTTGCGGCGGCACTTGAACACGCCACGAGGCCCAGTCCGAGCATCCCCGCGAGCAACGCTCTCGACGTAGGCGTCATCGCTTGCTACCAGTGCGAGCGCCCGCCGGAGGAACCGGACCAGCGACGCTCCCGGCCCCGGTAAGCAGGGCCTCGCAGCACGATGAAGGCGCGAACACAGGCCAGTACCAGTCCGGCAATGATCAGAAGCCTCATATCCTGCCTCGCCCGCTACAGAACTTTTCGACCTTGAATGACACGAACCAGGATCACCACGATCGCAATCACCAGGAGAACGTGGATGAATCCACCCATCGTGTACGAGGTGACCAGGCCAAGTACCCAGAGAACGATCAGAATGAGCGCTATGGTCCAGAACATTCTCTCTACTCCTTTACGCGCCACGCCTGCTGGCGCTTACGAGAAGAAGCACGCCGCCGACGATCGCGACCCCGCCGACCCAGGTGGGAATCGCACGCTGCTCGCTGGCAGACACTTCCATGCCGCCGACTCTCATCATGCTCCGCTGAGAACCGTAGTTCAGGCCTCTGAACACGACGACGGCGCCAAGCACGGCCAGTACGATGCCAGCAATCGCCAGTGGTTTCATACCCTGTCTCCCTTAGGGAATGGGTTGTACGACTCCGATGACCCACTTCACGAGCCGGCCGGACGCGAAGGGCGTCTCGAGCTCGACCTGGTTGATGAGCGCGAGCCTCGCGGCGGACACCGGCGAGGACCGCTCCCGGGCCAGGGCCGCGATCGTGGTGCGCCCGGCGACCGTCACGATATCCACGTGCTGCGGCTGGATGTTCAGCGCCGCAGGATCGGTCAGCCGCTGGAAGCTCTGCAGCGCGCGCTCGGCCGGCCCCTGGTAGGTGGACCAGCGCGCCTCGGGGGCATAGCCGACGAGGCGATACACCGCGCCACCGTACTCCACGAACAACACCGTGCCGCGGAGCGTGCCGTTGTCGGTCGCCGCCGTGAAGGGCGCGCGTACCCCCGGCAGTCCGCCGCTCAAGCTCACGCGCGCGGAAGAGCCGCTCGTGATCCCCTGCTGCGACAGGAACGTACGGGCCGCCGCGTCGGCGCTCGGCTCCGTCGCCTGCGACAGCTCGACCACTGCGTCCTGCGCGGGGCTCACCGCGACCACCGCCTGCGTACCGTTGTTCGTGGTCCACCCGTCAGGAAAGGTGAGCCGGAAGCGCAGGTCGGGGTGGAAAAACTGGCTGCCCGTGAAGTATCCCTGGCGTGGGTTGATCCCGAACACCAGGCCGTCCAGCAGCCGTTCGTAGGAGTCGCGGTTCACGATGGTGCTCGAGAAATTCTGCGGCAGGGTCGCGATCTGCGCCTCGATGCGCTGGAGCCGGTTCTCGGGGCTCGGGTGCGTGGCCTGCCATTCAGGAAGGCGGCCGCCTCCCTCTGCCGCGCTCAACTGCTCGAGCATCCGCATGACCTCCGACATCTGACGGGGGTCGTAGTTGCTGCGGCCCATGTAGCGCAGGCCCAGCTGGTCGGCCTGGCTCTCGTCGTCGCGGGAGAACTTGAGGTACAGGATCCCGAGCGCCTGGTTGGCGGTACCCGCGTATTTCGCGACCTGCGAGCTCGCCATGCTGCCGACCGCGAGACCGAGCCCGATGAGCTGCTGCTTGCTCATCTCGGCGGCGGTGTGCCGGGCCGTGACGTGGCCGATCTCGTGGCCCACCACGGCGGCGAGCTCAGCCTCCGAGGTAACATGGGCGAGCAGTCCCCGCGTCACGTAGACGAAGCCGCCGGGGAGGGCGAAGGCGTTGACCGCCGGGTCGTCCACCACCCGGAACGTCCAGGGGAGGTTGGGGCGCTCCGAGGTGGCAGCAAGCCGGGCGCCGAACTGCTGGATGTAGTGCTGCCAGACAGGATCGGCGTACACACCGACGGTGGCGACGACCTGACTGTCGTATTGCTGCCCCATCTGGATTTCCTGCGACTCGCTGACCAGCATGAGCTGGTTCCCGCCGGTGGCGGGGTTGACGGCACAGCCGCTCGCGGCGACGCCGGCGAACAGCCATAGCAGGCCGCGCGACCGGCCGCGCGTGAGGAAAGGTGCTCGTAGCATGTGATTATCACTCCCCCAGGAGTTTCTCGACCTGGCCGATCTTCTGTTGAAGTTGGCCGGCGTGCTTCTCCGCTTTGCCGTCAGCTTCCAGCTTAGGATCCAGAATGAGCTTCCCGGCTTGCTCCTTGAGCTTGCCCTTTACTTCGTGGAGCTCGCCTTCCGCTTGGTCTTTGGTGCTGGGTTTCATGACGCTCCCGCCGGTCGGATTTGCCCTGTGGACTGCTGGTACGCTCCATACCCATCTTGCGCGTACGGGCACGCAGGGAACATCCCTCGGCGGGATGAAAAACGGGTTAACAATTCTTGTGCGCGCGCGGATCTGCTGCGAATCGAACGGGCTAGCTCTTTGGGTGCGAGCTATTCCAGCAGCGGCTTGATGAGCTGGGCGAAGCTGCTCCGAGCTCGGTTCAGGCGGCTCTTGACGGTTCCTACGTTGCAGCCCGTGATCTCGGCGATGTCCTGGTACGTCTTCCCCTCGAGCTCGCGGAGAACGAACACGTCCCGGAGAGATCCCGGCAACTGCCCCACGCACCGGGCCACGTTATCCGCAAGGTGGCTCTTGCGAAACAAGTCGTCGGGACGGGCAGTGGGGTCCTCGAACTCCAACGGCCGCTCGAGGACCAGTGGATTCCGACTGCGGCTCCGCAGTTCGTTCTTGGCCAAGTTCGACGCGATTGTGTAGATCCAGGTCGAGAACTTCTTGGTCCGGTCGAACCGGTGCAGATGGCGGGAGACCCGAATGAAGGCCTCCTGCACGAGATCCTCCGCCCGCTCCCGGTCCGCAATGGTACGGTTGATGAAGTTGAGCAGGCGGGTCTGGTAGCGGTCGACCAGGGCGCCGAACGCCTGGGGATCGCCCTCCAGGTGCCGCTGCGCCAGGCGGCCGTCGTCGAGCTGATGCAGCGTCCGGCGGACGTTGGTGCGCGACGGCATGACTGCCGTTGTCACAGGAGCTTCTGACCTCGAATGAGACGAACCAGGATCACGATGACGGCGATGACCAGCAGCAGGTGAATCAGGCCGCCCATGTCGTCCCCGCTACCCATCCCGAGCGCCCACAGAACGACCAGGACGATCACGACGGTCCAGAGCAGTCTGTCTCCCTTAAGCGCCATGCCGCCTCACGCTTCTGGCCCACTGCGTCATCACGGGTTCCTCCCGAAGCGCAAACTTGCCAGCGTATGCTCCAGGCGGAAATCCGTCAGCGGAATGAAAAACGACTTAGCAACGGAGGGCGAAGCCCGTGGTCCTGGCTGAATCGAAGGAGCTAACTACTTGGGTTGGGGGCGTTGAAGGGCTCGGGCAGCGACGCCGGCCGGATCCGAAGGCGCCGGGAAGCGGACTGGCACCTTATCGCCCATTCCCGTTCCCGTGGTAGGTGGCCAGCCACTTGACCCCTGCGGCGTGGCCCGCCACCGCCAGCGGCAGAGTCACGGAGAAGGGCGCATCGAGTCGCTCCAGCTCAGCTTCCAACCGACGATTGATCAAGCGGTTCCGCCCGCGGACGTCGCTCACGATCAGGATGTGCGTGGCGCGCCGCTCCTGCACGAGCCTCCCCGACCAAGTGTGGGCGCCGCCGCGCGCTGCGGCCGTCGCGTCCTTCAGAAGCGTGCGGATCGCGCCCAGGCGGCGCAGTGGCTGCGGCGGGACGATCTCATACGCGTACGCCCAAAGACTTCTCACAGCGAGCTCCTCACCCGGAGCACACAACCTGCCAGCGCGTGCGGCCAGCGAACATCCCCTGACCGGATGAAAAGCGAATTAATGCGAGCGGACTGGCGCGCCATCCTGCCGCGCGCCCGAACGGGCTAGCTATTTGGGGGCAGGTGAACCGGTCAGCGTGAGCGGGTAGGCTGGCTGTCCTGCGGCGAACCGCTCTTGTGCGCGTGAGCGGCGATCTGGAGGCGGCTGTGCAAGGCAAGCTTCTCCAGAATGTTGTGCACGTGGCTCTTGACGGTGTAGGTGGCGATGTTCAGTCGCTGGGCGATCTCCTTGTTGCTCATGCCCTCGGCAATGAGGCTCGTAATCTCGCGCTCGCGCTTCGTCATTTGAACGGCTTCCAGCACATTTGCGGTGCTGCGCATGACCGCTTGATCCACAATGTGCGACAGCAGCGTTCCGGTCAGGGCGGGCGGAACCACATCCGCCCCCTCGGCGACCGATCGAATGGTTCTGACGAAATCTTCGATCGTCGCATCTTTCACGATAAACCCGCTCGCCCCGGCTTTGATGAATGCAATGACGTCTTCCTGGGCCGGCAGCAGATCCATCACAATGACCTTGCTCTCGGGAGCTTCTTTCCTGACGCTCTGCACCAAGCGGTGGCTGTCGTTGTTCCCCAGAGCTGCGTCCACGAGCACGACGTGGGGCTTGGTCTCCCGGACTTGGAGCAGGCCGGCGTTCGCCCCTTCGGCGGCCGCGACGACCTTGAAGTCCGGCTGCGCATCGAGCAGGGCGGCGAGCCCGTCGCGCACCAGTCGATTGTCCTCGATCACTAACACCAGGATTCGCTTCGCCACGCAGCCGCCCTCCCAGAGCTTGGGCCTAACCCCCCGCATGCCAATTTATTGCGCAAGACGTCGCCGATCAAGCGGTGGAGCGCCACCAGGTGCGCTTCCAGACCCGGCCGGCTGTGCGTGATTTGGCTCACACCAGCGCGGGTCGCCCGCGAGGCAGGGTGTTGAAGAAAGAACCCCACAACGTCATCCGTTGTAGGGCTCCTTCAGTTCGCTGAGGCACCAGGCGCCGGCGGTTCTAGGCGCTGGCCGCGCTTCACTTTACGATCAGCAGGACCGCGATAATGACGATGAGCACGAGCACGAGGGTGGTGACGGTGAGCGTGTGGCTGCCGCTGGAAGCGGCCGTGGACCCGGCCGTGCTGCCCGCGAAGCTCGGCTCCACCGGCCGCCACTCGGGGCGGAGGCGCGGCCCGGGCAGGGCGGTGCTGGCGGAGGTCGTTTGCGCCGCGCTGGCGCCACCTTGGGGCGCGGGAACAGAGTCCTGCTGGGCCGCGAGCGGCGTCGCGGCCGCCACGCACAGCAACGCGACCAGTGCCATTGCACCGCGATCCGCAATACTCGGCCAACGTATCATAAGACCTCCCGAGAGGGTGAGACGCGCGAGAACCTCGGGAAACTGCTTGCATTCGGTCCGGGCGGACATCGCTCAGCGGGATGAAAAACGACGTAACACTTGTGAGCGGGCGTGCAGGTCCGCCGCGAGTCGAACGAATTAGACCTTTGGGTGCAGGCGAAGCGGTCGGCCGCCAGGAGCTACGGGGATTCGGTTTTCGACTCCCCGGCCCGATGTGCGTGAGCGGCAATCTGGAGGCGATTGTGCAGGGCGAGCTTCTCCAGAATGTTGTGCACGTGGCTCTTGACAGTGTCGGTGGCGATATGAAGCCGCCGCGCGATCTCCTTGTTGCTCAGGCCCTCAGCGATCAGATCGATGACCTCCCGCTCCCGCTTCGACAACCGTACGGCATCGGTCGCGGCTGGAGCGCGTCGACCGACCGCTTGATTCGCGATGTAGGAAAAGAGCGCACCCGTCAAGGGCGGTAGAACAACCTTCGCACCGCCTGCCACCGATCGAACGGTCGCGACCAGGTCGTCGACCCGGGCACCCTTGGCGACGAACCCGGTCGCCCCTGCCTTGACGAATTCGACAATGTCTCCCTCCTCCGGCAGCAGATCCATTACGATCACCCCGGCCTCGGGAGCTGCTGTCCGGACGCTCTCCACCAAGCGGTGGCTACTTTGACTCCCCAGGGACGCGTCCACGAGAACGACGTGGGGCTTGGTCTCCTGCACGCGCAGCAGCCCCGCGTCAGGTCCTTCAGCCGCCGCCACGACCTTGAAGTCCGGCTGCGCGTCCAGCAGGGCCGAGAGCCCGTCACGCAGCAGCCGATTGTCCTCGATCACCAGCACACGGATTCGTTTCGCCATAGGTTGCTCGGGGCTTGTCGTCGGGTTGCGAGGTCATGGTAATCTTGAAACGCTCTTGCCTCCACCGCAAGCCCCATGCTGGCGGGTGGATAAGCATCGAGCCTC
>JBGPOV010000139.1:0-9561 GCA_041488255.1 Gammaproteobacteria bacterium | reverse complement strand
GTTCCCTCTCCCTCAGGGACAAATTCGTCGGGAACGAATTTGGTCGAACGTAGTTCGCTCGTAGAGGGCCGGGCAGGAGAGCCCGGCAACAAAGGGCAGGGTGAGGGCGCTTCCGGTGCATCTTGCTCCCCCTCACCCCAGCCCTCTCCCGCGAGGGGAGAGGGAGTTTTCCCCTCACCCCAGCCCTCTCCCACTAGGGGAGAGGGAGTTTTCCCCTCACCCCAGCCCTCTCCCACGAGGGGAGAGGGGGCGCCCGTCCGCGTTGATGGAATCGACGATGCCCCTCAGGGTCCGATAGCCCTTTTGCGCGTAGGCAAAGCTTGGTGCTACCGCGGGGTCCTGCTCGGCTTCGACCACTAACCACCCTGAGTAACCGGCGCGGGACAGCGTTTTCAGCACCGCGCCGAAGTCGATCGCACCGTCGCCCGGGACGGTGAACGCTCCGTTCAAGACGGACTGCAAGAAGCTCCAGCCGTTGTTGCGCGCGAGCTTCAACACTGGCGGCCGGACGTCCTTGCAGTGAACATGGCAGACGCGGGCCAGATGCTTTTCGAGCACCGCGATGACGCCTTCCGCCCCGGCGCCCGCGAAGGCCATGTGTCCGGTGTCGAACAGGAGCCCGACCTCGCCACCGGTCAGCCGCATCAGCGTGTCTACGTTGTCCGCTGTCTCGCAGTAGGCGCCCATGTGGTGGTGGTATGCGAGACGCACGCCCCGCGTGAGCAGATGGCGCCCGAAGGCGGTGAGCCGCTCACCGTAGGCCTTCCACTCGTCCTCGCGGGCGAATTGCGGGCGCTTGTACAGCGGGGCATCGATGGCGCCCTGGATGCTGTCCTGGACCTCGCCGTAGACCATCACCTTCGCGCCGTTCTTGGCAAGCAGGTCCAGGTGCGGTCCGACGGCGCGGATCTCCTCCTCGACCGAGCGCTTTGCGAGCCGCCCCGAATACCAGCCCGACACGCACGCCAGGCCGTACTCGCCGAGCTTCGCTTTCAGCGCCGCAGGCTCCTTAGGAAACTTGTTCCCGAGCTCGAAGCCCTCGTAGCCGATCTCCTTGCCTTCAGACAGCGCGGTCTCCAACTTCGTATCGCCGCCGAGCGAGGGCAGATCGTCGTTCATCCAGCCGATCGGGTTGATGCCGATGCGCACGTCGAATCTGTTCCCCATCTTCACACCCGCTGAGCCTGCTTCGCCTCCGCGTAGGCAGCGCGGGCGGCGCGCACCGTCTCGCGCTCGGACACCTCGGGTACTCCGACTTCCCACCAGGCGCCGCCGTCTTCGGTGGTCTGGTTCGGATCGGTGTCGATGACGATCACGGTAGTGCGATCCGCCGCACGGGCACGCCGCAGCGCCTGCTCTAGCTCTGCAACCGACCTTGGATGCTCGGAGAGGCAGCCGAGACTTTTCGCATGCAGCGCGAAATCGATCTCCGCCAGGCCTTGCGGCCCGTGGCGGGAGTCCTTGAGAAGATTGTTGAAGGGCGCGCCGCCGCAAGCTTGCTGCAGCCGATTGATGCAACCATAGCCGCGGTTGTCGAGCAAGACCACGACGAGCCTCTGCCCGAGCGACACCGAGGTGGCCAGCTCGCTGTTCATCATCAGGTAAGCGCCGTCACCCACCAGCACAACGACCTCGCGCTCCGGCTTCGCGAGCTTCACGCCCAGAGCACCTGCGATCTCGTAGCCCATCGTGGAGTAGCCGTACTCCACGTGATAGGCACCGGGCACGCCTGCGCGCCACAGCTTATGCAGCTCGGCCGGCAGCGTGCCCGAAGCGCACACGATGATGTCACCGCTCGGCGAACCATCATGCGAGCGTTGCACAGCCCCGATCACGTCGGCTTCGTAGGGGAGCTTACCTCCGCGCTCGCCGTCCTTGCGCGAGGTCAAGGCCATGATGCGTGTGCGCCAGGCGGCGCCAAGCTGTTTCCCCTGTGCCGTCCACGCTTCCTCTGCTCGCCATTGGGGAGCCGCACCCGACAACGCGCGCAGGCCTTGGCCCGCGTCGGCGATGAGCGACACACCGCTCAACCTCACCGCATCCAGCGCGTTGACGTTGATCCCGAGCACTCGGCTCTTCGGAAATAGCGCATTCGATCCCGTAGTGAAGTCCTGCAAGCGCGTGCCGACTGCCAGGACCAGGTCCGCTTCCCGCGCTAGAGCGTTCGCCGCCGGCGAGCCGGTGACGCCGATCGAGCCCATCTGCAGCGGATGGTCCCAGGCCAGCGACGACTTGCCGGCCTGCGTTTCCGCCACCGGCACGCTGTGGCGTTCGACGAATGCACGCAGCGCATCGCTCGCTCGAGCGTACAACACGCCGCCGCCTGCAATCAGCAGCGGCCGTTTCGCTGCGCGGACCATTGCCGCCGCTCGCTCGAGCTCGCCCGCATCCGGCGGCGGGGCCCGGAAGGTCACCGTTTCCGGTTCGAAGAAGTCCGACGGATAGTCGTATGCCGCGGCTTGGATGTCCTGCGGCAGCGCCAGGGTCACCGGCCCGCACAGCGCCGGGTCGCTTAGCACCGCAATCGCGCGCGGCAGGGTGCTAAGGAGCTGCTCGGGGGTGACGATGCGGTCGAAGTAGCGCGACACCGGTTTGAAGCAGTCGTTGGCCGAAACGCCCCCGTCGTGGAAGTCTTCGACTTGCTGCAGCACCGGGTCCGGCGCGCGTGAGACAAAGATATCGCCGGGCAAGAGAAGTACGGGCAACCGGTTGACGTGTGCCACCGCGGCACCGGTGACCAGGTTGGTCGCGCCCGGTCCGATCGAGGTCGTCACGGCCATGATCCGGCGGCGGAAGTTCGCCTTCGCGTACGCGATCGCGGTGTGCGCCATGGCCTGCTCGTTGTGCGCGCGGTAAGTCGGCAGCGCTTCGCGATGCGCGTAGAGCGCCTCACCGACGGCCGCTACGTTGCCGTGGCCGAAGATCGCCCATACCCCTGCGCAGTAGGGAACCTGCCGGCCGGACGCTTCGACGCGGTAGGACGCCAGTTTCTTGATCAGCGCTTGCGCCATTGTGAGACGCAGTGTCTTGTTCATATGTACCTCACTCTGTCACTTACGTTTCCGGCAAAGCGCCCTCTCCCTTCGGGAGAGGGGCCGGGGTGAGGGAGCGCAACTTGGTTCGTGGCACTCGCTCGATCAGTCTTCCCTCATCCCCAACCCTTCTCCCGGAGGAAGAAGGGCAGTGCGGCACCTCGTCGATAGCCCACTTCCCTCATCCCTAGCCCTTCTCCCGGAGGGAGAAGGGAGGTTAGGCGACTCGCGCCTTGCTCCCACTCTTCGCCGCTGCCGGCCCTTTCGGCCAGGCATCGATCAGCTCGGCGAAATTGGCTGCCACTTGCGTTACCAACGCCGCGTCGCCGATCTTGCCGGACAACCACGCGCGGGCGGGATCGGCCCACAGCGTGCGCCCTACGGCGAAGCCGCGGCAGGTCCGCGCATCGCGCGTGTCGGCCAGGTTGGCCTTCAACTCGGCGAGCGGCGCGTTCAATCCGAGCACCAGAACGCCACGGCAATAAGGGTCGCGCTGTTCGAGCAGTGCGTCAACCGCTCGCCACTGCGACGGGGTGAGCGCCTCCAGCTTCCACCACTCCGGATAAATGCCGAGGTTATAGAAGCGCTTGAGCGTCCTGACGACGGTGTCGTCGCCGTTGGCGGGCTGCCGGGGCGGGATCACCTCCAGCAACAGCTCGTGGCCAGATATCTGAGCGGTGTCGTACAGGGCTTTGACCTGGGCTTCCTGTTCCAGGCGATGGTCGGCCGCGTCGTCCGGGTGATAGGAGACCAGGCACTTGATGACATGCTCGGCGGGCCAGCGAATAAGCTCGGTGCCGATCGAGCGGCCGTGCTGGAATACCAGCGGGTTCGAGCCCGGCTGCTCGACGGGTCGGCCGATCCACCACCCGCGGCCGGTGGCGGCATCGAGCGCGTCGGCGCCGTATATGTCGTCGATCAGCACGCCGACTCGGCCAGACAGCGCCCGCTCCTTCTCAACACGGGCGACTGCATCCACCAGCAGCCGCTTGAGCGCCAGCAGCCGGCCCTCGTCCGCGCCCGCCTCCTGCGCCAGCTCGAAAAACTGACGGCGGTGGTCGAAGGCGAGAACGAATACTGGATCCCAGTGCGGGTGCGGTGCGCTGACCCGGTGAAGCCGGGTCAGGGCTCGGTCCTCGCCCGGGCGCGGCACGAGCCGTTCAGCGTTGGCCAGGAAATAGTCGAGCTCGGGCCGAGTCGGCATCGCGGGCGCGCAGCCGTGGCGCGAAACGACCAGAGCGCCGCAGGCATTGGCATAGCGTGCGCAGGCATCGATCGGCTCGCCCCGGATCCAGCCGTACAAGAAACCAGATGCGAACGCGTCGCCCGCGCCCAGCACGTTCATCACCTCTACCGGGAAACCAGAAAAGTTCGGCGCCGCGTCGAGCGAGTCGGGGATCTCACCTGCCACCACCGCACAACCGTTGGCGCCGCGCTTGACCACCAGCAGCGCCTTCGAGTGCGTCCGCACTCCGCGCAGCGCTTCCTCGATGTCGTCGCTACCACCTGCGATCTGAAACTCTTCCTCGGTGCCGATGATGAGATCGAACTCGCCCAGGATCGCCTTGAGATGTTGCGAGACGCCCTGGTCGGCCACATAGCGGTTTTCGCCGTCCGCCTTTCCGGTCAAGCCCCACAGCACCGGCCGGTAGTCGATGTCGAGCACCGTGCGCACGTCGTTCTTGCGTGCGAACGCCAGCGCATGCCGGCAGGTGGCTGCGGTGTGCGGCCTCGACAGATGCGTCCCGGTGATCGCAAAGGCCTTGGCGGAGGCGATGAATGCTTCGTCGAAATCCCTCGGCGAGACGGCCATGTCGGCGCAGTTCTCGCGGTAGAAGATGAGCGGAAAAGTGTCCCGGTCCTTGATGCCGAGCAGCACCAGCCCGGTGAGCCGCTCGCGGTCGACCTTGACATGCGACACGTCGCAGCCTTCGCGCGCCAGCGTTTCAACCAAGAAACGTCCAGGGTGATCGTCGCCGACGCGCGCGAGCATCGCGCTCTTCAACCCAAGGCGGGCCGTTCCGAAGGCCTGGTTCGCCGACGACCCGCCGTAGTACTTGGCAAAGGAAGTGGCGTCCTCGAGCCGGGCCCCGAGCTGCTGTGCATACAAATCCATCGCCATGCGACCGTGAAAGATCGCGTCCAGACGGTGCGAGGGGGCGAAACGAGTGGTGTTGTCCATAGCCGAAGTCAAAGCTCTTTGGCCCTCTCCCGGGCGTCTCGCGACGCTGCCCTCACCCGACCCTCACCCTACCCTCTCCCAAGGGGAGAGGGATCATATATCTGCTGCCTCTCCCGGGGGGAGAGGGACCTTGACTCTGCTCGCGCGAGGTACGATATCGCCTCTCCCTCCGGGAGAGGGCGGCGCGAAGCGCCGGGTGAGGGAGAAAGCGATAGTCGCTCAGATTCGCACGCCCTCCAGCTCCGAAATCAGCTTCTGCATCTCGACGCCTCCGGCCATCATGTCGAGCAACTCATCTTTCCCGATCTGGCTCTTCGCGTAGGTCCCCAGAGACTGTCCGCGGTTGAGCACGGTGAACGAATCGCCGATCGGGTAGGCGTGATGGACGTTGTGCGTGATCAGGATCACCGAGATGCCCCGCGAGCGGGCGTTGGCGATGAGCTTGAGCACGTTCGCCGTCTGCTTGACGCCGAGCGCGGCGGTGGGCTCGTCCAGGATCAGCGCGCGCGCTCCGAAGTGGATGGCGCGCACGATCGCCAGGCACTGCCGCTCACCACCCGACAGGGTCCCCACTGCCTGCTCCGCATCGCGGATGCGCGTGCCCATGTCGAAGAGGCGTGCGAAGGCAGTGGTGGCCATCAAGGCGTAATCGAGCACCGGGAACATCCCGAACCGCCTCATGGTGGGTTCCCGCCCGAGGAAGAAGTTGCGCGCAATGGACATCAGCGGGACCATCGCCAAGTCCTGGTAGACGGTGGCGATGCCGCGGTCCAGCGCCTGTCGCGGGCTTTCAAACTCGACGGGCTCCCCATCGACTCGGTACACGCCCTCCGACGCCTTGTGCACGCCGGAGAGGATCTTGATCAGAGTGGACTTGCCCGCGCCGTTGTCGCCCAGCAAGCAATGCACCTCCCCGGTCCTCAGCTTGAGCGTCACGTTCTTGAGCGCGATCACAGAGCCGAAGTATTTGCTCACCTCGTCCAGCTCGAGAATGTACTCGCTCATACCTCCTCCTCAGCGCGACTCGGTGAAGCGCCGGCGCACGTAGTTGTTGAACACGACCGCGATCAGCAGCATCAGGCCCAGGAACACTCGGAACAGGTCCGAGTTGACGTTCGTGTACGTGATACCGATCTGCACGACGCCGAAGATCAGCGCACCGAAGCACGCGCCGATCACCGAGCCGTAGCCCCCCGTCAGCAGCGTGCCGCCGATGACCGCGGCGATGATCGCCTCGAACTCCTTCTGCACGCCGCGGTCGGCGGCGGCCGAGCCGATATCGCACACCTGCAGCGTGGCGAACAGCGTAGCGCAGAACGCGGTAAACATAAACAGCGCGATCTTCACACGGGCCACCGGCACGCCCACGTTCTTCGCTGCAGTGGCGTCGCCTCCGGCCGCGAAGATCCAGTTGCCCACCCGCGTGCGCGTCAATATGTAGTTGCAAATGACCGCCAGCAGGAACCACCAGAGGATCACTTTAGGTATGCCAGCGATCAACGGCGCTCCGTTGTCGAGCTTGCCCAGCACGCCGATGTCGGCCAGCCAGCGGCAGATGCCGGTGCCCACGTACCCGGTGAACAGGCTGGAGGTCAGCCAGTCCTGCGCCGCCAGATCACCGATGCCCGAAACGATCGTTCTGTTAGCAAAGTAGATCGACAGCGCGAGAGTCAGCCCGCGCAGGATGAACAGGAACGCCAGCGTGACGATGAACGACGGCAGCCTAGTCTTGATCACCAGATAACCGTTGACCCAGCCGAGGGCGATGGACGACGCGAACGCCACGATCACCGAAGCCCATACGGGCCAGCCGAAGAACAACGGCGGAATCGCGATCACCATCCCGGCGAACCCGATCATCGAGCCGAGCGAGAGATCGAACTCGCCCGCGATCATCAGCAGGCACGCGCCGATGGCGATGATGCCCAGATAAGCCGCCACCTGGGCCCAGTTGATGATCCCGTCCGCGTTGAACATGCCGGAATTGCCTGCGGCGAACGCAAACACCAGGAATACGAGCACCGTGCCGGAGATCGAAGCGAACTCCGGCCGGCTCAGGAACTTGCGATACCACTTCTGGGCCCGAACGCGCTCGTCGGGTGGGGGCAGTACTACCTCGGGCTTGCTGGCCTGTGCCGCATCCATCACGCCTCCCCGCGTTGTCTGGTCGGCGGCGGCGCCCGGAGTGATTCCGTGCGCCGCCAGCGGCTCAACGATATTGTCCGGCGTACTTCTCGACCTTGGCGATGTTGTCCTTCGTCACGAAACCCGGTCCCGAGCTGATGTGCCGCGGACCGTACTGCGGCTCCAACCCGTACTCGGCCAGACGAGCTTTGAACTTCGCGTTGTTGCGCAGCGCGTCTTTGACCTTGTTCAGATCGGTGGTCTTGTCCTTGACCATGATCGCCAGTACCGCCACCGGGATGTACCCCTGCAGATAGGGTTGCTGGTCGATGGCAAACTTGACGCGCCCCTCCTTGATGCCCTTGGCGATCTCGTCGGACAGGTCGAACGTGCAGAAGTAGATCTTCTTGTCCAGCCCCATCTTCGTCAGCGCCTTCATGCTCGGGTGCGCCGAGCTTGGCCCTAACGTGAGCACCGCCTGCGTGTCGGGATGATTGCGCAGATAAGCCGAGACCTTCGCCTCGACCTGCGTGGGATCGTCGCCCGAATCCAGCGTGGAGGACTTGAAATCGACTCCGATCGCATCAGCGAATCCGCGGCAACGGTCGAACGACGCCGGGTTAGTCGCATAGTGGTTCACGCACAGGAACGACTTGACGCCGGCCGCTTTCGCCTTCTCACCCGCGCCCTTGCCTGCATCGTATTCCGGCTGGCCGACGTGCATGATCGCGCCCAGCTCCTCGGACTGCTTCTGCGTGCCGGAGTTGATGGTGATCAAGGGAATGTGCTTGGCTATCACCTGGGCGACCGGCTTCTGCAGCACGTTGTAATCGGCGATGGTCACGATCACGCCGTTGTAGTTGCGCGCAGCGGCCTGCTCTACCAGACGCGCCATATCCGCCAGATCGCCGCTGGGCGGGTTGCGGTAGTCCACTTCCACGTTGAAGTCTTCGCCCGCCTGCTTGATCGCGTTCTTGATGGTGTTCCACCAGGAATCCGAGTCCGGGGCATGGCTGATGAGAACGAACTTGGCGTCGGCCGCGAAGGCCGCACCGCCGGTCGCGAGCGCGACAGCGACGAGTGCTCGTGCGATGCACTGACGGATGTTCAGCATTTTTCTCCTCCCACTGGCTTTGCGCCGCTGTAATCATTGGAGCGCTGCGTTAACCTGCCGCGCTCCGCTCTGGGTGCGCGCCTGCTGGCGTTCACCCGCTACCCTACGGTAGCAAAGCTGGACGCAAAATGCAATATATTTTTTAGTTATAGAAAAAGTAGAAATTTTGTTCTAATCTGTACGAGAGCTGACAGGATTGAGAGCCACGAACCCGATACCCCCCACCCCAACCCTCCCCCGCAAGCGGGGGAGGGCTAAGGCCTGCCCCGGACCCGATCCGGGGGAGGGGGTTTCGAGCGACAACGCGTTGCCACAATGACCACCACCGCGCCACCGGAGACCGTAGACCAGTTGCTCGAGCGCATGCGGTCCGAATTCCCGCATCTGAGTCCGCAGCTGCAGACCATCGCCCGCTACTTCGAGCAGAACCGCGCCAGCGTTACGGTCGACCGCATCCAGGCCATCGCCGCTAACTGCGGTGTGCAGCCCTCCGCCGTGGTGCGCTTCGCCCAGCGCCTGGGTTTCGACGGCTTCTCCGACCTGCAGGGCTTGTACCACAGCGAATTCACGACCCGGGCGAGCCCAACGCAGAGCTACCGGCGGCGCATCCGCACGCTGGTCGGGGCCGGGGCCAAGCCCATCCGGGCGGTCGACATCGGCCGCGAGCTGATCGCCGCATCTATCGCCGGCCTCGAGGAGCTGGCCGGCAAGCTGGACCCCGCCGCGCTCGATGCGGCTGTCACGCGCCTGGCGAAGGCGCAGGCAATCTACATCGCGGCGGTGCGCCGGTCGTTCCCGGCCGCGACCTACCTCGCGTACGCGCTGCAGCACACGGCCAAGCCGGTGCGCTTGCTGTCGGGCCTGGGCGGCATGTTGCACGACGACATCCGCGCCATCGTCAAGCGCGACGTGCTGGTCGCGATCAGCTTCATGCCCTACGGCCGCGAGACACAGTACTACGTGCGCGCGGCCCGCACCCGCGGCGCGAGCGTCATCGCGATCACCGATGGCCGGTTGAGCCCGATCGCCCGGCACGCCGACATCGTACTCACTGTCACCGAAGGCACCGCCTTCGCGTTCCGCTCCCTGACCAGCACGATCAGCCTGTG
>JBGPOV010000138.1:0-9975 GCA_041488255.1 Gammaproteobacteria bacterium | reverse complement strand
GCCGCTTCTCGATCGAATGGCGGCGCGGAGCTTCTGTCGCCGGACCCACATCTTGCGCGGGAAGCAGCTCCCGTGGATAGTCACGCTGGCCGACTAGGCGTTGCTCTGCTCAACTCAACTGGAGAAAGCCATGACCTCGTCTGAAACGCTAAGCCTCATGGGAGCAAAGGACTGGAGCCGCCGCGAGTTCGTGGTCGCCGTGCTGGCGAGCGGGTTTGCGCTGTCCGTTCAGCCCGTATCGGCGCAGACGATCACCACCGACGACCGAGGGCTTACGGCCGGCGAGGTGAAAGTGCCCACCAAAGACGGCCAGATGCCCGCCTACCGCGCGATGCCGGTCATTGGCGGTCCGTTCCCCATCGTGCTGGTGGTGCAGGAGATTTTCGGCGTGCACGAGCACATCAAGGACCTGTGTCGGCGGCTGGCCAAGGCCGGTTATCTGGCCGTCGCACCCGAGCTGTATGCGCGTCAAGGCGACGTGTCTCAGCTCAAGGATGTCCAGGAGATCTTGACCACCGTCGTGAGCAAAGTGCCCGACGCGCAGGTCATGAGCGATCTCGACGCCGCCGTAGAGTGGGCGGGCGGCATAGGAAAAGCCAACACGAGCCGTCTGGCGGTCACCGGGTTCTGCTGGGGCGGACGGATCACGTGGCTGTATTGCGCTCACAATCCGCACGTGAAGGCTGGCGTAGCGTGGTACGGCAGACTGGTGGGACAGACCAGCGCGTTGATGCCGAAGAATCCGATCGATCTTGCCCCATCGCTGAAAGTTCCGGTGCTCGGCCTATACGGGGGGACGGACCAAGGCATTCCGGTGCAGAGCGTGGACGAGATGCGCGCGGCGTTATCGCGCGGGACGAGCGGATCCGAGCTGACGGTTTACCAGGACGCGCCACACGGGTTCAATGCCGATTACCGTGCGAGCTACCGCAAGGAAGCGGCCGAGGACGGGTGGATGCGCATGCTGGCGTGGTTCAACGCCCACGGCGCGGGCTAAGGTGAAGGCGACCGCCGGAACCACACCTCACGGCTGTAAGAACCAGCCGTCGACCATGGCTTGGTTTCGTCGCACCCAGGCGCGCGCGGCTTCCTCAGGGCTCCTGCCCCATCAGCACTTTTCCCGGCGGCTCGTCGGCGCGACTGGATCCGGTGTGCAGCAACACGACGAGCAGCAGCGAACGGATCAGGCCCTGGGCCCTCATCGCTACCCTCCCTGCTTGTGCCGTTCGATCTCAGCGCGCAGTTCTTGAGTCGAGCGTTTTTCCCAAGGCTTGCCGTCGGTCATCAGCTTGAAGAACAGCGGAATGAAGAAGATCGCCAGGAAGGTGGCGGCCAACATCCCGCCCATCACGCCGGTGCCTACCGCATGGCGCGCACCCGCACCGGCGCCAGTGGAGATGGCGAGCGGCAGCACGCCGAGGATGAAGGCGAGCGAGGTCATCAGGATCGGACGGAAGCGCAGGCGCGCCGCCTCCAGCGCCGCTGCAGAAGTGGAGAGTCCCTGATGGTGTTTGAGCACCGCGTACTCCACGATCAGGATGGCATTCTTGGCCGCTAGACCCAGCAGCGTTACCAGTCCGATCTGGAAGTAGACGTCGTTGGTCAGGCCGCGCAGCCACACGGCGGTCAGTGCGCCGAAGGTCCCGAAGGGCAGAGCCAGGAGCACCGACAACGGCAGCGACCATTTCTCGTACTGTGCAGCGAGGATCAAGAACACCATCACCGCTGCCAGCCCCAGAGCGAGGCCCGAAGTCCCGGCCGAGCGTTTCTCCTGGAACGAGGCGCCGCCCCAGTCGTAGCTGAACTCGGGCGGCAGCACCTCCTTGGCGACGCGCTCCACCGCCTGGATCGCCTGCCCCGAGGATACGCCCGGCGCGCCTTGGCCCAGCAGCTTGACCGCCGGGAGATTGTTGAAGCGATCAAGCGAGTCGGGACCCGCGGCGTACCGCACCGTGGCGAGCGATTTGAGCGGGATCATCTCGCCCTTGTCGGAGCGTACGTAGATGTCGCCGATGGCGTCGGGACGATTGCGGTAACCCGGTTCGGCCGACATCAGCACCTGCCAGGTGCGGCCGAACTTGTTGAAGTCGTTGACGTAGTAAGTGCCCAGCGTGGCGGACAGCGCGTTGTATAACTGGTCGATCGGCACTCCCAGCGCCTTCGCTTTCTCCCGGTCCACGTCCACGCGCAGTTGCGGCACGTTGGGCCGCCACAGCGTCTGCACATAGCCGCCGCCTCCACCGAGCATCGGGTCCTGGTTGGCGCGCGCCAGGAACTGGCCCATGACCTGCGCCAACCGCTGCGATCCGCCCTCGCCGCGGTTCTGGATGTAGAACTCGAAGCCGCCGGCATTGCCCAGGCCGAAGATGGGCGGCGGGGCAAATGCGAGCACCAGCGCCTCCTTGATATGCGCCGTCTTCATGAAGAACTCGCCGACCAGCTCGTGCGTATAGACGCCGGGGCGGTCGTCCCAGTGCTTCTGGCTGGCGAAGATCGTTGCCGCGCTGTTGCGAAAGCCGCCGCCCAGAAAATCCATGCCGGTGAACGCCACCGAGTATTGATTGGCCGGGTTCGACAGCATCGCCTGCTGGACCTCGGTGACCACTTTGTCGGTCCGCTGCAGCGTGGCGCCATCGGGCAGGAATACGGCGCCGATGTAGTAGCCCTGGTCCTCGTCCGGCACCAGGCTGCTGGGCGTGATGCGCCACAAGAAAATGGTGAGCGCCACCATGCCGCCAAACACGACCATGGCGATGCCTCCGCGGCGCAGTACGAACCCGACACCATCGGCGTAGTGGCCGGTGACGCGCTGGAACCAGCCGTTGAACCAGCGGAAGAAGCGCCCGGGCGGGCGATGGCCGCGCTTGAGGATCAGCGCGCTCAGGGTAGGGGTCAGCGTCAGCGCCACGATGGCCGAGATCACCACGGCGATCGAGATGGTCACCGCGAACTGACGATACAGTTCGCCGGTGAGCCCGCCGAGGAACGCGATCGGGACGAACACCGCACACAGCGTGAGTGCGATGGCGATCACCGGGCCGGTCACCTCCTGCATGGCCTGGATGGCGGCCTCGCGCGCCGGCTTGTGCTCCTCGCGCATGATGCGTTCGACGTTCTCCAGCACGACGATGGCGTCGTCCACCACGATCCCGATCGACAGCACCATGCCGAACAGCGTCAGCGTATTGATCGAGTAGCCCAGGACCAACAGGCCGGCGAAGGTCCCGATCAGCGATACTGGGACCGCCGCGAACGGGATCAGCGTGGCGCGCCAGCTCTGCAGGAACACGAACACCACGATGAACACCAGCGCCATCGCCTCGAGCAGCGTCTTCACCACCTCGCGGATGGAGACCTTGACGAAGCGCGTGGTGTCGTAGACGTTGGAATATGCAAGGCCGTCGGGGAAGCGCTCGGAGAGCCGCTTCATCACCGCGTTGCAGTCGTCGGCCACTGCCAGTGCGTTGGCGCCCGGCTGCAGGAAGATGCCCACCAGGGTGGCCTGCCGGCCGTTCACTCGGCCGATGAACTCGTAGTCCTTCGAGGCCAGCTCGATGCGTGCCACGTCCTTCAGACGCACCGCGGAACCGTCGGGGTCGGAGCGTACGATGATCTGCTCGAACTCCTTGACGTCGGCCAGGCGCCCCTTAGTCGTGATGGTGTAGACCAATTCCTGCTGCGGCCCGATGGGCGCCTGCCCCACCTTGCCCGCAGCGAACTGCGCATTCTGCTCGTTCACGGCGCGAATCAGATCGCCCGGAGTCAGCTTGAGCTGCGTCATGCGGTCGGGCTTGACCCAGATGCGCATGGCGTAGTCCTTAGCACCGAAGATCTGCACGTTGGTGGTGCCCGGCACGCGCTTGAGGTAGTCGAGCACGTTGAGGGTGACGTAGTTGCTGGTGTACAGATCGTCGAAGCGCCCGTCCGGCGAGTAAAAGGCGTACACCATCAGGAAGGCGGACGAGCCTTTTTCCACCGTGACGCCTTGGCGCCGTACCTCCTCGGGCAGCCGCGCTTCGGCTTGCTTGACGCGGTTGTTCACGTTGAGCGCGGCCTGATCGGCGTTCGAGCCGATCTCGAATGTCACTTGGATCTGCACCACCCCGTTGGAGCCCGAGTTCGAGGACATGAAGATCATGTTCTCGATGCCGTTGATCTGGTTCTCCAGCGGGGCCGCCACGGTCTGCTCCAGCACCTCCGCGGAGGCGCCCGGATAGACGGCCTGCACCGTCACGACCGGCGGCGCGATCTCGGGGTACTGCGCGATGGGCAGCGCGCGCATCGCCGCCAGTCCAGCGAGCAGGATGAAGATGGAGAGGACTACCGCGAAAATCGGCCGATCGATGAAGAAACGGGAAAACATACCCTCACCTCGATCCTCCCCGCCATCGTGGAGGATCCGTCGTTGGGACGCGTTACTGTTGTTTTGCGGCGGGCTGGTCAGCTTGAGCCGGTGCAGCCGGTTTGGCCTCTGCGATCTTCACCGGCGCCCCCGGCCTTGCCTTCATCACGCCGTCCACGATCACACGATCGCCGGGATTGATGCCGGAGGTGATGATCCAGTCCGCGCCGGCCCACTCGCCGACTTCCACTGGGCGCGGCTCGACCATGCCCTGAGCGTTCACGGTCATGACGATCTTGCCGGTTGGCCCTTCCAGCACGGCACGCTGCGGCACGGCTAACGCGTTGATGTAGGTCGCA
Source organism: Gammaproteobacteria bacterium (assembly GCA_041488255.1). Taxonomy (GTDB): domain Bacteria; phylum Pseudomonadota; class Gammaproteobacteria; order Burkholderiales; family SHXO01; genus SHXO01. The sequence goes on along the minus strand of JBGPOV010000138.1, from coordinate 5,274 downwards.
CCCGCCAGCGTGACGCGCACGAACTGCCCTGGCCTCAGGCGCTGGTCGGAATTGGGCAGCACCGCGCGCGCTTCGCTCGTGCCGGTGCCGGGGTTGATGCGCACGTCGCTGAAGTCGACGCGGCCGGGGCGCGCGTAGGTCGTACCGTCGGACAGCCGCAAGGTGACGGTGAAGCGTCCGTCCTTGGGCAACTGCAGGCGCCCCGCTGCGGCTTCGCGCTGGCGCTTGAGGTTCTCGGATTCCGAGATGCTGAAGATTACGTGGATCGGGTCGACCTGCGAGATGGTGGTGAGCAGCGTCTGCTGCGCTTCGACCAGGCTGCCTTCGGATTTGAGCGCGCGGCTGGTGACGCCGCTGATCGGCGCCTCGACACGGGTGTACTCGAGATCGAGCTTGGCCTGCGCGAGCGCGGCCTGCGCCGCCTTCACTCCAGCCGCGGCGACCTCTTTGGCCGACACGGCGTCGTCGAAAGCCTTGCGGCTGATCATGCCCTGCTCGTACAGCGGCTGGAGCCGCTCGACGTCGCGCTTGCTCTGCGCGTCCTTGGCGAGCGCGCTGGCGAGGTCGGCGTCGACGCGCGCCACAGCGGTCTGGAACGGCGCCGGGTCGATGGTGAACAGGCTGCGCCCGGCCTGTACCGCGCTGCCTTCCTTGTAGTTCCAGCGCTGCAGGATGCCGGTCACGCGCGGGCGCACTTCGACCTCGCGCACGCCTGCGGTCTGGCCGACCTGCTCGAAGGTGGCCGCGATCTCCCGCGGTTGCACCGTGACCACGTTCACCTCCGGTGGCGGCATCTGGCCGGTCTGCTGCGCCGACGGCTTGTCGCAGCCGGCTGCGACAAGCACGGTCATGGCGGCCAGCGTCGCGACCGCCTTGGTGGTGGGAGAGCAGTTCGAACGCATCTTCATTTTGACTCGCTATCAGATTCAAGGTGCCCCCAGCAATCGGGCAGCTTGGCCCGAGGGGAGGGAATCCGGTGGGAAGCTCGAGTCGCGGGCGGGCGACAGCTTGCGCCCGCCAAGTACAGCAAGGCGGGAGTTTACATACATCCACGAATGTATGTAAAGTGTCATTATTTCACACCACAAGCCGGTGCACGCGTTCGCGCAGTGAAGCGTTGCAGGAGCGCCGCGAGGAGGAGGGGATGGCCAGGAGAACCAAGGAAGAGGCCCAGGAGACGCGTAACCGGATCCTGGACACCGCCGCTGAGGTATTCCGGGGTCAGGGCGTCACCAGCACTTCGCTTGCCGATATCGCGGATGCGGCCGGCGTGACACGCGGGGCCATCTACTGGCACTTTCGAAACAAGGGCGACCTGTTCGCCGCCATGCTCGACCGCGTGGCGCTGCCCATGGAGGAAATGATCCGCCGTGCCGCGGACGCGTCGACCGCCGACCCGCTGTCCAGCCTGCGCGCCTGCTGTGTGCACGTGTTGCGTCAGACCGCGGAGGATCTGCGTTGTCGGCGCGTGTTCGAGATCCTGATGCGCAAGTGCGAGTATGTCGAGGAACTGGACAGCCTGTCGCAGCGGATCCTGCAGTGCCGCGCCGGGGGCCTCGAAATGATGGAGCGGGCGCTGCGCAATGCCGTGCGCCGAGGCCAGCTGCCTCCCCAAGTTAACGCGCGGCGCGCAGCGCTAGGTTTACACGCTTACGTGGACGGGCTGATCTACGACTGGTTGCTCGACCCCAGCCGCTTCTCCCTGGGCGGAGAGGCCGAAGCGCTGGTGGACCAGTATCTGGACGGCCTCAGCGCAGCATCAACTTCGTATCCCGCCACGGCGCCGCACTCAACGCCCACGTGCACCTCCACCGCCGCGTCATCGCTGGGGGATTTGCCGAAGGCGAGGACAGGCAGATCCGCTTTGGTGAAGCCGCAACGCTGACAACCCCAGATTGCGGGGCCTCCGGCATCAGGTTCGCCTGCGCGCGGCTCGAGCGACCGCCCTCACGGAGTCCGCGCTTGAGCATCAACCGAGTCCTGAAGATCGCGACGAAGGGCACGGTCCGCGCTACGCTGTACTTTGGCGTTTTGGTCGCGGCAGTCCTGGCCACGATCGTCATCGTTTTCGCGGTGCAGGCACGCGTTCGGCTCCCGGATCTCCAGCCTTGGCACCGGCTCGAGCTCGCGGAGGAGTTCCACGCCCGCCGCGCCGGGGCGCCGCAGACGTTCACGCAGTATCTCGCTCTCGAGGATCGGCTGTTCGCGGAAGTGCGCAAGCGCGTGCTCGAGGACCCGGCCGTCGCCCCATCTGATCCGGTGAGCCGCTACAACCCGAAGAGCGTGCCGGCACAGCTCGCGCTCGGCGAACCGTACAACCGTTCCTACGAGCTCGTCCCGAAGCAGGTGCTTGGCGCGGTCCTGCTCGTGCATGGCCTTTCCGACTCGCCGTACAGTATGCGCTCGCTTGCCGAGCTCTTCTTGCAACGCGGCTTCTACGTGCTCGTGCTCAGGCTTCCGGGCCACGGCACCGTTCCTGCCAGCCTCCTCGACGTGCGGTGGGAAGACTGGTATGCCGCAGTCGAGCTCGCGGCGCAGCACACGGCGCGGCGTGCGGCAGGAAAGCCGTTCTACGCCGGCGGCTACTCGACCGGGGCGCCGCTGCTGGCGCTCCTTTCGGTGCGCGGCCTCGAGAACGCCACGCTGCCGCGGCCGCAGCGCCTTTTCTTCTTGTCTGCGGCGATCGGCGTCTCGCGTTTCGCCGCGCTCGCGAACCTCGCCTCGGCGCTGTCTTTTCTGCCCTACTTCGAGAAGGCGAAGTGGCTAGATGTGCTGCCCGAGTACGACCCGTACAAGTACAACTCGTTCACCGTCAACGCCGCCAACCAGATCTACCGGCTCACCCGCGAGCTGCAGCGCGCGCTCTCGGAGGCGGGCGAGCGGGGCCGGCTCGACGCCATGCCGCGCGTGCTCGTGTTCCAGTCGGTGGTTGACGCGACAGTGAGTGCAGCGGACGTCGTCACTGAGTTCCTGCTGCGGCTGCCGGGCCCGGGGAACGAGCTTATCGCGTTCGACGTGAACCGCACCGACAACTGGATCGGGCTCATTGCACGCGGCCCGCGCGAGGCGTTCGAAAGGATCCGCAGCGCGCCCGCGCTGCCGTTCGGACTCTGGGTCGTGGCTAACCGATCGTCCGGGACGGGCGAGATCGCCGCCTACACGCGGGAGGCCGGTAGCACCGACACGCGCGTCGAACCGCTCGGGCTCGAGTGGCCGGCCGGCGTCTTCTCGCTCGGCCACGTCGCGCTGCCCTTCCCGGTCGACGACCCCGTCTACGGGCTCGCGCCAAGGGCGTCCGGTCCGCTGGTGTGGACGATTGGCGATTTCGCGGTCCGGGGCGAGCCGGGCTCCATTCTCGTGCCGCTCGGCACGCTATCGCGGTTGCGCTCGAATCCCTTCTTCGACGTCGTCCGCAGCAAGATCGGCACGGCGATCGACGCGGACCTCTCGCGCTAAGCGCAGTCACCCGATACGACGCAGGTCCTTTACCGCAACGCCCCTGTTCGGCTAAGGTGTGTGGCAAGCCGCTGCTTCCAGCGGCTGAAGCCCTCGGCAGACGCCGAATTTACCGCGAGCGCTGTGGCTACGCTCGACGCGCCCGAGCTCGAGGGCGATCGGAGGTAATGTCGCGTGATCGATCGACGTGACTTTCTGCGCCTTGGGGCGGGCGCCGCCTTTGGGTTAGCCGCAGCGCGAGCGTCTGCGCAGGCACAAATCTCGACACCGGATCGGATCCGCCGCTACGCGCGCCTCGGGCGCACCGAGCTCAAGGTCTCCGATATCTCCTTTGGATCGGCCAGCTCGTCCGATCCCGCGCTGGTGCGCCACGCTTTGGAGCGCGGCGTGAACTACTTCGACGCCGCCGAGAGCTACCGCTGGGGTGGCGCCGAGGAGGCCATCGGCGAGGCGCTGCAGGGCAGGCGCGACGCGGTCGTGCTGTCCAGCAAGACCAAAGCCGGCGCGTCGGACACGCGCGCCGACATGATGAAGGCGCTGGAAGGCAGCCTGCGCCGGTTGCGCACCGACCACGTGGACATCTACTTCAACCACGCGGTCAACGACGTCGCTCGCATGCAGAACCAGGAGTGGTGGGAGTTCACCGAGCTGGCCAGGCGCCAGGGCAAGATTCGCTTCCGCGGCATGTCGGGGCATGGCAGCCATCTGGTCGAGTGCCTCGACTACGCCCTCGACCACGACCAGGTGGACGTGATCCTGGTGGCTTACAGCGTGGGCCAGGACCCGAGCTTCTACGACCGGCTGCGGCACACCTTCCACTGGGCCGCGATCCAGCCGGACCTGCCGCGCGTGCTGGAGAAGGCCAAGCAGAAGGACGTGGGGGTGCTGGCCATGAAGACCCTGATGGGCGCCCGGCTCAACGACATGCGCCCCTACGAGCGACCGGGCTCCACTTTCTCGCAAGCGGCCTTCCGCTGGGTGCTGTCCAGGCCCCACGTCGATGCGCTGCTCATCTCGATGACCAGCCCCGAGCTCATCGACGAATACGTGAGCGCCTCGGGCGGCGCCATGACGAGCCACAGCGATCTCGAGCTGCTGTCCCGCTATGTCGAGATGCGCTCCGGCAACTACTGTCTACCCGGCTGCAGCGCCTGCGAGTCGAGCTGTCCGCACGGCGTGGCCATCGCCGAGGTGCTGCGCACGCGCATGTACGCGGTCGACTACGGCGACGCGGTTCTGGCGCGGGCGGAGTACGCGCAGCTTGGAGATGGCGCCAACGCCTGCCTCACCTGCGCCCACCGATCTTGCCTGGGTGCCTGTCCGGTCGGCATCCCGATCGCCGAGCTAACCCGCGATGCCGTGATGCGGCTGGGCTGAGGTCGCACCCAAGCACCTGTGCGCACCTTCATCGCCCACTTCCTGTTCATCCTCGCGGCCTGGACGCTGGTCATCAAATACATCTTTCCCGTGGCCTATGCGCTGGCCGAGGGCGTGCCGCTCGGCACCTACGTTTACTGGGACTTCTGGTGGGTTGTGCACATCTGGCTGGGATGGTCGCTACTGCACTGGCGGCGCTACACCTACGCTGCGGCCGTTGGCGTTTCCGTCGCGGAGATCGCCATCATCGCGACCAAGTTCGTCTTGTTCCTGCAAGTCCCGGTATGGACGATCTGGCGCACCAACTGGTTCATCAACAAGGTGTTCGTGCTGTCGTGCTTCGTGCTGTTGCTGGGGTACTGCCTGGCCAATGCGACGCGTCTGAGAGCGTAACGGTTAGGGGACCGCGCTAGACAACAAAACGCCGGGCGCTGAAGAAAT
>JBGPOV010000137.1:0-10015 GCA_041488255.1 Gammaproteobacteria bacterium | reverse complement strand
GCGCTTGACGAACTTCGGCGTGAAGCGGTCGAACAGGCCCACCATATCGTGCAGGACCAGGTTCTGGCCGTCGCAGTGGGGACCGGCGCCGATGCCGATAGTAGGAATGCGCAGCCGCTCGGTGATGATCTGGGCGACGCGATCGGGGATCGCCTCCAGCACGATGGCGAAGCAGCCCGCCCTCTCCATCGCCAGGGCATCCTTCAACAGCTGCGCGCCGGTGGCTGCATCCTTGCCTTGTACCTTGAACCCGCCCAGCTTGGAGACCAGCTGTGGCGTCAAACCGATGTGGCCCATGACCGGAATCCCGGACCGGACGACCGCCGCGGCGATGTCGCCGAAGTCCTCGCCGCCTTCGATCTTCACGACGTCGGTGCCGCCCTCCTTGAGCATGCGCATGCAGTTGTTGATCGCGTCTGCAATCGACGCGTGGTAAGCGCCGAGCGGCATATCGCCCACCACGATGGCGCGCTTTACCGCACGGGTGATGGCCTTCGCGTGATGGATCATTTCGTCCATCGTCACCGGGACGGTGCCGGAATAGCCGAGCACGGTCATACCCAGGGAGTCGCCGACCAGGATGCAGTCGATGCCGGAGCGATCGACCAGTTGCGCGGTGGGATAGTCCACCGCGGTGACCTGAAAGATTTTCTCCCCCCGCTCCACCTTGGCCTGCAGGTCGAAAATGGTCAGTTTCTTCACCGCTTCAGCCATCTCCGTGTCTCCTTTGATCTTCTAGGTCGAGCTTGGCCGCCAAGGCGCCAAGAAGAGCGATACCCCTCAACTCAATCACACCTACGCGTCAGAGAAGCCCCATTCGACGAATTACCCGAAGCGAGGCTTCCTTCGAGTCCCTTGGGGTCTCCCTTGCGCAGTTGGAGCTCCGTGCGGCTCGTTTTCTTGGCGTCTTGGCGGCTCATTTTTTGGTTTCTGCGGGCCGGATCTGGGCCGCGAGCTTGTCCAGCACGCCGTTCACATACTTGTGGCCGTCGGTGCCGCCGTAGGCCTTGGCCAGTTCCACCGCTTCGTTGATCACCACCCGGTACGGCACCTGTGGGGCGTGCATCAGCTCGTAAGCCCCGAGCAGCAGCAGCGCATGCTCGATCGGGCTCAGCTGTTGCGCGGGGCGGTCCAGGAAGGGCTGTAGCGCGGCGCGCAGCTCACCGGCGCGCTCGATCACGCCGTGTGCCAGCAACTCGAAGTAGCCCGTGTCGGCGCGCGCATAGTCCTTATGCTCCGCCGCCTGGCGGCACAGCGCGTCGGCCTCGTCGCCGCTCAGCAGCCATTGGTAGAGCGCCTGCAGCGCGAACTCGCGCGAGCGCCGGCGGCTGCCTCTGTGGGCAGGTTCATGGCGCGGGGCGGCGATCTCAGCGCCGCTCATCGAGTTGCCTGAGCAGGTTCGCCATCTCGAGCGCGACGCGCGCCACCTCGGCGCCCTTCACGCTCATGCGCGCCACGGCCTGATCATCGTCGTCGGTAGTCAGGATGCCGTTCGCGACCGGGATGCCGGTCTGCACTTGCAAGGCTGCGATGCCCGCGGCGGATTCGTTGGCCACCACCTCGAAATGGTAGGTTTCTCCGCGGATCACCGCGCCCAGCGCCACCAATGCGTCGAAGCGTCGGCCGCTCGCCATCTTGCGCAGCGCCAGCGGCACCTCCAGCGCCCCCGGCACGGTCACCAGCAGCATGTCCTCGGGCCGCACTCCATGCTTGCGCAATTCCTCGGCGCACGCACCGAGCAGTCCCTCCGCGACGTCGATATTGAAGCGGCTCATGACGATGCCCACCCGCAGTCCGCGACCGTCCAGGCGGGGCTCCAGCTCCAGGATATCGTCGTACCGGGCCAACCTACCTCTCCCGCTTGCGCTCGGTGAGTGAGGTCACGGTGCCGGCCGCACCCGCTCTCTGGGGTAGGAGGTAGCCGCTCACCTCGAGGTCGAAGCCGGCCATGCTCGGCATTTTGCGCGGCATGGCCATCAGCTTCATCTTGGTGACGCCGAGATCTTTGAGAATCTGCGCGCCGATGCCGTAGGTGCGCAGATCCATCTTGGGCGGCGCGACGGCGTCGGACTGCGGCGTTTGGAAACGCGACAGCAGCGCCTCTCCGGTCTCGCTGCGATGGAGCAGGACGATGACCCCGCCGTCCGCGGCCGCGATGGTTCGCATCGCCTCGTTCAGATTCCAGGAGTGGGCGTGGCCGGCGGCATCCAACAGGTCCATCACCGACAGCGGCTCGTGCACCCGGACCAGGATCTCCTTGCCCGGCGTCACGTCTCCCTTCACCAGCGCCAAGTGCACCTCGTTGGCGGTGAGGTCGGAGTAGGCGACGATGCGGAAGCGGCCGTAGGGCGTGTCGACCGGCCGCTCCGCCACCCGGGTCACCAGCGACTCGGTGCGGCTGCGATAATGGATCAGATCGGAAATGGTGCCCACTTTGAGGCCATGGCGATCGGCAAACTCGAGCAGGTCCGGCAAGCGGGCCATCTCGCCGTCGTCGCGGAGCACCTCGCAGATGACGGCGGCCGGAACCAGCCCTGCGAGCTGCGCCAAGTCGCAACCGGCCTCGGTATGCCCGGCGCGCACCAAAACTCCGCCCTTCTGGGCCATGAGCGGGAAGACGTGCCCGGGCTGTACGACGTCCTCGGGGCGCGCTTCGCGCTTGACCGCCGCCTGGACGGTTCGTGCCCGGTCGGCCGCCGAGATGCCGGTCGTGACCCCGCGCGCCGCCTCGATGGACACGGTGAAGTTGGTGCCCAGCTGCGACCGGTTGCTGGCCACCATCAGGGTGAGATCGAGCTGGCGGCAGCGTTCCTCGGTGAGCGTGAGGCAGATCAGCCCGCGCCCGTGCTTGGCCATGAAGTTTATGGCCTCTGGCGTGATGAACTCGGCGGCCATCAGCAGGTCGCCTTCGTTCTCGCGGTCCTCCTCGTCCACCAGGACGACCATGCGGCCGGCCTCGATCTGAGCGATGATCTCCGCGATGCTGCTAATCCCCATCCTCAACTCCTCGGGCGACACTCGAGCTCCCGCGCGAGCCTGTTCACACCCATTGTAACCATCTGAACCATAGACGCGGCAGCGCTGAATCACCAGCCCACGCTGTCAGCACCGCCGTTACCAGAACAGTGCACCTCGGATTTTGCCCGATTTCCGCTTGGCGCCGGTATTTATCCGCGCCCGGTCGCCTGTCACCATGCTTGGTGGCGGCGCGCCGCACGGATATGATGGATAAACTGCTCAAAGCCAGATAGCCGCGTATGGTTCTGCGCCGGTTCATCGACCGTGCTTTCATCTGCTTCGCCACGCTGTTCGCTATCTCCCTGCGCGCCGAGGCCCTCGACGCGGAGCAAGTATTCGAGAAGGCTTCGCCGAGCGTCGTGACGGTCGAGACCTACGATGCGACCGGCCGACGAATCGGCCTCGGCAGCGGCGTAGTGATCGCTGCGGGGGAAATAGTTACAAACTGTCACGTCCTCCAAGATGGCGCCACGGTGCTGGTGAAGAAGGAGGGCCGCTCATCGCCGGCGTCTGTGCACTTCTCCGACAAGGCGCGGGATCTGTGTCAGCTCCAAGCCAGCCAGGCGACAGCGTTCACCCGCCCAGTTGTCGGAGTGGTAGCGATGGAGGACCTGCGCGTAGGGCGGCGTGTCTACGCCATTGGCGCCCCTCGCGGGCTGGAGCTCACGCTCAGCGACGGTCTGATTTCCGGGATAAGGCAATCTGCGACCGAGTCCATTCAGCTGATACAGACCACCGCTCCCGTTTCGCCCGGGTCAAGCGGAGGAGGGCTGTTTGACCAAGAAGCACGGCTGGTCGGCATTACCACCTTCATCCTCAAAGAGAGCCAGAACCTGAATTTCGCCATTCCGGCCAGTTGGGTGTTGCAGTTGCCGAACAGGCCAGCAGATCTCATCGATCAGCGAAGCAGGCTGCAAGCTCAGGAGCACGCCGTCCCGGATCCAAGTCGGGCGCGGCCCCAGACCCTGGACTACGAGAACGCCGGGGCGGCCCTTCCAGACGCGCGTGACTATGTCCAGAGCGTTCAAGACAAGATCCAGCGACTCATCAGCTACCCCTCTGAGCGGGCGAGCCAGCTCAGGGCAGAGTTCGCGCTATCGGTCATGGCTTCGGGTTGGCCGGCGCGCGTTGCCTTGGTGGAATCCAGCGGGGACTCTGACTTCGATGCAAAGGCCCGAGCTGCCATTGTTGCGGCATGCCCCCTGCATGATCCGCAGCGGGTACAGTTCGAAGGGGTGCGCAACCTTCGCGTCGTACTGCGGGCGGTCACGGCCGAGGAGGTGCAGATCAAGGGCGACGAGGGCACTGCCCTCAGGCGCTTTCAGCAGGACGTAGCCGGCAAAGTCGGCAAGCTCGTGTCCGAGCAAGACTATCCCCGAGTCGCGCGAGACAATGGGTGGCAGGGTTCCACGACGGTCCGCGTGCAGATCGGGCAGGATGGCCGCCTCAAAAGCGTTAGCGTCGTGCGCAGCAGTGGGTTCTCCCTGCTCGACGAACGCGCCGTTGCCAAAATCCGGGAGATCCAGCTGCCCAAGGTGCCCGACGAGCTGCGCCAGCGCGAGTTCAGCGTCGATGTTCCCTGCAGGTTTTCGCTGCGCAACCGCGAGCCATAATTCCCCCGCCGGCCCGGGCACACGGCCCAATGGAGCAGACCTAGCCGGACGCTGTCAGCAGCCGTTCAAGGTAGCGCGCGATGAGATCCACCTCGACGTTCACCTGCGCGCCCGGGCGCAGGGCTCTGAGGTTCGTCACCTCGAGCGTGTGCGGAATCAGGTTGACCTCGAAGCGGTCGGCCTCCACCCGGTTCACTGTCAGGCTCACGCCGTTGAGCGTTATCGAGCCCTTGCGTGCGACGTATTTCGCCAGATCGATGGGGACCCGGACTTCCAGCAGCCAGCTTTCTCCCACCTGATCTCGGCGCGTCACCTCCCCGCGGCCGTCCACGTGGCCGCTGACCAGATGTCCGCCCAGACGGTCCGACACACGCAGGGACTTCTCCAGATTCGCACTAGCGCCGGCTTCGAAACCGGTGGTGCGCTCCAGGGTCTCCTGCGACACATCCACGCGGAACGCCCCAGGCTCCAGCCCGACCACGGTGAGGCAACAGCCGTTCACCGCGATGCTATCGCCGATCCTTACGTCCGACAGGTCCAGGGCCCCAGCGTCGATCACAATCCGCGCGCCGAGCTGGCCCGGCGCGACCTCGCGGACCTCGCCCATCGCCTCCACGATTCCCGTGAACATGTCAGCTGCCCCGGGTCAATCTCGCGACAATGCGCAGATCGCTGCCGACCCGGCGTACGTCGCGGAGTGTCAACTCGACCCGCTGGCCGAGTGCGGTCAACTCACCCAAGTCAAACATACCCCGCGCCGTATCGCCGAGCAAGTGCGGGGCGAGATAGACCACCAGCTCATCCACGACGTCCGCGCGCAGCAGTGCGCCGTTGAGGCGGCTGCCCGACTCCACCAGCACCTCGTTCAGCTCGCGCCGCGCCAGCTCCTGCATGAGCGCGGCAAGATCGACCTTGCCCTCGGGGTTCGGCAGCCGCACCACCTGTGCTCCGAGTTGCTCCAGCTGACGCACCTTTTCCGGCCGATCCTGGGCAGTGACGATCAGCGCGTGACCCTCTTCCAGGACGTGGGCATCGAGCGGGATCTCGAGCTGGCGGTCGACCACGACGCGCAGCGGCTGGCGAGTGGTCTTCACCTCGCGCACCGTGAGGCGGGGGTTGTCCGCCAGCAACGTGCCGACCCCAACCATCACGGCACAGGAGCGGGCGCGCCAGCGGTGGCCGTCACGCCTCGCGGCCGCGCCGGTGATCCACTGGCTCTGACCGTTGCGCAGGGCGGTTCCGCCGTCCAGGCTGGCCGCAGTCTTGATGCGCAGCCACGGGCGCGCGCGCGTCATGCGAGCGACGAACCCGATATTGAGCTCGCGCGCCTGCACCTCACACAGCCCGCATTCCACGGCGATGCGCGCGGCGCGCAGCCGTTGCAGGCCCTGGCCGGCCACGCTCGGGTTGGGGTCCTGCATCGCCGCGACAACGCGGGCGACGCCCGCCTCCACCAGAGCGTCAGCGCAGGGTGAGGTACGTCCGTGATGGCTGCATGGCTCGAGCGACACGTAAACCGTTGCCCCGCGCGCCCGCGCTCCGGCGTGCTGCAACGCATGGATCTCCGCGTGCGGCTCGCCGGCGCGCCGATGGAAGCCCTCCCCGATGATCTCGCCGTCGCGCGCTATCACGCAGCCGACGCGGGGATTGGGAGTGGTGGTATACAGCCCGCGCTCGGCCAAGCGCAGCGCGCGAGCCATGTGGGCGTGGTCGGTGGGAGAGAACACCCGTGACTCGTGATTCGTGGTTCGTGATTCGTTGCTCGCGACTCGCAACGTCACCACTCACGGCCGTTTACGTCGCGGGCTTTCGCGCCTTGCGCCGCACACCGGGTTTGGCGACTTCCTTCAGCACGTCGCGAAAGTCTGCCACGTCCTGAAAGTCCTTGTACACGGACGCGAAGCGGATGTAGGCCACTTTGTCCAGCTTGTACAGCTCACGCATGACCATCTCGCCGACGCGGCGCGACGCGATCTCGCGCTCGCCCAGGCTCAGCAGCTTCTGAGCGATGCGCTCGACGGCCGCATCGACGTACTCGGTGGGTACCGGACGCTTGTGCAGCGCGCGCAGAAACCCGGTGCGCAACTTCTCCTCGTCGTACTCCTCGCGCGTGCCGCTGGTCTTGACCACCTGCGGCATGCGCAGCTCCACTGTCTCGTAGGTGGTGAAGCGTTTGTCGCAGGCCGTGCAGCGCCGCCGGCGGCGAATGCGGTCCCCCTCCTCGCTCACGCGCGAGTCCACCACCTGGGTGTCGTCCGTTCCGCAGAAGGGGCACTTCATGAGGGCCGTGACGCGTGATTCGTGATTCGAATGGGGACGCCAACGATAGCCTGCGAATCACGCGTTACGAGTCACGCATCACGCGCCGGCCAGCTCGCTGGCGTAGACCGGAAATCGCCGGCACAGTGCGGTGACCTCGGCAGCTACCCGGGCCACCACCTTGTCGTCGGTCGGCGCGTCGAGCACGTCGGCGATCAGGTTGCCCAGCTGCTCGACCTCTAGCTCGGCGAAGCCGCGGGTGGTGATGGCGGGCGACCCGATGCGGATGCCGCTGGTGACGAAGGCGGTCTGTGGATCGCGGGGTATGGTGTTCTTGTTAACCGTGATATTGGCGCGACCGAGGACCCTCTCGGCGTCCTTACCGGTGATCTTCTTGGCGCGCAGGTCGACCAGGAACATATGGCTCTCGGTGCGGCCCGAGACGATGCGCAAGCCTCGCTTCTGCAGCGCCTTCGCCATCACGCGGGCGTTGTCCAGCACCAGCTGCTGGTAGCGCTTGAACTCCACGCTCATGGCTTCCTTGAAGGCAACGGCCTTGGCGGCAATCACATGCATGAGCGGGCCGCCTTGCCCACCCGGAAAGATCGAGGCGTTGAGCAGCTTCTCGTGCTCGGCATGAGAAAGAATCAAGCCACCACGCGGGCCGCGCAAGGTCTTGTGGGTAGTGCTGGTGATGAAATGCGCATGCTCGATGGGACTCGGGTACAGCCCGGCCGCCACCAGGCCCGCGTAGTGGGCCACGTCCACCATGAGCCGCGCGCCTACGCTGTCGGCCACCTCGCGAAAGCGTTTCCAGTCGATCACCAGCGAATAAGCCGACGCGCCTGCGATGATCAGCTTCGGCTTGTGGGCGTGCGCCAGGCGCTCCATCTGCGCGTAGTCGATCACCTCGTCGGCGTCGAGGCCATAGCTGACCACGTTGTACAGCTTGCCGCTGAAGTTGACCGGCGAGCCGTGGGTCAGGTGCCCGCCATCGGCCAGTGACATCCCCAGGAACGTGTCGCCGGGGTTGAGCGTGGCCATGAACACTGCCTGGTTGGCCTGGCTGCCCGAGTGCGGCTGGACGTTGGCGTAGCCGCAGTGAAACAGCTGCTTGGCGCGATCAATCGCGAGGCGCTCGGCGATGTCGACGTATTCGCAGCCGCCGTAGTAGCGCTTGCCCGGGTAGCCCTCGGCGTACTTGTTGGTCAGCACCGAGCCCTGGGCTTCGAGCACCCGTGGGCTGGCGTAGTTCTCCGAGGCGATCAGCTCGACGTGCTCGTCCTGGCGCCGTTTCTCGGCAGTCATGGCTCGCCACAGCTCGGGGTCGAACTCGGCGATACTATCCTGGGAGTTGTACATGAGGAGGGATTGAGCGCGAAGCCGCGCATTTTACCTGAAGGCGCTGGCGTGCGCCCCTGCCGTGCATGTCGCTGCTATCATTACGGGTGCCACTAGCAGATGCCCGCACGCCGCCTGGCTGCGCGCCAGCGCATGTCGGCCGGGCTACAGAACCCCATTGGGAGAGAGCGATGAACAACAAGGTTCGCGGCAAGCTGATCTGGCTCGGGATCGCCGTCGTCGGCGCCTGGGCCCTGGGCAGCATCGCGACTCACCGCGGCGAGACCATCAACGCGATCTGGTTCGTGGCGGCCGCCGCCTGCGTCTATCTTGTCGCCTTCCGCTTCTACAGCGCCTGGATCGCCGCCAAGGTGCTGGCGCTCGACCCCACGCGGGCCACGCCTGCCGAGCGGTTCAACAACGGGCGGGACTTCGTTCCCACCAACAAATGGGTGGTGTTCGGCCACCACTTCGCCGCTATCGCCGGCCCGGGCCCGCTGATCGGACCTACCCTTGCGATGCAGTTTGGCTATCTGCCGGGCACCATCTGGATCCTGGTGGGTGCCGTCCTGGGCGGCTGCGTGCAGGACATGGTGATCATGTTTTGCTCCACCCGCCGCGACGGGCGCAGTCTAGGGCAGATGGCGCGCGACGAGCTGGGCCCGGTCGGCGGCTGGGCGGCGCTAGTCGGCACGATGATGATCATGATCATCCTGATCGCCGTGCTGGGCCTGGTCATCGTCAACGCCATGTACAAGAGCCCGTGGGCGACCGCGACCGTCCTGGGCACCATCCCGGTGGCCATGTTGATCGGCATCTATATGCGCGGCATCCGGCCGGGGCGGGTATTGGAAGGCTCGCTGATTGGCATCGCACTGCTGATCGTATGCGTGGTGGGCGGTGGCTGGGTGGACCACAACGAAGCCATCCGCGGCTGGTTCGACTGGGACAAGATGAGCGTCGCCTGGTTCGTGATGATCTACGGGTTTGCGGCAGCGACTCTGCCAGTGTGGTTGCTGCTGGCGCCGCGCGATTATTTGTCTACGTTCCTCAAGCTGGGGGTGGTGTTCCTCCTGGCCATCGCCATCGTCTACATCCATCCGGACATGAAGATGCCGGCCTTGACCCGGTTCATCGACGGCACTGGGCCGATCTTCAAGGGCGACCTGTTCCCCTTCGTGTTCATCACCATCGCCTGCGGTGCCATCTCCGGCTTCCACTCGCTGGTGTCCTCGGGCACCACGCCCAAGCTGCTCGCCAACGAGAAGGAGATCCGCATGATCGGCTACGGCAGCATGGCGCTGGAGTCGTTCGTCGCTATCATGGCCGTCATCGCCGCCTGCGTGCTGGAACCGGGCGTCTACTTCGCCATCAACAGCCCCTCCGGCGTGGTCGGCAAGGTGGCGGCGGATGCGGTGGCAAAGATCTCTTCCTGGGGCTTCCCGGTCACCGCCGAGCAAATGAACGCGCTAGCCAATGAGATGGGTGAGAAGACTCTGTTCGCCCGCACCGGCGGCGCGCCGTCGCTGGCGGTCGGCATGGCTACCATCTTCAGCAAGACCTTCGGCGGGACGCTGCTGGCCGTGTGGTACCACTTCGCCATCATGTTCGAGGTGCTCTTCATCCTGACCGTCCTGGACGCGGGCACCCGCGTCGGCCGTTTCATGCTGCAGGATCTCGGCAAGCACGCCTGGGCGCCGCTCGGGAACGTGTCCTCGATGCCGATGACGCTGCTGTCGAGCTTCATCTTCGTGGCAGCATGGGGCTACTTCCTGTGGCAGGGG
>JBGPOV010000136.1:0-10048 GCA_041488255.1 Gammaproteobacteria bacterium | reverse complement strand
CCGCCTGCGCGGCGTTTTCGAACACGAAGCTCGAGGTCAGGTACAGGGCCTCGGCGTGCTCGTTGAACTGGCTGCGGTGGATGCCCGCGCGCACAGCCAGTGTGTCGAATTCAGTCATGTCTAGAGCCCTCCTCCCGGACAGTTCACCCAGCTCGCGCGTCACGGGGCTTCAGTGTCCCGAGCGCCAGGCGCCCTAAAGTTCGGCCTGCGCCAGACGTTAGGCCGTATGGGACCGCGCTCGAAAACAAAAACCCGTCCAGCCAAGGCCGGGACGGGTTTGCCCGCGCTTTAGCTGGATTTGTATTGCGCCCGCAAGCTGACGATCAAATCGGCGCAAACGCAATCCTACTGGGGTTGCGCGGATTTGGCAACGTGCCACGGAATTCGTCCTTGGGGATACGCGGGGCACTGGCTTGGTTCTTGCTGCCATACCTCCCCGAACTCGAGCGTCATGAGCCCTATGGAAGCGCTGTCCTCAGCCACCGAAGACACCAAAAAGCGCGCACCCCTGACCGGCGGCAAGGTAGGGAAGTACGAGGTGCTGCGTCTGTTGGGCAGCGGCACGACCAGCAGCGTGTACCTGGCGCGCGACTCCGCGACGGCGCGCGAGGTTGCCATCAAGCTGTTCTCCATCGATCAGTCGACCGACCCCGAGCAGGCCACGCTGATCCGCAAGTTCTTCCTCACCGAGGTGCTGCTGGCGCAGAAGCTGCGGCACCCCAACATCGTGCAGATCTACGACTCGGCGGTAGACGACAACCGGGCCTACATCGCCATGGAGTACGTGCACGGCTCGACCTTGGACAAGTACTGCCAGCCCGGCAGCCTGCTGGACTTCAAGCGCGTGGCCGAGATCCTGCAAACCGTTTGCAGCGCACTGGATTATGCCGAGCAGTACGGCGTGATCCACCGCGACATCAAACCCGACAACATTCTGCTGTCCGAGAACCTGGAACCGAAGGTGTCGGACTTCGGCTCAGCGCTCAGCCTGGACAATGTGCGCATGTCGGTCGTGGACGGAGTGGGTTCGCCGGCCTACATGTCGCCGGAACAGATCCAGGGCGAGGCGCTCACCTCGCGCAGCGACATGTTCTCTCTGGGCATGATGCTGTACAAAATGCTGACCGGCACGCTCGCTTTCACCGCCTCCACGCACTACGGGATCGTCGAGCAGATCCTGCGCGCCCAGCCGCAGACGCCGAGCGGGCGTCGGCCCGGCGTACCCGAGGCATTGGACGCCGTCTTCACGCGTGCGACGGCCAAGAACCCGAAGGAGCGCTTCGCCTCCTGGCGCGAGTTCGCCGAAGCGCTCGCGCCGTTCTCGGGGCGCTCGGTGGCGAACGTTGAGTTGTCCACCGACGCGGACAAGCTGCAGGCGCTCAAGGGGCTCAGCTTCTTCGCCGGCTTCGAGGAAGACGACTTACAAGAAGTGCTGCGGTTCTCGACCTGGCAGCGGCACCCGGCCGACACGGTGCTCATCGCCGAACAGCAGGCGGATCACGGCTTCTACGTCCTGGTGCGCGGCCAGGCGCGGGTCGCCAAGAACGGCACTCTGCTGCGCGTGGTCGACCCCGGCCACTGCCTGGGCGAAACCTCGTTCTTGTCGCGCAACAAGTTCAAAAGCGCCATTACGCTCTCCGCGGTCACCGACATCACAGTGGCGAAGGTGGACCCGATCCAGCTCGCCCACTCCTCGGACAAGTGCGTGCGCCGCTTCAGCGATGCCTTTCTGGCGGCGATCGCGGACCGCCTGATCGCTTCCGACACGCGTCTCTCGGAGCTGCTGGTGGAGCGCAGCATCACCCTGTTCTAGATCGAGCCCGCAGCTCTGACGTGAAACAGCGCATGAGGCCGCCGCAAGCCCGGGCCGACATCGCCACAAGCGGCATGGCGGAGGCCGTGGCCGAAGACCTGGAGCGCCTGGTCGGGCGCGCGGGCGCGGCGCTCAACCTGCAGTGTCGCGCCGCTCACCAAGAGCTCGCGCAGACGCAGCTGCTTCTGGCCGACGCCACCCGCAAGCTGCTCGACAGTTTCCACGCCGCCAATCGTGCGCTGACCGGCCTGCGCCTAGAAGAGGCCGCCAGCCGCATCGAGCAGAACCTGCTCGCTGCTTCCCAGCACCTGCAGTTCTCGGATCTGGTCGCGCAACTTCTCGCCACCACCGAGCAGCGCGTGGACGGCCTGCTGCTCGTGTCGCAGCGGCTGCAAGAGCTGCTTCAGGCCATGGGCGCTCCGCGCGCCGATCCCCAGGCTGAGGGCTCGCAGCTGGCCGGAGAGAAACGCGCGTTCCTGGAGGCGATCGCGGCGCTGGAGTCCTGCGGCGACAGCCGCGTGAAGCAGTGGGACACGCGGGCCGGCGGCATCGAACTCTTTTAGCGCCAGCAGCCGCTCACCGCAACAGCACTGGAACGCAGATCCGCCATGAGAAAACTAGTCCTCACCGTAGACGACTCTGCCGCCATCCGCGAGATGCTGGCCTACGTCCTGAAGTCCGCGGGCCATCGGGTCATCGAGGCCGAGGACGGCATGGATGGCCTGCAAAAGGCGTTGAGCAACAAGGTCGACCTCGTGATCACCGACCAGAGCATGCCCAAGATGGACGGCATCACGCTGGTCAAGGCGCTGCGCGCGCTGCCCCAGTACAAGAAGATCCCCATCCTGCTGCTCACCACCGAGAGCGCCGACGACATGAAAGACGAAGGACGCTCGGCGGGAGCGACGGGCTGGCTGGTCAAGCCCTTCGACCCCACCAAGCTGATCGAGGTGGTGGAGAAGGTCACGCGGTGACCTAAGTGCGAAAACCGTCGACACCGGGCACTGCCCGACCCGCACACTCAGCGGCCGTGGACCTCACCCGTTTCCTGCCCATGTTCTTCCAGGAGACCGAGGAGCACCTGGCCGCCATGGAGGGTCATCTGCTGCGCCTCGATCCGCGCTCGCCCGACCCGGAAGCGTTGCACTCCATCTTCCGCGCCGCCCACTCGGTCAAAGGCAACAGCACGATCTTCGGCGCCAAGCCCCTCGCCGATGTCATGCACCAGATGGAGTCCATCCTCGACCACATCCGGAATGAGGAGCTCCACCCCACCAACAACGTCGTCTCGATCCTGCTCGACGCCTGTGATGCAGTGCGCGAAGAGTTACGCCGGCTCAAGGATTCGGGTGAAACAGACCAGGCCGCGCTGCAAGCAGTCTACGAACGCCTGACGCGACTCACACAGGCCGACGCCGCGCTCCCCGGCGCGCCGCACGATGCGGCCGCGCCGTCGACCCGGCGCAGCGAGCGCTTCCGAGTCGAAATCCAGCTGCCTGCGGGGCAGGGAATCGCTACTCTGCCGCTCGCCGAGCTGTACGCAGAGCTGGGCGCACTGGGCCGAGTCGAGGACGTGCAGGCGAGTGACGGCGCGAAGGGCGCTCCCGCGTTGTTCCTATTCCTGCTCACGCCCGAGCGGCACGAGGTGGTCCGCGCCAAGCTCGTTTCGCTGCTAGGGACGGACAGCGTCCGCGTCGAGCGCCATGACGCCCCGCCGCGCCCGGCCGTGCCGGCTGAGGACACGCCGCCGGTGCGTCCTCCGAGCACCGGGGCCACCGCTTTCGGCCTGTTTGGGGAAGAGCAGTCCACCATGGGGGCGCTTATTCGGTCCTCGGGCTCCGTCATGCAGACCGGTGTGCTCGACGCCAGGATCACGGGCCGGCGAGCAACGGATCAAGACCTCAGTCCTTCCGGGTTCGGCCGCCGCGCAACGGACCGGATGTACTTCGACCGCTCCTCGATCCGCGTGGACGTGGACAAGGTCGACCGCCTGCTCAACCTGGCGGGCGAACTGGTCATTGCCCAGTCCATGCTGGCCGAGGCGGCACAGCGCAGCGGCGCGGCTCAAGACGCCGGGCTGCGCGACAGCGTGGCCTACGTGGCGCGGCAGACGCGCGAGCTGCAGGAGGCGGTGATGGCCATCCGGCTGCTGCCGCTCGATTACCTCTTCTCGCGCATGCCGCGGTTGGTGCGCGACCTCGCCCAGAAGCTGGCCAAGGACGTCGAGCTGGTTACGCAGGGCGGCGAAACCGAGCTAGACAAAGAGGTGATCGAAAAGCTGGCCGACCCTCTCATGCACCTGGTGCGCAACAGCCTGGACCATGGCATCGAGCCACCCGCTGTGCGCGAAGCAGCCGGTAAGAGCAGGCGCGGCACCATCCAGATGCGCGCCTCGCATCATGGCGGTGGCATCCTGGTCGAGGTGCAGGACGACGGTGGCGGCTTCGACCGGGACAAGATGCTGCGCAAGGCCGAAGAGCGCGGCTTGCAGGTGCAGCCGGGCATGAGCGACGAGGAAGTGTGGCAGCTCGCGTTCGCGCCCGGCTTCACCACGGTCGACGCGGTGAGCGACGTGTCGGGCCGCGGCGTAGGCATGGACGTGGTCAAGCGCAACATCCGGGCGCTCAGCGGGCACGTCGACGTGCGCTCGAGCCGCGGCGAGGGCACCACCATCGCGATTCGCCTGCCGCTCACGCTCGCCATCCTGGACGGGATGAACGTAGAGATCGGGGGCGAGAGCTTCATCGTCCCGCTGTCGGTCATTTCGGAGGCGCTCGTGCCGCAGCCCGGGCAGATCAAGTCGATCACCAGCGGCCCGCAGGTGGTGCAGGTGCGCGAGAGCTACGTGCCGCTGCTGGACCTGGAGCCGCTGCTGCACATCCGCGGCGGGGCGGCACGTCCCGAAGCCGGAATTGCGATCGTCGTCGAAGCCGACGGCCGGCGCGCAGCGCTCGCGGTCGACCGGTTGCTGGGGCAGCAGCAGGTGGTGATCAAGAGCCTGGAGGCTAACTTTCGCCCGGTCCCGGGCATCGCCGGTGCCACGGTTCTGGGCAACGGCCGGGTGGCCTTGATCCTCGACGTGAACGCGCTGATCCGTGCCGGGTTGGCGCCGCTGAAAGGCATGGAAAACCTCGAAGCCGAAGCCCACGAACGGTGAGCGTTGACTGAGGACACGCATATGCAGAACCGAGCACTTAATCCTTCGCGCGCGCGCGGCACCGTGGCCGCCCCGATGCGCGAGTACCTGGCCTTCCGGCTGGGCGATGAGGACTACGCCATCGACATCCTCAAGGTCCAGGAGATCCGGGTGTTCGAGGCCGTAACCAAGCTGCCGGGTGCGCCGGAGTACATCAAGGGCGTGATCAACTTGCGCGGGCTGATCGCACCGGTAATTGACCTGCGTATCAAGTTCGGGTTCAAGGAGGCAGCCTACGGTCGGTTCACCGTGGTGATCGTGCTGCACGTGCACGAGCGCCTGGTGGCGGTCGTGGCGGATGCGGTGGTCGACGTCGTGGCGCTGACCGAAGACGAGGTCAAGCCGCCGCCCGAGTTCGCCACTTCGGTCAACGTCGAGTACGTCATGGGACTGGGCGCGAAAGACGACCACATGCTGATCCTGCTCGACATCGAGAAGCTGATCTCCAGCCAGGAGCTGGGGATCTTCGACGCAGAGGCGGCGCTGTAGCGGATGCGCAGATGAACCCGCGGTGGGAGGAAGGTCGGGGCCTGTTCTGCGCCCGGGTTGCCGCGCCAACCGCAACGCTTGCCCGGCCGGCCTGACGCGCATGTGGACCGGCATCAGCCTGGAGGCAAGCGACCCCTCCGTCTACTTCGACGCGCGGCTCAACACCGAAGTCGCGAAGATCTTCCCCGGCCAGTACTTCGTCACCGACCGCGACATCGTGCTGGCCACCGTGCTCGGCTCGTGCGTGGCGGCGTGCATCCGCGACCCGGCCGCGGGGGTCGGCGGGATGAACCATTTCTTGCTGCCGCAGACCGTGGGCGACGTGAGCCCCGCGAGCCGCTCGGCCCGCTACGGGACCTATGCGATGGAGGTCCTGGTCAACCGGCTGATACGGTACGGCGCACGCAAGCAGACCATGGAGGCCAAGGTGTTCGGCGGCGGCAACGTGATGCCCGACCTGCGCACCTCGGGCGTGGGCGAGAGCAACGCCCGCTTCATCGTCGAGTACCTGTGCAAAGAAGGCATCGCGGTGGCGGCCCAGGACCTGTTGGACGAATGCGCGCGCAAGATCTACTTCTTCCCCGCCAGCGGACGGGTGCTGGTCAAGAAGCTGCGCCAGCTGCGCAACGACACCGTGCTGGCGCGCGAGCTCGACTACAGCCGCCAGCTGATGGCCGCCGACCTGAGTGGTGAGGTGGAGCTGTTCAAGTGACCATCCGCGTGCTCGTGGTAGACGACTCCCGGCTGGTGCGCGAGATCCTGGTCGACATCATCAACAGCCACTCCGACATGCGCGTGGTGGGCATGGCCGAGGACCCGTATCAGGCGCGCGCGCTGATCGACGAGCTCAAGCCCGACGTGCTGACTCTGGACGTCGAGATGCCGCGCATGAGCGGGCTGCAGTTTCTGGAGAAGCTGATGCGTGCCCGCCCCATGCCGGTGGTCATGATCTCGGCGCACACGCGTGAGGGTTCGGCGGTGACGCTGCGGGCGCTGGAGCTCGGCGCGGTCGATTTCGTGCCCAAGCCCCGGCTCAACTGCCTGATCGGCGAGGACTACCGCGGTGCGGTGGCGGAGAAAATCCGCGCGGCATACGCGGCCCGGGTGCGCCCGGCGCCGGCCACCACGTGGTCCGCCCCCGCTGTCCACGCGCGCGCCCGCGTCTCGCATCTCCCGCAGAGCGATCAGTGCGACAGCGTCATCGTGGTCGGCGCCTCCACCGGTGGCCCCGAGGCCCTGCGCGGATTCCTCACACGGCTTCCAGCGGACGCTCCGGCAGTGCTCGTGGCGCAGCACATGCCGGAGTACTTCACGCGTCTGTTCGCAGAGCGGCTGGACGGGCTGTGCCGGGTGCGGGTCCACGAAGCGCGCAACGACCGCCCGGTGCGCCCAGGCAACGTCTATATCGCGCCCGGTGGACAACATCTGCGGGTGCGCCGGGCCGGCGAGGAGGGGCGGTTCGCGTTGCGACTTTCTTCGGATGACCCGGTGAATATGCACCGGCCCTCGATAGACGTTCTGTTCCACTCGGCGGCCGACGCGGTGGGCGCGCGCGCTGTGGGCGTGATCCTCACCGGCATGGGAAAAGACGGTGCGGCCGGCCTGCTGCGCATGAAGCGCGTAGGGGCCTATACCTTGGCCCAGGACGAGGCGAGCAGCGTGGTATTCGGCATGCCGCGCGAGGCCGTCGCACTCGGCGCAGTGGACGAGGTGGTTTCGATCCGCGACATGGCCGAGCGCGTGCTCGACGCGGTCCGCTCTCGCGCTCCGAACGCAGCGAGGCAGCGCGTTGCCTCTGGTGAATCGACTTCATAACGCTTGATTACGCGCGAAGCTCAGCCTCCGGCCGCGATACTCCCTCCCTTGCGCCTCAATGGCGCGGCGGTGGAGTGGGGGGGCACGAACGGAACCTTCCCCTCATCCCCGCCTTCCCCCGCAAGGAGGGAAGGGGTCTGGTTCGGCTGAGGTTCGTTGGCAGTCAAATCGTAACTTGGTGATCTGGCAAGCTTCTGGCTTATGAGGCCCAACCAAAGCGGGCGCCGGCCCTTCTCGATCGGCGACCGCCCACTCTCCGGGTAGAGGTGCGATATGTTCAAGACCTTCTCCAAACTCTCCATCGGCATGCGGTACGCGCTGACCGCGAGCGCGCTGGTGCTCGTCTCGTTCGGCGCGCTGCTGCTGCTGATGAGCCTGACCATGACGCGTTACCTGGACCAGCAGACGATGACCGACCTCACCGCCGCCAATCGCCAAGTGCAGGAGCTGGTGCAGGTATTCGACGGCGCCCTGGACAAGGACGTCGTACGAGTGGCCAAGCAGTTCGCCAGCTACTTTCTCGAGCGCATCGAGCTCGAGCGCGGCAAGACCATCAAGGTCGGCGATATCAGCACACCGGTGCTGCGTGCCGGTGCGGAGCCCATCAACCTCAACTTCGACCGGGTCGACGCCTTCACTGCCCGGACCGGCGTGACCGCCACGGTGTTCGCGCGCAGCGGCCGCGACTTCGTCCGCATCTCCACTTCACTCAAGAAGGAGGACGGCTCGCGCGCCATCGGCACGCAGCTCGACCACGAGCACCCGGGCTACAAGGGGCTGCTCGAGGGACGCGCTTATCGCGGCCCGGCCGTGCTGTTCGGCCGCAACTACGCGACCAGCTACGAGCCGATCCGCGACAACGACGGCCAGGTGATCGGCGTGCTGTACGTCGGGATCGACATTACCCAGGACCTGGAGATGCTCAAGCAGAGAATCCGCTCGGTCAAGCTACGCCAGACCGGATACTTCTATGTGCTGGACGCGCGTCCGGGCACAGGCTACGGCACGGCGGTCATCCATCCGAAGGCGGAAGGCTCGAATCTGCTCGGCACCAAGGACGCCAGCGGGCACGAGGTAATCCGCGAAATGCTGGAGAAAAAGCAGGGCGTGCTGCGCTACGTTCAGCACTCGGGGGAGTCGGAGGAAGTGATTGCCGTTTACTCCACCTTCCCCGGCTGGAATTGGCTGATCGTGGGCGAGACCCCGGTCAAGGAAGTGTTCGAGGTCAGCAACATACTGCGCGGCGAGCTGTTCACGGGTGCGGTGCTGATCGCACTGGCCCTGTCGGGGCTGCTGTATCTGACGCTGAAGCGCACCATCACTCGCAGGCTGATCCGGGCGGTGGGCTACGCGAGGCAAGTGGCCTCGGGCGATCTGTCCACCCGCATCCGCAGCCGCCACGTGGATGAGACCGGCCAGCTGCTGACCTCGCTCGACGACATGGCCGACAGCCTCTCGAACATCGTGTCGGGTGTGCGTGTGGCGGCCGACTCGATCCATCAGACCGCCAAGCAACTCCGCGCCGGCAACGCCGACCTGTCCCAGCGCACCGAAGAGCAGGCATCGAGCCTGGAAGAGACTGCGGCGAGCATGGAAGAGCTGACCGGAACGGTGAAGCAGAACAGCGAGAATGCCAAAGAAGCCAACGAGCTGGCGCAGCACGCCTCCAAAGTGGCGACGCGCGGCGGTGAGCTCGTGGGGCAGGTGGTCACCACGATGAGCGAGATCCAGCTGTCGTCCAAGAGGATCGCCGACATCGTCGCGGTGATCGACAGTATCGCTTTCCAGACCAATATCCTGGCGCTGAACGCCGCGGTGGAAGCCGCCCGCGCCGGAGAGCAGGGCCGTGGCTTCGCGGTGGTGGCGGGCGAAGTGCGCAGCCTCGCGCAGCGCAGCGCCGACTCGGCCAAGGAGGTCAAGCAGCTCATCTACAGCTCGGTGGAACGGGTGGACGACGGCGGCAAGCTGGTGTCCCAGGCCGGCGCCACCATGGACGAAATCGTCACCGCCGTAAAGCACGTAAGCGAGCTGATGGCCGGCATCGCGGAGGCCTCCAGCCAACAGAGCGCGGGGATCCAGGAGATCAATCAGACTGTCAGCGTGATGGAGCAGGTCACGCAGCAGAACGCCGCGCTGGTGGAAGAGGCCACGGCCTCGGCCGAGCAGTTGCGGCGGCTGGCCGAAAACCTGGTGACGGCGGTGAGCGTGTTCAAGATCCCACAGGGCGCTCGCCCGGCGGCACCCACCATCGCCGAGAGCACGGACGCTGCGCGTGGCCGTGGCCGCTTCGCGCGAGCGGTCGGCGCCCTCGCATCGCAGGTCAAGATCCCGCGCAGCAACGACAGCGAATGGGAGGAGTTCTGAGCTTTGCGCTTATCCCCTCCCTCGCCCTCCCCCGCGAACGGGGGAGGGTTGGGGTGGGGGTAAGACTGGGGACGCGAAACGAATTTCCCCCCATCCCCTCCTTCCCCCGCAAGCGGGGAAAGGAGTCCTGAGGTCTGCCGAGCTTCATTGGCAATCAAGCTTGCTCAATTTGCATGCAGCGATTGACGGCACACGCGCAAAGTCTCCAGATGATGCGACAGCCGCTCCGCACGCTGGACGTGCTCTGGCGGAGACACCACCGCGCGCGCCCGTAACACCTCGAGCTGCTTCTGGAACGCCGCATACTGGACCATCAGAAAATCCAGCACTGCGAGCTGCTGGTCCCGCGGTAAGTAGTTGATGTAGCTTGT
>JBGPOV010000135.1:0-10070 GCA_041488255.1 Gammaproteobacteria bacterium | reverse complement strand
CACCGTCTCGAACTGGCCTGCGAAAGACGCCTCCGGACTATCCTCGCCTAGGGCCGACGAGCGCACCGCCACCGCGCCGCCGAGTCGCATGCTGTAGTCATCCAGCTCCGCCGGCAGATTCCCCGGAGCGGCGCCGACGATCACGAAGCCCTCTGGGACACGCAGCCCAAGGCGATGCAGCTGCGCCAGCTGCGCAGCTTTGCCTCCGACCGGATCGGTGCCGATCCGGTCAAGCGGGATCACCTTCGAGACAGCACTCTGAAGCATAGCTCTCCTCCCCTCTGTTAGCGCCCAAGGTCGTCTCTATCGGCCCTGTACTAGTGCAGTGTGCCTGGACTGGCCTACACTGACTTGATCGAAGTCAATAAACGGGTCGCGCGCATGACGAAATCAGGACTTCCGGGCACCCGTGGCCGCAAACGGGTCTATCTGATGCGGCATGGCGAGGTGAGCTATCGGCGCCCCGACGGACGCACCGATTTCTCGACGCAGGTGACGCTCACCGGAGAAGGCATGGAGCAGGCGCGGCTCATGCGCGAGCTTCTCGCGCAGGCTCCGTTCGACCTGGGCGCGCACACGGGCCTTACGCGTACGCGCCAGACCGCCGAGCTGGTGCTAGAGGGGCGCGATGTCCGTCTCGAAGAGATCTACGCGCTGCGCGAGATGCAGGTCGGCTCCATCGAGCAGCTCAGCGACGAGCGCATCGATGCGGAGTTCACTTACGGCCTGGAGCGGGCTGCCGAGCCCGGTGCCGCTTTCGCGGGCGGCGAGAGCTTTGCAGCCTTCCAGGACCGCATCGTTCCAGCCTTCGAGGCGCTGCTACAGCGTCCAGACTGGACCACCGCGCTGGTCGTGGGGCATGGCGGAACCAACGCGGTGATCCTCGCCTGGGTCACGCGTGGCGGCCTCGCCGGCCTGTCCGCCTTCGAGCAGGATGCGGGCTGCGTCAACATCATCGACGCGGACGTTGTGGATGGCGAGATCGTCAGACGCATGCTCCGTGCCGTGAACCTCACGCCCTACAACCTCGCGAAGCACGAGCACTACCTGACGGTGGCCGAGCGGATCGTGCTCGCTCACCGGGAGATGCGGCGCACGCCGCAAGAGTGAGGCGCGCGAACGCGCTGGGTGAGAGCAAGCCCCGCTACTGCGCCGAGTTCGAAGGCTTGCCCTGTTTGCCCTCCAGCTCCTCCCAGCGCGCCAGCAACTGCAGGAGCAACTCGTCGAGCTTCGCATAGCGCAGCTTCGCCGTCTTGACCTGCTCGGGATCCGAGCGATACAGGTCGGGATCGGCAAGCCGCCGGCCCAGCTCGGCCTGCTCGCGCTCCAGCGTTTCGATCTGCGTCGGCAACGCCTTCAGCTCCTGCGCCTCGTTGTAACTCAGCTTTACTTGCCGGGCGCTGCGCGCCGGCTCTGCGCGGTTGGACGGTTCTACTGACCTCTCGGCGGCCACGCGTGTCGCACGCGCGCGCAGCACTCGCGCCCACTCTTCGTAACCGCCCGGGTTTTCGACCCAACGCCCGTCGCCTTCCCAGGCGATGACTTGCGTCACCACGTTGTCCAGGAACGCGCGGTCGTGGCTCACCAGAAGCACCGTCCCAGAATATTCCTGCAGCAGCCCTTCGAGCAGCTCCAACGTTTCCAGGTCGAGGTCGTTGGTCGGTTCGTCCAACACCAGGACGTTGGCGCTCTTGGCGAACAAGCGGGCCAGCAGCAGGCGGTTGCGCTCGCCGCCGGACAGCGACTTCACCGGCGAGCGCACGCGCTCCGGCGGGAACAGGAACTCCCCGAGATAGCTCATCACGTGCTTGCGGGCACCGGCCACCTCCACGTAATCGGACCCTTGGCTCACGGTCTCGAACACGCTTGCCTCCTCGTCGAGCTGCGCGCGAAACTGATCGAAGTAGGCGATGGCGAGCTTGGTACCGAGCCGCACTCGGCCCGAGTCTGGCGCGAGATCGCCGAGCATGAGCCGGAGCAGCGTTGTCTTGCCTGCGCCGTTGGGCCCGAGCAACCCGACTTTGTCTCCGCGCAGGATGCGGCAGGAGAAGTTGTGCACCACGACGTTCGTATCGAAAGCCTTGGTGACGTGCGTCAGCTCCGCCACCAACTTGCCCGACCGATCCCCTTCCTCCAATGCCAGCCCCACACTGCCCAGGCGTTCGCGCCGAGCGGCACGCTCTTGCCGCAACTGGTCGAGGCGGCGCACGCGGCCGGCGTCGCGGGTGCGCCGGGCTTCGACGCCGCGGCGGATCCAGGCTTCCTCCCGGGCCAGCACGCGGTCGAACTTTTCCTGCTGCGCGGCTTCCTCGGCGAGCTGCTGCACCTTACGCTCACGATACGCGCTGAAGCTGCCCGGGAAGCTGGTCAGCCGGCCGCGGTCCAGTTCGAGAATGCGATCAGCCAGGCGATCGAGAAAGACGCGGTCGTGAGTGACGAACAGCAGCGCGCCGGTGAAGCTGCGCAGCAGTTCCTCCAGCCATTCGATGGAGTCCACGTCCAGGTGATTGGTGGGCTCATCGAGCAGCAGCAGCTCAGGCTCCGCCACCAGGGCACGGGCCAGCGCCAACCGCTTGCGCTGCCCGCCGGAGAGCACATCCACGGGAGCGTGCGCACTCAACCGCAGGCGGGTCAGCACGCTGTCCACGCGTGACTTCAGACGCCAGCCGTCGACGGCTTCGAGCCGCGTGCCCAGCCGCTCCAGGTTCGCCAGGGCGCTCGCGTCCCCACCGTCCACCGCATGGACCGCGGACTCGTAGTCCGACAACAAGCTCCGCACCTCACCCAGGCCCTCTGCTGCCGCCTCGAATACGGATTGGGCCGCGTCGAGCCGCGGCTCCTGCGCGAGGCAGGCAACGCGCAGACCAGGCTGGCGCCAGACCTGACCGTCGTCGGGCGCGGCCGCGCCGGCCAGCAGTTTGAGCAAGCTGCTCTTACCGGTACCGTTGCGGCCGACGAGCGCGACCTTCTCGCCCGTATCCAGGCTGAGCGCAACGCGGTCGAGCAGCGGCACGTGGCCGTACGCGAGCGAAACGCTGTCCAGCGTGGCGACCGGCATTCAGACAGCCTGCGTCTCAGTTTTTCTCGGCCTTCGGCTCCGTGGTTTTCTCCGCCTTGGGCTCCGCAGCTTTCGGGTGCTCTGCCGCTTGAGCCGCGGCAGCCGAGACCGCGTTCAGAAGCCCCTCCGCCTTCTTAGTGCTGGCTTCGTGGCGCACCAGAATGTCCGTGCTGGTGGTCGGCTTGCCGTAGAAGCCCGTGTTCCAAGCGTCGTTGGCACTGAGCACCGAGAGGTCCACGTTGAGGCCGCCGTACAACACCTTCGAGCGGTAGACGGTGATGAAGTCCGACTGGAACGAGGACTGGGCCCCGGCGCCGACTGGACCGGCTGCAATCGCAGCGTCACCTCCGCCCCGGAAGCTCGAGGACAGCAAGGAGTTGATCGCGCTCTGGTTCATGACCAGGATGATCACCTCGGATACCTGCACTCCGATCTGGAGACCGACGCTGGCGTAGCTCAGCGTATAGAACGCGGGCCCGATCCATTTCCCTGACTCGTCTCGCGCCACCAGCACGCCGCGCCCACCTGCGCCGCCGAAGATAAACGCGACGCGCGCCGATGCCGGGATGATGAGCACCCCTTTGGCCTCGCCGAGGCGTTTCCGGAAATAGTCCTGCCCCGGGTCGAGCCAGAAATTCTCGAAGGTCTTCTCGGCCATCGCCACGTGCTGGTCCGCCTCCTCGCCGGGCGAGAGCGCCTTATTCGGTGAGTCGGCCCAGGCGGGGGCAAGCAGCAGTCCAGCAAGCACGGCGCACACCGTCAGCGACGACGCGCGAGCGGCGACTTTAGTCATGTTGGTCTCCTTTGTGTACGAAAGTTGTATGACGCGCGTTGCAAACCCCGCAGTGGCGGCCACTGCATCACGGGATAGACGCATGATACCGAGCACGGCGCGGCTGCGCCCGTATCGAGGGGCATTGTTTCCGGTCCGAGTCCCGTAGCCGTGCAGGCCGGACCCGGCACTAGTCGCCTGGTAGCGACTGCAGCAGGCTGCGCGCCTCCGGGTCCTGGGGAGCAAGCGCCAGCAGCCGAGCCGCGTACTCCCGGGCCCGAGCGGTTTTCCCGGCGTCGCGCGAGAAGCTCGCCAGCGCCAACAGGATGTCGCGATTGCCGGGATGGCGCTTGAGCGCCCGCTCCAGCAGCCCCATCGCCGCCGCAGTGTTGCCGCTGGAGTGCAAGCCGACGGCGTACACGTACGCGTAGCGGGCATTGTCGGGCGCCAACGCAGCCGCCTTGCGCAGCTCGACCAGCGCGTCGGGCGATCGCTTCTGCCGAACGAGCACGAGGCCCAGCGCATGGTGCAGCTCGGCATTGTTGCGGACCTGGTGCAGCCCCTCGCGCAACACCTTTTCGCCATCGACATCTCTGCTCTGTTCGCGGTACAGGTCCGCGAGATTGACATACGCAGGCACAAACTGCGGCTCGATGCGCATTGCGGCCCGGAACTGCGCTTCGGCCTGATCAGGCCGACGTTGACGCGCATAGAGCGAGCCAAGGTTCATCCTTCCGTCGGGTCGATCGGCGTTCAGGCGCTGCGCTTCGACATACTCGTTCAGCGCGCGCGCGAGCGCGTCGCGCTGGCTTGCCTCCAACCGCTCGGCGGGCACACCGGCGAGCAGGCTCGCTGCCTCGAGGCGCACCGCGCGGACGGGGTCGCGCAGAAGCGGCGACGCGAGGCTGACTCGCGTTGCGGCGTCTGCGCCGGCCAGCACGCTCAGCGCGCTGTGCCGGATCAGCGGGTCCGAGTGGCCCAGGCCCTGGCGCAGTACTTCCATCGTGTCCTCACTGGGAAAGCGTCCCAACTCGGCGAGCGCAGTTGCGCGCGCGATGTCCGGTGCAGAGTTGTCCTCGATCAACGCGCGCAGCCTGCGCGGCGCGTCGGCCGAGCCTTCGCGTGCCGACTGCAGCGTCTCGGCATAGCTCTGGAAACCCTTGCGCTGCGCGCCATACCACTGCTCGACCCACTGCGCCGCCCACGCCGGGCCGGTCTTCTGGTGGCATGCGCTGCATGCGTTGGGCGTACCCAGCTTCACCGACACATCGGGGCGGGGAATGCGCATGCTGTGGTCGTGACGCTCGTCGATGACCATGTAACTGCGCGTCGGCATGTGGCACGCGGCACACTGCGCACCACGCGAGCCGGGCTGGTGGTGATGGTGCGACTGCGCGTCGTACTTCTGCGCCAGGTGGCATTGGGCGCAGACCGCGTTGCCGCTCGCACGCAGCTTGAGGCTGTGCGGGTTGTGGCAATCGCTGCAGGTCACGCCCTGGTGATACATCTTGCTCTGCAAGAACGGCGCCCAGTTGTACACCTCGTCCTGCATCTGCCCGTCGGCGTAGAACAGACCTTCGCTCAGCACTGCGGGAAGCTCCGAATCCAGCAGCGGTTCGCCGTTGCGGTACGGCTGATGGATACTCGCGCGGCGCGAATGGCAAAGCGCGCAGACTTCGATCTCCTTGTCCGTTGCGCGCGGGGTGCTGCGCCGCGAATTGCCGCTTTGCGCGTCGAGGATCCAGCTGACGCCCGCGCGTTCGTCGAGCTTGACCTGCAAACCCTTGCTGGCATCCTGTTCGCGCCAGCCCTTTTCGCGCCGTGCCCAGGCCACGTGCAACGATCCCGGCCCATGACAAGCCTCGCAAGCGACGTTGATCTCCGCATAGCTGGTGTGGAAGCGGTCCGTGGCTGGATCGTAGTTCTTCTGCACGTTCGTCGAGTGGCACTCGGCGCACATGTGGTTCCAGTTCTGGCTCGGGCGCGTCCAGTGCAGCACGTCGCGTTGATCGATGCGCTCATTCGGGTAGAGATGAAACCAGCGCTGTCCGCCTTGTTCGCGCGGGCGGCTGTCCCACGCGATGGACAGGGCCTGCAGCCGCCCATCGGGAAACTCGACCAGGTACTGCTGCAAGGGATACACGCCGAAGGTGTACTTGATCTCGAAGGCGGCCAGCTTGCCGTCCGCGCCGTCGGTGTTGACGAAAAATCTGCCGTCGCGGCGGAAAAAGGTAGAAGTGACGCCGGACTGCGTGAAACGGGTGCCATCGAAACTGCCGAGCACGGTCTTGTCGTTGACGTGCTGCATGGCCCGATCGTGTTGAGACCCCGACCACTCCTGGTGTTCTTTGGCGTGACATTGGCCGCACGCCGCTGCGCCGACATAACCGGCCATTGCCGGGGCGGAGGCGGAAGGGGAACGTTGCTGACGCGTGTGCCAGACCCAGGCGCCAGCTGCGAGCAGGACGACGATGAGCGCGCCCGCGCCCCACCATGCGAGCCGTGGCGACCGGCGCGGAGACGCAGCGCCCGGTCGGGCTGCTCGAGCGGGATCAATCGGGAGCGTTGCACCTGCTGCGGCGCTGCGATGGGCAGGGGCGTGCGACTGCTTCCGCCGTCGGGTCTTGCTCAACAGGGGTCTCCTCTAGGTTCCCGCCCCGGTGATGCTACCCGCGACTGGGGCGGGTTTGCTCGAGTCAGCCGTGCG
The DNA here is from genome assembly GCA_041488255.1 of Gammaproteobacteria bacterium. GTDB lineage: Bacteria > Pseudomonadota > Gammaproteobacteria > Burkholderiales > SHXO01 > SHXO01. The sequence continues at coordinate 3,533 of JBGPOV010000135.1, read as the reverse complement.
GCACTTTCACACGCTACAATGCACGAGAGGGGCATACTCCAGCAACCCCCGTTCCAATCAGGGAAATCGCGTCATGATGCGAACTGCATTCTCGCTGTTGATCTGCCTGCTGCCGGCCGCCGTGTTGGCGCAGCAGGTGTACGAGTGCCCGGGCCAGGACGGCCCGGTGTTCTCCGATACCCCTTGCCCGGGTGCACAGCGTCTCGATCTGGGGCCCCCAAACGTCATCGACACCAACACGCCGCCGCAACCACAAGCCGGCTCACAGCCCGCTGCGCTGGCCTACACGGCGTTCACTATCCTTTCCCCGGAGAACGGGGGCACTATTCACACCAACACCGGTCAGTTCCAGATCAGCCTCGCAGTCACTCCCAGCCTGCAGGGCGGCAATGCCATCAGCGTATCGCTGGACGGGACGCAGCTACCGACGCTGCGCTACTCGCTGCAGTTCGACATCACGCAGGAAGAATGGGAGAGCGCCGCCGCAGCCAACGTGCAGCACATGCTGCAGGCTTCGGTTATGGACCGGTCGGGCAACACGCTGATTGCAGCAACCCCGGTCCAATTCTACGTGCACCGCGCCTTCATCCGTAAAGAGCAGCGCTGACACGCAGCGGTGCGACACCGGCTACCATAGGACCGATCATATCAGCGGGGTTTCCCAGTACACGATCGCGCGCCATTGCGTGGTGGCGTTCGTATCGCCCGTGTTCTGCAATTGATTGCGTTGCAACCGGAACCACAAACCCTTGAAGGTTCCTTCCGGCAACCGATAGTCGGCCACCAGATCCAGCTCCCACTGGTTGGACAGTGGCTGGCTCGTGGTTGGATCTTTCGCGTTCCAGCCGTAGGAATAGATCGCAGTGGCGCTCAGTCCCGGGACGCCGAGCTTTTGGAAGTCATACGAGTAGTTCAGCAGGGCCGCCTGCTCGTGCGGACGGTTGCCGTTTCTGATGGAACCATCGGTGTAGCTAGGGTTGGAGCCCCACGGGCTCACGATCGCGCCCTGAGAGCCGGTGAGCGAATAGGCCAGGCTCAGCACGGAGCGCTCGTAGCTGAAGGTCGCGCGCGCGCCCGCGTTGCCGGCCAAGGGCACGCTCTGCAGAAGGTCGGTGAGCGATGCGCTACCCACCGCCCGCTCCATGGTGTATTGCACTGACAGCTTCAGGCCGTAGTTGCCGCTGACTTTGGGCGTCCAGGCCGCCTCCGCGTAGACGATGTTCAGGTTCTGCGGCGTGTAGTACTCCGACAGGCCAACGGAGGCGCCCCAGGCGGTGAACAAGAACTGCGCGATATACGTGCCGTAGTAGTTGTCGGCAGGGCCGAGCACCTGCGACATGGGGATGAACTCAGTCGAGTTGCGCTGCTTGATCTTGGACAGATAGCCAACCAAGTAGTCGAAGTCCTTGCCGCGCAGCCCCGTGAAAGATCCCTTCAGCGAGACGCCCTCGAACGTATTGGGCGTCATGCGATTGAACTGCCGGTTGACATAGGGGGTGCCGTATTCGCTGTCCCCCGCGGTCAGGACTTGGTCCCAGAATTTGAGCTGCGCGTAGGCTTGCCCCAGTACCGTATACGAGCCTCCCGAAGGTGTGAGCAGCAGCGTATCGCCTGCATTCGGGCCCGCGTACAGCGGCCAGGAGCCGAAATACTCGGCGCCGACGCGGAAGTGATCGTAGAGCCAGCCCGATTTGTACTCGAGCGATCCGCCGATCGCCCACGCCTCTTCTATGGCGTGCGTCGACGCGGTGCACTGCGCCTCGCCCGAGATGCACTCTGACGGGTCCGTCGGGGTCTGCGTAGTTTTGTCCTGATAGAAGAAGTAGGTGCGCGGCTTGAGCGTGAGCTGAGTGTCGCGGATGAACGCAGGCGTATCCTGCAGCTGTTTGCGCGCCCAGTCGGTGACGGCGTTGAGCTGGAGCCCGCCAGGCACCTTCTCGAAGGCCCGCTCCAGCGGCGTGCTCGCCTGCTGCGCGGATTCGGGCGCCACCCCTTCGTTCACCTGCTCCTGTCCTGCCCATGCACCCGGGGTCGACGCCAGCAGCGCGAGCAGGCAATGCAGCGCACGGGACCCGGCGACTCGACCCGCCCTGCTCCATCCGAGGCTATATGAAAGCGCCAGTTGTCCGGTTGGCATGGTTCGGGTCTCGTGCCGGAGTCGTCCGCCTCAGTCCAGCGACCGCTGCACGCGCGCTGCCTCGGCGTTGCGCGTGGCGCGGGCTAGCAGGCACACCGCCTCCAGCGACCCGCGGGCTGGTCTTGTCGCGCCTGAGATGGACGGCAGAGGTTAGCATGACGGCCGCACTGCCGAGAACTGCGAGCTGCGCGTCCACCGGCGTGGTTTCGTCCTTTGCTCGAGCGGAACGCTGCTCAGCTCCTACGCGCCTCCCGGGCCGGCAGGGCGCAATTCTCGTGCGGCTTGTCGAATGATATGAAAACGCTCGCCGCTCGTAACCGGGCGGCGGGCGAAATTCTATTCCCGTGCCTCCCGGAAGATCTTCCGTCCGAGAGGGGGTCCGAACGCAAGAAACTACATGCCAGTTGCCGCGAGCCAGCCGCCGACCTTGCCCTCGTAGCGCTCGCGCAGAACGATCACCGGGGACATGCAGTCGGCCGGCACGGAAACATGTGCCTTGACCTGCGCATCTCCTTGCTTGCTCAACGGGCTGCGCTCGCTGGAAACAAACTCCTCCCTCCTTTCGCATGCATTGTGACTGCTTCGCGCATACGTTCTACCTGAATACCATACATCCGGAAGGGGCGCTTGCGCATACGCCAGTCGCGCAACAAAAGGTTCATGAAACGGGTGCAGCCGGACGATCAGCGACACAAGCTTACATGATGATTACAGCTGCCTGCCATTGGACCAAGGTCCAATAGCAGGCGTAGTCGCCCAGCGCCATAGATGCCGGCCAGGCTGGCGGCTGGACTCACCCGCTAGGCGGTGCGACGGCATGAGCGCAGCAATCGGACCATGGGACTTTAGTCCCATTGACTGGCGGGCCTTTTGCCCTCACCCTAGCGCTCCGGCCGGGAGCGCCTTTACCTGACCCAACAGTTTCCCGTCTCCAACAACAAACGAGGTACCACATGAACGTAACGAGAAGTCTTCTGCGAGTGTTAGCGGTCCCGCTCATCGCGTTGTTCGCGATAGCATGGCCGGCGCTCGCGCAGGCCCAGAAGCAGCCCAACATCATCATGATCATGGGCGACGACATCGGCTGGTTCAACGTCGGCGCTTACCACCAAGGGATCATGTCGGGCAGAACGCCGAACCTCGACCGGCTCGCGGCCGAAGGGATCCGCTTCACCGACTACTATGCCGAGGCGAGCTGCACGGCAGGCCGAGCGAACTTCATCACTGGCGAGATCCCGATCCGCACCGGTCTCACTACGGTCGGGCAGGCCGGGTCGCCGATCGGGATGCCGGCGCAGGCGCCGACGATCGCGACGGCGCTGAAGGCGATGGGCTACGCCACCGGTCAGTTCGGCAAGAATCACCTGGGGGACCTGAACCAGTTCCTGCCTACGGT
>JBGPOV010000134.1:0-10075 GCA_041488255.1 Gammaproteobacteria bacterium | reverse complement strand
GGGAAGCAGCGTCAAGCCGATACCCGCGGCAACGGCGGCGGCAATGAGTCGCTCACAGAGCTCGGGCCGATTAGCGAAGGGGCGGCCGTGCGGATCGTGGTGGATATAGTGGAACTCGCACACCGAGGTGTATCCGCACTTGAGCATCTCGATGTAGAGCTGCGCGGCAATCGACTCCAGCTCCTCGGGACGTAGCTGTAGCGCGAAGCGGTACATAAGGCTGCGCCAGCTCCAGAAGTCGTTCTCGCCCGGCGCACCACATTCGGTCAACCCCGCCATCGCGCGCTGGAAGGCATGCGAGTGCAGATTCGGCATTCCGGGAAGCACGGGGCCCGCTGCCCGTGCGAGCTGCCCTTCGGGCTGGCTCCCCGTGGTCACCTCGGTGAGAATGCCCGCGGCGTTCCACGCTAGACGGACGTTGCGCGCCCAGCCATCCGGCAGCAGAGCGTGCTCGGCAAACAGGGTGTTCATGTGCGCGCTGACGTGAGTTCGCCGTGCACGACGCGTCCGCCTCGCACCACGCACCGGCACGGGTTGCGCCCGAACCAATAGGCGAGCTCTGCCGGCGACTCGATGTCCCAGACGACAAAGTCCGCGTGCCGGCCTGCTTCGAGCACTCCGTGCCGGTGAGCCTGTCCCAGGGCCCGGGCGGCGTGCCGCGTCACGCCCGCGAGCGCCTCGGACACGGTCATTCGGAACAGCGTGCATGCGAGACTAAGCATCAGCAGGAGCGAGGTCGTCGGCGAGCTGCCCGGGTTCGCGTCGGTGGCGAGCGCGACCGGCACGTCATACTGGCGCAGCAAGTCGAGCGGCGGGAGTTTGGTCTCGCGCAGGAAATAGAAGGCGCCTGGCAGGAGCACCGCCATCGTCCCCGCGTCGCGCAGTGCCGTGACTCCCGCCTCGTCCAGGTGCTCCAGGTGATCGGCGGAGAGCGCGTGGTGGCGCGCTGCGAGACGCGCGCCCCCGCAGTTGGAAAGCTGCTCGGCATGGATCTTCACCGGAAGGCCGAGGCTGCGCGCGGCCGCGAAGACGCGCTCGCTTTGGGCACTCGTGAAGCCGATGCGGTCGCAGAACACGTCCACGGCGTCCACCAATCCCTCGCTGGCGAGGGCCGGCAGCATCGTCCCGGCCACATAGTCGATGTAATCGTCCGCGCGACCTGCGTACTCCGGGGGCACGGCGTGCGCGCCGAGAAAGGTGGTGTACACGCTGACGGGATAGTGCTGCCCGAGCCGCCGCGCCACGCGCAACTGCTTGCGCTCGGTCGCCAAGTCTAGACCGTACCCGGATTTGATCTCCACCGCCGTCACGCCTTCGGCCAGCAAGGCCTGGAGCCGCGGAGCACTGGCTTCGTACAGTTCCTCTTCGCTTGCCATGCGCGTGCTACGCACGGTCGAGACGATGCCGCCACCCCGGCGCGCGATGTCTTCGTAGCTCGCGCCTTGCAGGCGCATCGCAAACTCGTCCGCCCGCTGTCCCGCGAAAACCAGGTGCGTGTGGCAGTCCACCAGTCCGGGCGTGATCCAGCGACCTCCGGCATCGTGGCGCGGAAGGCTGGCGTAGCTCTCGGGCAGCGCGTCTCGCGCACCGATCCAGGCGATATGGTCCTCGCGCACGACAATCGCGCCGTCCGTGATGGCGCGCTCTGGGTCGCCGGTCGGCAGGAGCTTTGCGTTGTGCCAGAGACCTTCGGCGTCAGGGTTCATCTATGTAGAACAAGCAGAGCATGCCCGAAGAGGGGGTGTCCGCCACTCCCTCTCCCTCCGGGAGAGGGCCGGGGTGAGGGAAAGCAGGCGCGGTGCTGGGAACGTTCACCGCCTGATAAATGGCAACTTGAGGCCCCGCTCCCGCGCGCACTCGATCGCCGCGTCGTAGCCCGCGTCCGCGTGGCGCATCACGCCGCTCGCGGGGTCGTTCCACAGCACGCGTTCGATGCGCTTGGCCGCGGCATCCGTGCCATCGCACACGATCACCATGCCGGCGTGCTGCGAGAAGCCGATCCCCACCCCACCTCCGTGGTGGAAGCTCACCCAGGTGGCACCGCTGGCGGTGTTGAGTAGCGCGTTGAGCAGCGGCCAGTCCGACACGGCGTCCGAGCCGTCCTTCATGGCCTCGGTTTCGCGGTTGGGGCTTGCCACCGAACCCGAATCCAGGTGGTCTCGCCCGATCACGACCGGCGCCTTGAGCTCGCCGCTGGCGACCATCTCGTTGAAGGCCAGCCCGGCGCGGTGGCGCTCGCCCAGACCGACCCAGCAGATGCGTGCCGGCAGCCCCTGAAACGCGATTCGGCTGCGCGCCATGTCGAGCCAGCGGTGCAAGTGTCGGTCGTTCGGAAACAGCTCCTTCATCTTGCGATCCGTTTTGTAGATGTCCTCCGGATCGCCCGAAAGCGCCACCCAACGGAACGGACCCACGCCGCGGCAGAACAACGGCCGAATGCAGGCGGGCACGAAGCCGGGGAAGGCAAAGGCGTTCTCGACTCCTTCCTCAAACGCGACCTGGCGGATGTTGTTGCCGTAATCGAGCGTGGGGACGCCCATCTCGTGAAACTTCAGCATCGCCTGGACGTGCTTGGCGATGGATCGGCGCGCAGCACGCTGCAAACTGTCGGGATCGTGCACCTGTGCGTCCTTCCACTGCGCTACGGTCCAGCCTTCCGGCAGGTAGCCGTAGGTCAGATCGTGTGCAGAGGTCTGGTCGGTGACGACGTCCGGACGCATGCCGCCGGCCCGAGCGCGTCTGGCTAGCTCGGGGATCACTTCCGCGGCATTGCCAAGCAGCCCCACTGAGATCGCCTGCTTGTCGCGCAGCGCCGAGCGGATTATCGCAAGCGCCTCATCGAGCGAGTTCGCCTTTCGATCGAGATAGCGCGTGCGCAGGCGAGCGTCGATGCGGTCCTCCTGACACTCGACGGCCAGCACGCAGGCACCGGCCAGCACGCCGGCCAGCGGCTGGGCGCCGCCCATGCCGCCCAGTCCGGCGGTGAGAATCCATCTGCCGGAGAGATCTCCACCGTAGTGCTGGCGGCCCGCCTCTGAGAACGTCTCGAACGTGCCCTGCACGATCCCCTGCGAGCCGATGTAGATCCACGACCCCGCAGTCATCTGCCCGTACATCATCAGGCCCTTGCGATCGAGCTCGTTGAAGTGCTCCCAGGTCGCCCAGTGCGGGACCAGGTTCGAGTTGGCGATCAGCACACGCGGGGCGTCCGGGTGCGTGCGGAACACGCCCACCGGCTTGCCGGATTGGATGAGGAGCGACTCGTCCTCGCTCAAATCGCGCAGGGCCTCGAGGATTTTGTCGAAGCACTCCCAGTTGCGCGCGGCGCGGCCGATGCCGCCATACACGACCAGATCGTCGGGGCGCTCGGCCACTTCCGGGTCCAGGTTGTTCTGCAGCATGCGATAGGCCGCTTCGATCGTCCAGGTCTTGCACGTGAGCGTCGTCCCCCGCGGTGCCCGCACGACGCGGGCCGAATGCGCAGGGCGGGCCATCGGAGACAGTCGTGCGTTCATGTTCACCTCCTCGAATGCAAGTCGCGGCTATCAGGCTGTTCAAGAAACTCCCTCTCCCTTGACGGGAGAGGGTTGGGGTGAGGGTGAAACCTGGTGCTCCGTGCTGGGCAGAATCGCTTTCGCGCTCGGGTGCGCTGGCGCCGACAGCACCCAACGCTTCATCGTTTCGATGTCCGGGGCAAAGAATCTGTCGCGCTCATAGAAGGCGACCCGCCGACGTATGTCCCGGAACGTCTCTTCCAGAGCGGCTGTGCTCTTGAGCGGTCGGTGGAACTCGATGCCCTGTGCCGCCGCCATCGCTTCGATCCCCACGATGGTGGCGCTGTTCTCCACCATCTCGCCCAGGCGGCGCGCGGCATTGGTGGCCATCGACACGTGATCCTCCTGATTTGCCGACGTAGGCAGACTGTCCACGGTGGAAGGAAACGACAGGGCCTTGTTGGCGGAGGCCAGCGCAGCCGCGGTCACGTGGGCGACCATGAAGCCCGAGTTGATGCCGCCGTCGCGCACCAGGAACGCCGGCAACCCGCTCAGGCTGGCATCGACCAGCAGCGCGATGCGGCGTTCCGAGAGGGCCCCGATCTCGGCGAGCACGAGTGCGAGCAGATCGCACACGAAACCCACCGGCTCGGCGTGGAAGTTTCCGCCGGAGAGGATCTCGTCGTCGTGCGCGAAGATGAGTGGGTTGTCGGAAGCAGCGTTGCTCTCGATCTCCAGCACGCGCGCGGCGTGGCGTAGATTGTCCAGGCACGCGCCCATGACTTGCGGCTGGCAGCGGATCGAATACGGATCCTGGACCCGCGGGCAATTGGCGTGCGAGGCGAGGATGGCGCTGCCTTGCACCAGCTCACGGATAACGCGGGCGACGTCGATCTGACCAGCGTGGCCGCGGACGGCTTGGATGCGAGGGTCGAACGGCTTGAGCGATCCCTTGATCGCTTCGAGGGACAGCGCGCCCGCGACGAGCGCCGTGCCGAACACGTCCTCCGTGCCGAAGAGCCCGACGAGTCCCAGCGCCGTGGAAGCTTGAGTGCCGTTGAGCAATGCCAGTCCTTCCTTGGGCCCAAGCACAAGCGGTTCGACTCCCGCGCGCGCCAATCCGTCCCGCGCGGGCATGCGTTGCCCATCGATGCGGACCTCGCCGACGCCGATTAACGCCGCCGCCAGGTGCGCGAGCGGGGCCAGATCGCCCGACGCACCGACCGAGCCCTTCGCGGGAATGCATGGATAGACGCGTGCATTGATGAGATGTAGCAGCGTATGGATCACTTCAGGACGAACGCCGGAATAGCCGCGAGCGAGGCTGATCGCCTTCAGGACCATCACGAGGCGAACGACGTCGTCGGTGAGCAGCTCGCCCGTGCCCACGCTGTGCGACAGAACGAGATTGGTTTGCAGCTCGGCCAGGCGATCCGAGGGAATGATGGTCTGCGCGAACTTTCCGAAGCCGGTGTTGATGCCGTAGGCGACGGTTCCCCGCTCGAGCGTTTTGATGACGGCCTGGTGAGCCGCTTGCACATCGCGCAGCGCCGCCTCGTGCATCTCGACACGCACGCGCTCATCGCGCAGCCGGCGCAACTGCGCTAACGTCACGCTGCCAGGCGTCAGAACCATCACCGAATCGATCCGGTTGGCCATCGATCCATCCATGTTCCCTCTCCCATTTCGGGAGAGGGTCAGGGTGAGGGCTGGGTAAAGGCGGACAACACCTGTGTTCCCGAACCCTTTGCTGCAGAGCGTTCCTGGAGGCCGCGACGCAACTTTTGGGCCCGGCCCCTGTGTCGGGTGCTTCCCGGCTCCCCGCCGACCATGCAATCCTGAGAACTCACCCCCCAGACCCCGCTTCAACCGGCACGGAGTGCCTGCGGCACCGTGTGCTATGGTTGGAGTTCCCTCCATCCGTTTCGGTGACCCGCACTCGCGGAGACTGGCGTGACGAACTGCCCGCGCTGCCAGCACGAGAATCCGCCCGAAGCCAAGTTCTGCTTGGAGTGCGGTGCCCGCCTGACCTTGGCCTGCTCGAGCTGCGGTAGCCCTGTCCCTGCGAGTGCTAAGTTCTGCTTGGAGTGCGGTCAACCCATTGCAAGCGTCACCCCTGCCCGCCGTTTCGATTCCCCGCAGTCCTATACGCCGAAGCATCTAGCTGAGCGCATTTTCAGCTCGAAGAGGGCCCTCGAAGGCGAGCGCAAACAGGTGACGGTGCTGTTCGCGGACCTGAAAGGGTCGATGGAGCTGCTCGCCGACCGCGATCCGGAGGAAGCGCGCAAGATTTTGGATCCCGTGCTGGAACGCATGATGGAGGCGGTGCATCACTACGAGGGCACGGTCAATCAGGTGATGGGCGACGGCATCATGGCACTCTTCGGTGCGCCCCTGGCCCATGAGGATCACGCGGTGCGCGCCTGCTATGCGGGGCTGCGCATGCACGAGACCGTGCGCCGCTACGCCGAGGGCGTGCGCCGAAGCGAAGGCCTGCTGGTCCAGATCCGGGTCGGGCTCAACTCCGGGGAGGTGGTGGTGCGCTCGATCGGCAGCGACTTGCACATGGATTACACCGCGGTGGGTCAGACCACGCACCTGGCCGCGCGCATGGAGCAGCTGGCGGCGCCGGGAACCACGCTGGTGAGCGGAGATACGCTGCGCCTGGCCGAGGGTTACGTGCAGGTCAAGGCACTCGGACCCGTCACTGTCAAGGGGTTGCCCGAACCGGTGGAGGTCTTCGAGCTGACGGGAGCAGGTCAGGCGCGCACGCGCCTGCAGGCCGCGGCCCTCCGGGGCCTCACGCGCTTCGTGGGCCGTGATGCCGAGGTCGAGCACCTGCGCCGGGTGCTGGATCAAGCCGGTGCGGGCCACGGCCAGGTGGTCGCCATCGTGGGGGAGGCCGGAGTGGGCAAGTCGCGGCTGGTGTACGAGTTCACCCACTCGCATCGAGTGCAGGACTGGCTGGTCCTGGAGGCCCCCTCCGTCTCCTACGGCAAGGCCACCAGCTACCTGCCCGTGATCGATCTGCTCAAGGGTTACTTCAAGATCGGTGACCGCGACGATCATCGCGAGATGCGCGACAAGGTGCTAGGGCGCGTGCTGGGTCTGGAACGCGCGCTCGAGCCCCTGCTGCCCCCGCTTTTGGCTCTGCTCGACGTGCCGGTCGAGGATGCAGCCTGGATATCTCTCGACCCGCCCCAGCGCCGCCAGCGCACGCTCGACGCGGTAAAGCGCCTGCTGCTGCGCGAGAGCCAGGTGCAACCGCTGCTGGCGGTGTTCGAGGATCTGCACTGGGTCGATGGCGAGACCCAGGCGCTGCTGGATAACCTGGTGGAGAGCCTCGCGTCCGCGCGCCTCCTGCTGCTGGTCAACTACCGCCCCGAGTACGAGCACCGCTGGGGCAGCAAGACTGCTTATTCTCAGCTGCGGCTCGACAGCCTGCCGGCGGAGAGCGCGGGAGAGTTGCTGGCGGCGCTCCTCGGCCCGGACTCCGGGCTCGCACCCCTGACGCAGATGCTGGTGAAGCGAGGCAACCCGTTCTTCCTGGAGGAGACGGTGCGCACGTTGGTAGAGACGGGGGCACTCCTCGGCGAGCGCGGAGCGTACCGGCTGACGCGGCCAGTGGAGGTGCTGCAGGTGCCGGCCACGGTGCAAACGATTCTGGCGGCGCGCATCGACCGACTGCCGCCACAGGAGAAGCAGCTTCTCCAAGCAGCCTCGGTGATCGGCAAGGATATTCCATACGCGCTCTTGACGGCGATCGTGGAGCAACCGGAGGAGACACTGCGGCGGGGGCTCGCCCATCTGCAGGAAGCTGAGTTCCTGTACGAGACGCAGCTTTTCCCGGACCTGGAGCACACTTTCAAGCACGCGCTCACGCACGAGGTGACCTACGGGAGCCTGCTGCAGGAGCGGCGCAAAACGCTGCACGCCCAGATCGTGGCCGCGATCGAGCGGCTCTACGCGGACCGGCTGAGCGAACATGTAGAGCGCCTCGCCCACCACGCGCTGCGCGGAAACCTATGGGACAAGGCGGTCCGGTATAGCCGGCAGGCGGGGACCCGGGCGCTCGACCGCTCGGCCCTCCGGGAGGCGCTCGCCCACTTCGACCAGGCGCAGGCCGCGCTGCGCGAGCTGCCCGAGAGCCGGGAGCGGACCGAGCAGCGCATCGACCTGTGCTTCGAGCAACGGCACGCCCTCCATCCGCTCGGCGAGTTGGCACGGCTGGGTGAGGTTCTGGGCGAGGCGCGCGCGCTGGCGGAGGGGCTCGGGGACCAGCGGCGGCTCGGGCGGGTGCTCGCGTATCTGTCGCACCTCTACAGCCTCCTTGGCGAGCCCGCTCGGGCGATCGATGCGGCGGAGAGCGCATGCGTGATCGCCGACGAGGTCGGCGAACTCGGGTTGCGCGTCGTCGCGAACTACTATTTTGGTACGGCGTTCTGGCACGCGGGCGACCCGCGCCGGGCGGCCGAGCCCTTGCGCGCGGCGATCGCCCTCGTCAAGGGCGCGCCGCTCGGCGAGCGCTTCGGGCTGGCGGGGCTACCGGCGGTGCTCCCTCGCTTTGTCCTGGCGTGGGTCCTGGCGGAGCTGGGAGAGTTCGCCGAGGCCGTCGCCGCAGCGGAAGAGGGCCTCCGAATCGCCGAGAGCGCTGGCCATCCCTTCAGCGAGGTCTGGGCCCGCTACGGCCTCGGGTACGCCCAGCTGCGCCGCGGGGACTTTGCGGCGGCAACCCGGGTGCTGGAGCCGGGCCTCGCGCTCTGCCGGGCGAAGGAGAATCGCCTTGCGCTGCCGTTCGTCGCCGCGTCCCTGGGCTCCGCCTATCTTTGGTCGGGGCGCACGGCCGACGCGGTGCCGTTGCTGGAGGAGGCGCTCGAAGCGTTCACGGCGATGCGGATTCTGGGCCTGCGTTCGTTGTCCATCACGTTCCTGGCCGAGGCCTATCTCGTCCTCGGACGGATCGCCGACGCGCGGGAGCAGGCGGAGCAGTCCGTGGCACTGGCGCGCGCCCACCAGCAGCGGGGCTGGGAAGCCTGGGGTCTGAAACTGCTCGGAGACATCCACGAGCCCGCTGACATCGCTCAGGGCGGGGCCGAGCAGGCCGGAGATGCGTACCAGCGCGCACTCGCGCTCGCGGTCGAGCTGGGCATGCGCCCGCTCGCCGCCCACTGTCACTTCGGCCTCGGCAAGCTGTACGGCAGCCCTCACCCCCAGCCCCTCTCCCGCAACGGGGAGAGGGTGGCTACGACTACCCAGCGCGAGCAGGCGAGAGAGCATCTCGCCACCGCAGCGACGCTGTACCGCGAGATGGACATGCGGTTCTGGCTGGAGCAGGCGGAGGCCGCACTGCGGCCGTCCCCTGCCTGAGCCGGTGCACTTCGAGTTCGTCGACAGCGCGAGCGCCGGCAAGTACGACGGGGTGCGGGCATCCGCTCCACTACCCGATCTTCACCCACTTCCCATCCTGTGCCGACCGCTCGATGGCATCGAGCACGCGCTGGTTCTTGTAGCCGTCCTCGAAGCTGGGCGAGGGCAGCTTCTGCTCGGCGATCGCGCGCAGAAAGTCGTACACGGTGTGCGTGAACGAGTGCTCGTAGCCGATGATGTGCCCCGGCGGCCACCACGCGCCCACGTACGGGTGCTTGCCGTCGGTGACCGAGATGGTGCGGAAGCCGCTGTTGGGGCCTTCTTCCACGTAGAGCTGCAGCTCGTTCAACTGCTCGAGGTCCCAGACGATACTGCCTTTGGCGCCGTTGATCTCGAAGCGGTTGTAGTTCTTGCGGCCGGTCGCGAAGCGCGTTCCTTCCAGGTAGCCGACCGCGCCGTTGTCGTAGCGCACGAGCGATAACGCCGCGTCATCGACGTCCACCGGGCCTTTCTTCGCCGGGTTGTCGGGCAGCGGCCGTTCGGTAATGAAAGTCTTGAGCAGGCCGTTTACCTCGACCGGCTCGCCGACCAGGTAGCGCGACAGATCCATCGTGTGCGAGAGGATGTCGCCGAGCGACCCCGAGCCCGCCCTGGACTTCACCAGCCGCCACACGCGCGGGAACGCCGGATCGACGATCCAGTCCTGCAGGTAGGTGCCGCGGTAGTGGTAGATTGTCCCGATCTTCCCGGCGTCGATGAGCTGCCTGGCCAGCGCCACCGCCGGGCAGCGGCGGTAGTTGTGGCAGACCATGTGGATCACGCCGGCCTTGGTTGCGGCGCCCCACATCTTCTCGGCATCGGCCAGGGTGTTGGCGAGCGGTTTCTCGCACAGGATGTTCTTCTTCGCCTCCGCCGCCGCGATGGCGATGGGCATGTGCGAGTCGCCGGGCGTGCAGATGTCGATGATGTCGATGTCCTTGCGCGCGATGACGTCCTCCCAGCGCGTCGCGTACTCCTCCCAGCCCAGACGCTCTGCAGCCTCCTTGACCTTCGTCTCGGTACGGCCGGCCACGACCTTCATGACGGGCTCGAATGGGACATCCCGCATGAACCGCGCCACCTGCCGCCAGGCATTAGAATGGGCGCGACCCATGAAGTCGTACCCGATCATTGCGACGTTCAACTTCTTCTTGGCCATGTTGTGCCTCTGATGC